>JBBION010000009.1:0-25038 GCA_037443345.1 Rubrivivax sp. | reverse complement strand
TCGCGTCGGGGCTGGTGGTCGCGTTCATCGCCGTCGTGCCGGCGCTCGTCGCGCTCGGCGAGTGGGCCTACGGCCAGCGCCCGCGCCGCCGCGACGCCGCGGGCATCGCGCTCGGCCTCGGCGGCGTGCTGCTGCTCGCGGCTGGCCAGGGGTTCAGTGCATCGCCGCCGGGGCTTGCGGCGATCGTCGTCGCGTGTGCGACGTGGTCGCTCGGGTCGGTGTGGGCGCGCCAGGGGCTGCCGCGCGCGCTGCAGGCACCGGCGCTCGCGCCCGGCGCGGCCGGCTACGCAAGCCAGATGCTGGCGGGCGGCGTGCTGCTGCTGGCGATGTCGTGGCTGGTGGGCGAGCAGCCGCAGTGGCCACCCGACGCACGCTCGCTCGCGAGCTGGGCCTACCTGGTGGTCGCCGCGACGCTGCTCGCGTTCACGGCCTACATGGTGCTGCTCGAGCGCAGTTCGGCGGCGCTCGCGTCGAGCTACAGCTACGTCAACCCGGTGATCGCGCTCGCGCTGGGGGTCGCGGTCGACGGCGAGGTCGTCAGCGGCGGCGAGTGGCTCGCCGCGGGCGTCGTGCTGGGCAGCGTCGTGCTGCTGGTGGCCGGCGCCTCGGCGGGCGAGCGCGCGCGACGGCGGTCGCGCCCGTAGAGCAGCGCCTCGACCGCACCGAGGCCCAGCAGCGGCGCGAGCGCGAACAGCAGCTTCAGTGCGACGAAGGCGGTGTCGGGGTCGAGCATCGCGCGGCGTTCGCGGCTCAGGCGCCGCGGCGCCGCAGCGCGGCGTCGCGGATCGCCGAGAGCGTCGTGCGCGACGTGATGACGTCGGCATCGAGCTTCAGGTGCAGCAGCGTCGGGCGCCCCGCGGCCAGCGCCTGCGCGAACGCCGGCTCGAACTCGGCGGTGCGGTCGACGCGCTGCGCGTGCCAGCCGTAGGCGCGCGCCAGCGCGACGAAGTCCGGGTTGACGAGCGCGCTGCCGCTGACGCGGCCCGGGTACTCGCGCTCCTGGTGCATGCGGATCGTGCCGTACGAGCCGTTGTCGACGACGATGCTCACGAGTCGCGTCGCGCCGTGCGCGACCGCGGTGGCCAGTTCCTGCCCCGTCATCAGGAAGTCGCCGTCGCCGGCGACGTTGACCACCGTGCGCTGCGGCTGCAGCAGGCTGGCGGCCACCGCCGCCGGCAGCCCGTAGCCCATCGCACCCGAGGTCGGCGCGAGCTGCGTGCGGCCGTGGCGCTGCAGCCCTGGGTAGCGCAGGAAGCGGTGCAGCCAGCCGCTGAAGTTGCCCGCGCCGTTGGTGTAGACGGTGTCTGGCGGCGCGAGGCGCTCGACCGTCTTGACGACGACGGCCATGTCCAGCGGCTCGACCGGCGCGTGCTCGCGGTTGCGCGCGAAGTCGGCGGCGGCCGCCTCGGTCCATGCGCGCCACGGCAGCGTCGTCGGCGCGGCGATCGTCTCGAGCGCCTTGCCGGCGCCGGCCAGCGAGCACTGCAGCAACAGGTCGGCGGCGTAGACGCGGCCGAGTTCCCCGGCGCCGGGGTGCAGGTGCACCAGCGTCTGCGCCGGACGCGGCGCCTCGAGCAGCGTATAGCCGCCGGTCGTCATCTCTCCCAGGCGCACGCCCACCGCGAGCACGAGGTCGGCGTCGCGGATGCGCTGCGCCAGCGCCGGGTTGATGCCGATGCCGACGTCGCCCGCGTACTGCGGGTGGTGGTTGTCGAACGTGTCCTGGAAGCGGAACGCGCAGCCCACCGGCAGCTGCCAGTTCTCGGCGAAGCGCTGCAGCGCCTGCGCGCTCTCGGTGCTCCAGCCGCTGCCGCCGACGATCATGACCGGGCGCTGCGCCGCCAGCAACCGCTCGCGCAGCGCGCGCAGCGCGCCCGGCGCCGGCCAGGCCTGCGCGGGCTCGACGCGCGGCAGCACCGGCGCGGCCGTCGGCGTCGCCAGCATGTCCTCGGGCAGCGCGAGCACGACGGGCCCGGGGCGCCCCTGCAGCGCGGTGTGGAACGCGCGCGCGACGTACTCCGGCAGGCGGTCGGCGCTGTGCACTTCGGCGACCCATTTCGCCAGCCCGAGCGTGCCGGGGCCGAACATCTGCCGGTAGTCGACCTCCTGGAACGCCTCGCGGTCGCGCTGGTCCGACGCGACTTGGCCGACGAACAGCACCATCGGCGTCGAGTCCTGGAACGCGGTGTGCACGCCGATCGCGGCGTTCGTCGCGCCGGGGCCGCGCGTGACGAAGCAGACCCCCGGGCGGCCGGTCAGCTTGCCCTGCGCCTCGGCCATGAACGCCGCGCCGCCCTCCTGGCGGCACGCGACGAAGCGGATGCGTTCGTGGTGCTCGTGGAAGCCGTCGAGCGCCGCGAGGTAGCTCTCGCCGGGCACGCCGAACGCGGTGTCGACGCCCTGCGCGACCAGCGCCTCGACGAGGGCGTGGCCGGCCAGGCGCACGGCGGTCGTGGCAGCCCCGCTCACGCCGGCAGACCCGCCGCGACGCGCTGGCGCACCCGCCAGCCGACGACGCTGGCCGACGCGATGCCGAAGCCGAGCGCGACGGCGGCACCGACGAAGATGCCGGCCGCGTGGCCGTGGTCGAGCAGCCAGCCGAACACCGGCGCGGCGATCGCGAAGCCGGCATCGAGCCCCGAATAGACGGTGCCGTAGACGCGACCGGTCGCGCCGGGCGGTGTCGCGCGCTTGATCAGCATGTCGCGCGACGGCCCCGCGAGCCCGGTGCCGAGCCCCGCCAGTGCGGCGCACACGGCCGCTGCCGCCCCAGGCAGCCAGCCGGTGGCCACGAGCAGCAGCAGCGCGGCGCCGCCGGCCATCGCCACCGCGATCACCGCCTCGAGCCGCTCGGCGCGCCCGGCGAGGAAGCCGCCGAGCACCATCCCCGCGGCGCTGCACAGCATGTAGCCGGTGACGACGAACGCGGTGGCTTCGAGCGGCAGGCCGTAGATCTGGCCCAGCGCCGGGCTGGCGAAGCTCTGGATCGCCGCCAGCGCTGCCGTGCTCCAGAAGAAGAACGAGAAGCACAGCCACACCGACGGCAGCCGCAGGAACGCCAGCGGGTGCTCGGCCGACGACGCGGCGCCGGCCTTCTGGTGCACCCAGCGGCCGAGACGGTCGTCGATCGCGTCGCGCTGCCACACCAGCAGCAGCAGCACCGCGAGCGCCCACACGGCCGCCGCGACGAGCGCCCAGCGCCAGGAGCCGGTCAGCGTGCTGATGCCGATCAGGAACACCGGCGCCGCGGCCCACCCTAGGCTGCCGGTGATGCCGTGCACCGAGAAGGCGTGCCCGAGCCGAGGCATCGACACGCGCTTGTTGAGGATCGTGAAATCGACCGGATGGAACGGCGAGTTGCCCAGGCCGGCCAGCGCCGCCGCGAGCATCAGCCCGCCGAAGCCCTGCGCCGACGCGCCCGCCAGCGCCGCGAGCACGAAGCAGCCCAGCGCGGCGAACAGCACCGGCCGCGCGCCGACGCGGTCGACGACGAAGCCGGCCAGCGCCTGGCCGATGCCGGAGATGACGAAGAACATCGTCACCAGCAGCCCGAGCTCGGAGTACGACACGCCGAACTCGCCGATCAGCGCCGGGAACAGCGGCGGCAGCAGCAGGTGGAAGAAGTGCGACGTGCCGTGCGCGACGCCGACCAGCGCGATCGTGCGCGCGTCGTCGCGCCACGGCACGGGGTTCGACGGCAGCGGTGGCGACAGCGTGGACGCGCCCATGCGCGCATGTTACGCAACGTGGCCATCGGGCGCAGGCCCGGTGCGCGCGGCCGCGCTGGCTTACCATCCGGGTCCCCGTGACCGACACCGGCCACCACTGGCCGCGCCGCCCTGGCCGAGACGATGAGCGAATCCGTCCTCTACGACTTCACCAGGCCCGACGCAAGCGGCGCGACGTGCACCGCGCATGCCTGGGCCAAGGTGCCGCCGCCGCTGACGCCGGCCGAGCGCGACGCCGCGAAGGCGCGCGCCGCAGCGCTGCTGAAGGCGGGCGACGCCGTGCTGGTGGCGCACTTCTACGTCGACGGCGACATCCAGGACCTGGCGCTCGAAACCGGCGGCTGCGTCGCCGACTCGCTCGAGATGGCGCGGTTCGGCCGCGACCACCCGGCGAAGACGCTCGTCGTCGCCGGCGTGCGCTTCATGGGCGAGACCGCGAAGATCCTCAGCCCGGGCAAGCGCGTGCTGATGCCCGACCTCGACGCGACGTGCTCGCTCGACCTCGGCTGCCCGATCGGCGACTTCGCCGCGTTCTGCGACGCACACCCCGACCGCACCGTCGTCGTCTACGCCAACACCAGTGCGGCCGTGAAGGCGCGTGCCGACTGGATGGTCACCAGCTCGTGCGCGCTGGGCATCGTCGAGCACCTGAAAAACGAGGGGCGCAAGATCCTTTGGGCGCCCGACCGCCACCTCGGCCGCTACGTGCAGCACCGCACCGGCGCCGACATGCTGATGTGGAACGGCGCGTGCATCGTGCACGAGGAGTTCAAGGGCATCGAGCTCGACCTGCTGAAGAAGCAGCACCCCGACGCGATGATCCTCGTGCACCCCGAGGCGCCCGACAGCGTCGTCGCGCAGGCGCACGTCGTCGGCTCGACGTCGCAGCTGCTGAAGGCCGTCGTCGAGGGCAAGGCGAACGAGTACATCGTCGCCACCGACAACGGCCTGTTCCACCGCATGCGCCAGCTCGCGCCCGGCAAGACGCTGATCGAGGCGCCCACCGCCGGCAAGAGCGCCACCTGCAAGAGCTGCGCGCACTGCCCGTGGATGGCGATGAACGCGCTGCAGGGCGTCGTCGACTGCCTCGAGACCGGCACCGGCGAGGTCGTCGTGCCCGAGCCGACGCGCACGCAGGCGCTCGGCTGCATCGAGCGCATGCTCGAGTTCGTCGCGCGCAACCCGCACGCGCTGGCGGCGCCGCAGGCCGGCTTCGTGCCGCACCTCGGCGCGGCCTGAGGTGCCGCCGCGCGAGCGCGACGGCGCGCGGCACGATTTCACGGCGACGGCCCGGCAGGCCGGTGCGGCAGCGGTCGGCGGTCGATATGCTGGCGCGACCCTCGAGTTCCGCCCACCGGCCCGCACCATGACCCCCGACTTCAGCTCGCTGCACAACCACAACGAGACCGCCGTGTTCGAGGCGGTGGGCGAGCTGGCGCCGCGCTTCCCGGCGATCGGCCACGACCCGGGCCTGCTTGCCGACGTGGCCTGCGTCGCGCTGAACCGGCTGCCCCCGCGCTACATCCGCCACACGGTCGACTTCAGCTTCTACCAGTCGGACCGCGAACGCCTCGAGCACGGGCGCGAGGTGGCCGCCGCGGTGCGCCACGCGTTCGAGTTCGTGCAGGCCCGCGCGCTGATGGGCGCGCGCAGCTGAACCGGGCGCGCCGCGGGTCAGCCGCGGCGGGTCTCGCGGATCAGCACCGTCGGGAAGCTCACCGGCAGCGTGTACGGGTGGTCGCGGCTGAAGTGCAGGCCGCGGCTCTCGTGGCGCTGCAGCGCCGAGCGCACGATCAGCCGCGCGCAGTCGACGAGGTTGCGCAGCTCGAGCAGGTCGCGCGTGACGCGGAAGTGCGCGTAGTACTCGCCGATCTCGCTGTCGAGCAGTTCGATGCGGTGCAGCGCGCGCTCGAGGCGCTTCGTCGTGCGCACGATGCCGACGTAGTTCCACATCAGCAGCCGCAGCTCGTCCCAGTTGTGGGCGATGACGACCTGCTCGTCGGCGTCCTCGACGCGGCTCTCGTCCCATGCCGGCAGCGGCGGCGCGGCCACCGGCGCGCCGGCGGCGACGTGGCGCGCGCAGGCGTGGCCGAGCACGACGCACTCGAGCAGCGAGTTGCTCGCCAGCCGGTTGGCGCCGTGCAGCCCGGTGTAGGTCGTCTCGCCGACGGCGTGGAGCCCGGCGACGTCGGTGCGCCCGTCGAGGTCGGTCACGACGCCGCCGCACGTGTAGTGCGCCGCCGGCACGACGGGGATCGGCTGCCGCGCGATGTCGATGCCCAGCGCCGCGCAGCGCGCGTGGATCGTCGGGAAGTGGTCCTTCAGGAACGCCTCGCCGAGGTGCGTCGCGTCGAGCCACACGTGGTCGACACCGTGCTTCTTCATCTCGAAGTCGATCGCGCGCGCGACGATGTCGCGCGGAGCGAGTTCGGCGCGCTCGTCGTGCGCCGGCATGAAGCGCGGACCCCACGGCGAGCCGTCGTCGCCCGGCGTGCCCAGCGGCAGGCGCAGCTTCGCCCCCTCGCCGCGCATCGCCTCGGTGATCAGGAAGCTGCGCTCCTGCGGGTGGTACAGGCACGTCGGGTGGAACTGCACGAACTCCATGTTGGCCACGCGGCAGCCCGCGCGCCACGCCATCGCGATGCCGTCGCCGGTCGCGGTGTCGGGGTTGCTCGTGTAGCGGTAGACCTTGCCGACGCCGCCGGTGGCGAGCACGACGGCGGCCGCCGGCAGCGTCTCGACGCGCCCGCGGTCGATGTCGAGCGCATAGACGCCGTAGCAGCGCGGCGCCTCGCGCCGGCGCAGCAGCCGCGACGTGACGAGGTCCACCGCCATCCAGCGCTCGCGCAGCTCGATGCGCGGATGTGCGCGCACGCGTGCCAGCAACGTCTCGTGGATCGCACGGCCGGTCGCGTCGGCGGCGTGGGCGATGCGGCGCACCGCGTGGCCGCCTTCGCGCGTCAGGTGCAGCCCGAGCGGGCCCTGCGGGTCGGGCGAGAACGGCACCCCCTGCGCGACGAGCCACTCGATCGCCTGCGCGCTGTGCCCGGCGACGAAGCGCGCCGTGTGCTCGTCGACGAGGCCGGCGCCGGCGTCCTGCGTGTCGCGCACGTGCGACTCGACGCTGTCGTCGGCGCCGAGCACGCCGACGATGCCGCCCTGCGCCCAGGGTGTCGCGCCCTCGTCCGCGCCGCGCTTGGCCAGCACGAGGACGCGCCGCTGCTCGGCCAGCTGCAGCGCCACCGCCAGCCCGGCCAGGCCGGCCCCGACGATCACGACCGGGGCGCCCTCGGCGGGGCTCGAACGGGCGTCCATGACGGGCATTCTACGGAGGCACCATCCGCCGTCGGGGGGATGGGCCGGGTGCGGGCGCTGCGGCAACGTGCGGTCGGCTCGCTGCCACCCGTGCCGCCCGCGCGGTACGACTGCACGGTGCTGCGCCGTTCTGCGCGGTCTTGCACGGTCTTGCGCGCCGCATCGCGGTCCTGCACGATCGCGGCGCGGATCCGGCTCAAGGACGGTGCCGCGCCGCCGACATCCCGATCAGCCCCCCACCCACCGCCGCCATGACGCCCTCCGAACTGTCGCCCCCCGCCGGCTCCGCGCGCGAGACCTGGCAGCAGACGCTGCAGGCCGGCCCCGCGACGCAGATCCTCACCGACCGCGACAAGGCCACCGCGGACGCCGGCATCGGACGGCGTGTCGGGGAGAACCTGTGGGAGATGTTCGTCGTCTTCGACCCTGCGCAGGCGCTGCAGCAGCAGTTCGAGCTGCGCGCCGAGCCGTTCATCGCGCTGCACGACGTCGGGATGCCGGTGTCGCGGCGCTGGCTGGCCGACATCGCCGCGGCGCACCTGCTGCCGGTGCAGAAGCTGGTGATCCGCAGCCAGGGCTATGGCGTGGCGCTGGCGACGATCGAGTTCGTCGAGCTGCCGGTCACCGGCGCCGTGCCGCTGCGCCTGTATTCGACCGACGCCGACGCCGACTCGCGCCAGCGCCAGCACCTCGCACGCGTGCTGCTGGGCGCGAGCCGCCTCGGCGCCGTGCTGGTCGGTGACCTGCCGGCGCACGCGCTGGCGGCGGCGCTGCGCCCGATCCACGATGCTGTCGTCGCCGGACCCTGGCGCAACCGTGAACTGCTCCTGCTGCCGCTCAGCGGCTCGGGCGTGCTGGCGCAGCAGGCCGACCTGCTCGGTGCCGGCACGATGGTGCACACGCACGTCGCGCCGACGGTGGGCCGCGCCGAAGAGGCGCTCGGCCAGGTCGTCGAGACGTGGAACCAGCTGCACCAGCCGCTGGCGGGCAGCGGCGGCACCGGACTGACGATCACTCTGTCGGTGACGCGCTCGCACAGCGCACCGGCGCCCGTCGCGGCGACGGCACCCTCATCCGCGCGCCCCGGCACGCTGCCGATGCAGCCGATGCCCGATCCGCGCGCGGCGGCGCGCGCCGGCGCCGAGTCGGCCTCGCCGTTGCAGCGCTACGTGCAGCGCTGCCTCGAGGTCAAGGGCATGGTCAGCTGCTGCGTCTTCGAGCCCGATACGCAGCGCACGCTCGCCTTCGCCGGGGCGCGCCCCGGCCCCGCCGCGCTGGCCTCGCAGGGCGCGGTGCTGTGTGCCGCGCTCGGTGCGGCCACCCGCGGCCTGGGGCTGGGCGCCGCGGCCCCCGAAGCGGCCGTCACGCTGGCAGGCCACTTCCTCGTGCTGCGCCCGGTGCCGCAGCATCCGGGCCTGGTGCTGCACGCCGTGATCGACCGCAGCAGCACGCCCCTCGTGCTCGCGCTGCGGCACCTCGAGCGGCTCGACGAGGTGCTCTCCGGCCGCTGAGCGCGCGGCAACCCGCCGCTGCGGCCCGAACTCACGGCCTGGGCGCCGCGGCTCCTGCCACTCGCAGAGCTCGCGGCCTTCGAGCCGTCCAAGGCCGCGCAGGCGGCCTTGGAGCCGCGGCTCTCAGTGCACGACGCGGCCGAAGCTGAATTCGCCATTGTCGACGTCGACCGGGATCGTGTCCTTCGGGCCAAACCTGCCCTCGAGGATCAGCTTCGCGACCGGGTTCTCGATCCGATGCTGGATCGCCCGCTTGAGCGGGCGCGCGCCGAACACCGGGTCGAAGCCCACCTTCGCGATCTCGGCCAGCGCCGCCGGCGAGACGTCGAGCCTGAGCTCCATCTTCGCCAGGCGCGCGTCGAGCGCGCGCAGCTGGATGCGCGCGATGTTCTCGATGTGCTGCTGGTCGAGCGCGTGGAACACCACCGTCTCGTCGATGCGGTTGAGGAACTCGGGGCGGAAGTGCTGCTTGACCTCGGCCCACACCGCGTCGCGGATCAGCTCCGGATCCTGGCCGGCCATCTGCATGATCAGGTGCGAGCCGATGTTGCTCGTCATCACGATCACCGCGTTCTTGAAGTCCACGGTGCGGCCCTGCCCGTCGGTCAGCCGCCCGTCGTCGAGCACCTGCAGCAGCACGTTGAACACGTCGGGGTGCGCCTTTTCGACCTCGTCGAGCAGGATCACGCTGTACGGCTTGCGCCGCACCGCTTCCGTCAGGTAGCCGCCCTCCTCGTAGCCGACGTAGCCCGGCGGCGCGCCGATCAGCCGCGCCACCGAGTGCTTCTCCATGAACTCGCTCATGTCGATGCGCACCATGTGGTCGTCGCTGTCGAACAGGAAGCCGGCGAGCGCCTTGCACAGCTCGGTCTTGCCGACACCGGTCGGGCCGAGGAACAGGAACGAGCCGAGCGGCCGGTTGGGGTCGCTCAGGCCGGCGCGGCTGCGGCGGATCGCGTCCGCCACGGCGCGGATCGCCTCGTCCTGGCCGACGACGCGCTCGTGCAGCTTGGACTCCATCTTCAGCAGCTTGTCGCGCTCGCCCTGCATCAGCTTGGACACCGGGATGCCGGTCGCGCGCGAGACCACCTCGGCGATCTCCTCGGCGCCCACCATCGTGCGCAGCAGCTGCGGGCCGCCGGCGCCCTTGGCCTTGCCGGCCTCCTTGGCCTGCGCGTCGTGCAGGCGCCGCTCGAGCTCGGGCAGCTTGCCGTACTGCAGCTCGGCGACCTTGTTGAAGTCGCCCTTGCGCTTGAGCTCCTCGATCTGGAACTTGATGCGGTCGATCTCTTCCTTGACCTGCGCACTGCCCTGGGCGGTGGCCTTCTCGGCCTTCCAGATCTCCTCGAGGTCGGCGTACTCGCGCTCGAGCTTGGCGATCTCGTCCTCGATCAGGCCCAGGCGCTTGATCGACGCCTCGTCCTTCTCCTTCTTGACCGCCTCGCGCTCGATCTTCAGCTGGATCAGCCGGCGGTCGAGCTTGTCCATCGCCTCGGGCTTGGAATCGATCTCGATCTTGATCTTCGCCGCCGCCTCGTCGATCAGGTCGATCGCCTTGTCGGGCAGGAAGCGGTCGGTGATGTAGCGGTGCGAGAGTTCGGCCGCGGCGACGATGGCCGGGTCGGTGATCTCGACGCCGTGGTGCACCTCGTACTTTTCCTGCAGACCACGCAGGATGGCGATCGTCGCCTCGACGCTTGGCTCGTCGACCAGCACCTTCTGGAAGCGGCGCTCCAGCGCGGCGTCCTTCTCGACGTACTTGCGGTACTCGTCGAGCGTCGTCGCGCCGATGCAGTGCAGCTCGCCGCGCGCGAGCGCGGGCTTGAGCATGTTGCCGGCGTCGATGGCGCCCTCGGCCTTGCCGGCGCCGACCATCGTGTGCAACTCGTCGATGAACAGGATGATGCGGCCCTCGTCGGCGGCGACCTCCTTCAGCACCGCCTTGAGCCGCTCCTCGAACTCGCCGCGGTACTTTGCACCCGCGAGCAGCCCGGCCATGTCCAGTACCAGCACGCGCTTGTCCTTCAGCGTGTCGGGCACCTCGCCGTTGACGATGCGCTGCGCCAGCCCTTCGACGATGGCGGTCTTGCCGACGCCGGGCTCGCCGATCAGCACCGGGTTGTTCTTGCTGCGACGCTGCAGCACCTGGATCGCGCGGCGGATCTCGTCGTCGCGGCCGATCACCGGGTCGAGCTTGCCTTGCCGTGCCCGCTCGGTGAGGTCGAGCGTGTATTTCTTCAGCGCTTCGCGCTGGCCCTCGGCCTCGGCGGAATCCACCTTCTGCCCGCCGCGCACCGCCTCGATCGCCGCCTCGAGCGCCTTGCGCGTCAGCCCGTGGCCGCGCACGACGCCGCCGAGGTCGCTCTTCGCGTCGGCGAGCGCGAGCAGGAACATCTCGCTGGCGATGAACTGGTCGCCGCGCTTGGAGGCTTCCTTGTCCGCCGCCTGCAGCAGGCTCACGAGGTCGCGACCGGGCTGCACCGGCTGGCCGCCGCCGCTGACCTGCGGCAGGTTGCGCGTCGCCGTGTCCATCGCGGTCGCCAGCGCCGCCGTGTTGGCACCGGCGCGGTCGAGCAGCGCCTTCGGGCCGTCGGCCTGCTGCAGCATCGCGGCGAGCAGGTGCTGCGGCTCGATGTAGGGGTTGTCGCGCGCGACGGCCAGGCTCTGGGCGTCGCCCAGCGCCTGCTGGAACGCGGTGGTCAGCTTGTCGAAACGCATGGGGTGAATCCTCCGGTTGGCGCGCAGGTGGGGCGCCAAGGCAGAGTTTTCAACCCCGCCGGGGCAGCGTTTTGACGTTCGTCAAGCCGCACGCAGCGCGGCTGCGAGCGTGGCCTTCTGCACCTTGCCCAGCGCCGTCTTCGGCAACGCGTCGACGACGACGATGCGCCGAGGATGCTTGTAGCGGGCGAGCTTCGCGTCGAACAACGCCTGCAGCCGCTGCGGGTCGACCGTGCGTCCGTAGCGGGCGACGACGGCGAGCACCGGCACCTCGCCCCAGCGCGCGTCGGGCACGCCGACCACGGTGCACTCGGCCACGTCGGGGTGGTGCGCGAGCAGGTTCTCGATCTCGGCCGGGTGGATGTTCTCGCCGCCCGAAATGATCAGATCCTTGCTGCGGCCGACGACGGTGACGTAGCCGGCGGCGTCGGCGCGGGCCAGGTCGCCGCTGCGGAACCAGCCGCCGGCAAAGCTCTCGGGGTGCGTCGCGCGGTGGTAGCCGCGCATCAGGTTCGGCGCGCGCACCCAGAGTTCGCCAGTCTCGCCCGGCGCGGCGTCGCGGCCGTCGACGACGAGCCGGATCTCGACACCGCGCGCCGGCCGCCCGGTGCTGCCGACATGCGCCATCGCCTCGTCGCGACGCAGCACGATCGACACCGGCCCCGTCTCGGTGCTGCCCCAGACCTGGCACACCGGCACGCCGCGCGCGTGAAACGCCTCGATCAGCGGCACCGGCACGACCTGCGAGCCGCTGTTGACGAACGCGAGGCTCGCCAGGTCCGTCGTCGGCCACGCCGGGTGATCGAGCAGCGCGCGCATCGTCGCCGGCACGAGCAGGCTCGTCGTCGGCCGCGACCGTTCCACCTCGGCGAGCCACGCACCGGCGTCGAAGCGCGGGTGCAGCACGACGCAGCCGCCGGCGGCGAGCACCGGCAGCGTCTGGATGCACAGACCGCCGACGTGGAACAGCGGCAGCACCGCGAGCGCGCGCGTGCACTCGTCGAAGCCCTGCGCGTCGACGGCGGCGTCGATGTTGGCCGCCATGCCGGCGGTCGTGTGGATCGCGCCCTTCGGGCGGCCCGTCGTGCCCGAGGTGTAGGCCAGCAGCAGGTCGCCCGGCTCGTGCCCCGGCGCCCGCGGCTGCGGCAGCGTGACGAGCGCGCGCACGGCGTCGCCGAGCGGGCGCAGCGCGTCGTCGACGTGCAGGTGCTGCAGCCCGGCGTGCTCGACGATGGTCGCGAGTTCGGCGGCCGCGAGGCGCCAGTTCAGCGGCACGAAACGGGCGCCGGTCGCCTCGCAGGCGAACAGCGCCGCGAGCATCCCCGGCGTGTTCAGGCCCAGCCAGCCGAGGCTGTCGCCGGCGCCGAGCCCGTCGGCACGCAAGGACGCGACGGAGGCGTCGACCTCGCGTGCGAGGTCGGCGAAGGTCCAGGCCCGCCCGCCCGCGACGAGCGCCATCGCCTGCGGCCGCCGGCGCGCCTGCTCGCGCACGCGCGTCCACGGGCCGTCGCGGACACCCGACAACATCAGCTTGCCATCAAAGCTCATGCCACGCGCAGCGCCCCGCAGCGCCAGCCTTCGAGCGGCCGCCGCGGATCCGGCTTCGCCGGTCCGCCGGCGGCGCCCCCTTGAGGGGGAAGCGCCGAAGGCGCTTCGGGGGTGGTCACGCCTCTATGGCCTCGTCGCGCTCGCCGGACTCGTACAGGCACTCGCGCCCAAGCCGGTCGATGCACAGCTCGGCGGTCCACGGCAGCATCAACGAGCCGCAGCGGCTGTCGCGGTACAGGCGCTCGAGCGGCAGGCTCTTGAGCATGCTCTGCCCGCCGCAGGTGCGGATCGCCAGCCGGCAGATGTCGTTGGCGTTCTCCATGATCGTGTAGTGCGCCGCCAGCAGCCGCATGCGCGTGTCCTTGTCGGGGTCGACGCGCGCGTCGCGCGCGTTCTGCAGGAACAGCGCCCGCGTGGCCTCGAGCTTCACGCGCATCTCGGCCACCGCGACCTGCTTGGTCGGGTACATGCGCCGCTTGACCGGCGGCATGCCCGGCACCTCGCCGCGCAGGTACTGCACCGTGAAATCGTACGCCGCCTGCGCGATGCCCATGTAGGTCGGCGACAGCGTCGCGAACATGTGCGGGAAGCGCGCCGCCGCCTGCGCGTACAGCCCCTCGGGCATCAGCCGTGCCTCGTCGGGCACGAACACGTCCTTGAACGTCAGCGTGCGGCTGACGGTGCCGCGCATGCCCAGCGGGTCCCACTCGCCCGACACCGTGACGCCCGGCGCGTCGGCCGGCACCGCGAGGTACATCGAATCCTTGATCGTCGCGCCGGGGCGGTCGAGCGTACAGAGGACACCGTAGTAGTCGGCCGCGCCGGACAGCGACGCGAAGATCTTGCGGCCGTTGACGACGTAGCCGCCGTCGACCCGGGCCGCCAGCGTGCCCCACGGCGCCTTGCCGGCGGCGGCCGCACCGCCCTCGGAGAACGGCTGCGCGTAGATCTTGCCGTCGCGCACGATGCGCGCATAGTGCAGCGCGCGGATGCGCTCGTGGTCGGCGCGCTGCTCGGGCGTCATGTCGAGCGCGTCGGCGATGAAGCCGCTCCACATGCACGAGCACACGTGCATGTTGTACGACAGCGCCGTCGAGCCGCACCAGCGTCCGAGCTCGGCGGCGACCATCACGTAGGTCGTGAAGTCGGCGCCCTCGCCGCCGTGCGCCTTGGGCACGCAGATCGCGAGCAGGCCGGCCTCGGCGAGGTCGCGGAAGTTCTCGATCGGGAAGCTCGCCTCGCGGTCGTGGCGCGCGGCGCGCGGCGCGAACTTCTCGCGCCCGAGGCGCGACGCACGCTCGATCAGCTCGCGCTGCTGCGGCGTCAGCGTGGCGGCGTTGCCGGCGATGTGCGACGGCACGTAGCGCGAGACGACGGGTTCGGTGAGCACGGCAGCCATCATGGGCTCCTTCGGTCAGGGGTGCGCGGCCGCCACCGGAGCGCGGCGGCGCAGGAAGTCGAGCAGCGCGGCGTGAAACGGTGCCGGCGCCTCCATGTTCGCGAGGTGGCCGACGCCGGCGAGGCACCGGTACTCGGCGCCGGGGATCGCCTGCGCCATGCGCTGCATCACGGCCGGCGACGCGTTGCGGTCGCACTCGCCGGCCAGGCACAGCACGGGCACGGCGATGCGCGCGAGGTCGGCGCGACGGTCGAAGCCGACGATGGCGTGCAGCGCGGCGCGGTACGTCGCCTCGGGCACGCGTGCCATGACGGCGGCGCAGCGTTCGACGCGCGCGGGATCGGCGTCGGGCGCGGCCATGCCGCGTGCGAGCCCGGGTGCGAGCGCGGCCATGCCCTGCCCGCCGTCCAGCGGGGCCAGGCGCTCGGCGAGGAAGCGCTGCTGCCAGTCGCCGTCGGGCTTGCCGAACGCGGGCGACGTGCCGCTCAGCACCAGGGCGTGCACGAGTTCGGGGCGGCGCGCGACGAGTTCCTGCGCGACCATGCCGCCCATGCTGTGGCCCACGAGCACGGTGCGCGCGGCACCGACGGACTCGACGAGCGCGGCCACCGCGTCGGCGAGCCCGGCCATCGTGTACGGCGCGATCGGCCGCGAGTCACCGTAGCCCGGCAGGTCGGGGGCGATCGCGAGGTAGCCGGCGGCGGCCACCGCGGCGCCGGTGCCGCCGGTCGCGTCGCTCCACGCGTCGCGGCCGCCGCCGACGCCGTGCAGCATCACGACGGCCACCTCGCCGGCGCCCCAGCGCCAGTGCGCAAGCGGCGCGGCGGTGACGAGCGTCGGCGTCATCGCAGCAGGCCCTGCTCGACGACGACCTCGCCGTCGAGCGCGACGGTGCAGCCGCGCAGCGGCAGGTCGAAGTGACCGAGCGTGTGGCGGCCGGCGACCTCGTTGGCACCGGTCGAGTACAGGAAGTTGCCGCCGAAGGCGCGCAGCTCGGTGCCGTTGAAGTCGGCCTTGTCGTGGAACAGCATCGAGTCCCAGCGCGCGCGGCGGTTCAGCCCCCAGCCGACGTGGCTCACCGCGTACGCGCCGCGGTGGCCCTCGTGCTGCGCCCACGCGGCGTAGTGGCCGCGCAGCATCTCGCCGTCGGGCGAGTCGCCGACGACGTCGACGACGTGGTCGTCGTCGATCACCAGGCGCACCGGGTCGGCGAGGTAGCGCTTGAACGTCAGGTTGACGTCGCCGCGGTCGAGCATGAGCGTGCCGCGCACGCGGCCGGCGGCGGGGAACGCGAGCACGAGCCCGCCAGGCCAGTGCGACAGCGTGCCCGGCTTGCTCGTGTAGCCCCACACGCCGCCGACGCGCGCGCCGTCGAGGCCGATCTCGAGCTCGGTGCCCGCCGCCGACGTCACCGTCATGCGCCGCGCGCTCTTGAGCCGGCGCATCGCGTCGCGCACCGGCGCGTCGTCGCCGGGCTGCGGCACGCAGCGCTCGAGGATCTCGGGGTGCTCGTGGCTGACGTAGAGCACGCGGGCGCCGCCGGCGAGGATCGCCGGCAGCTCGGGGGCGTGCATCAGCCCCTCGACGGTGCAGTCGGCGACGAAGCTGCACCGGGCCAGCGCCGCGACGACGGCGTCGACGCCGGCGATCGCGTCCGACGCGCCGGTCGAGCGCACCGGCACCGGCGTCGTCACCGGCCGCTGCGGCAGCACGACGTGGAACCAGCGCGCGCCGCGCCGCGCCAGCGCGAGTTCGGCGAGCTGCACGAGGTCGCGCCGGCTCGCCGTCTCCGACAGCACGGCGCACACGTCGCCGGCCTGCACCGCACACAGCCCGAACACGTGGTCGAAGACGTCGACCCAGCGGGGCTCGAGACGCACGTCGCCGGTCACAGGATCTCTCCCAGCAGGTGGTAGCGCCCGCCGTGGAAGACGAGCGGCGGCAGCGCCGCGTCGGCCAGCCGCAGCACGCGGCCGATGAACAGCACGTGGTCGCCGGCGTCCTGGTGCGACGCGCGCGCGCACTCGAACGTCGCCGCGGCGCCGACGAGCAGCGGCGCCCCGCCCGCGCCGTCGTGCCAGACGCCGTCGGCGAACTTGTCGGCCGCCGAACTGGCGAAGCGGCGCGACAGCTCGATCTGGTCCTCGGCGAGCACGTTGACGGCGAAGTGGTCGGCACCGGCGAACGCCACGAGGCTCGGGCTCGCACGGCGCAGCGACCACAGCACCAGCGGTGGCTCGAGCGACAGCGCGTTGAACGAGTTGCAGGTCAGCCCCACCGGCGCGCCGGCCCCGTCGCGGCAGGTCACGATCGTCACACCGGTGGCGAATCGACCCAGCGCGGCACGCAACTCGACGGTCGTCGGCGACGTCGCGGTGGACGGAACGGACGGTGTCATGGCGCCTCGAATATATGAAAATTCATCGATCCTGCGCAAGCGCATCGACCCGCGTGACCGCGTCCCGCCGCTTCCTCGACGACCACCTGGTGTACCTGCTCGCGCGCGCGAGCCACGCGCTGTGGCGCGGCTTCGAGCCGCACGTGCGCGCCGCAGGGCTGACCTCACTCGAATGGCGCGTGATGGCCGTGCTCGCCGACCGCGAGCCGATGCCGGTGGGCAGTCTCGCGCGCGAGGTGCTGGCCAAGCAGCCCACGCTGACGAAGGCGCTGGACCGCATGGCCGCGCAGGGCTGGATCGAGCGCAGCGCCGACCCGGCCGACGCCCGCCGCGCCCGCGTGGCGCTGACGCGTGCCGGGCGCCGGCGGGTCGCCCCGCTGCTGCAGCGCGCCGCGGCGCACGAGATGCAGCAGCTCGCGGCGCTGCCGGCACCCGAGCGCCGGCGGCTGCGCGAGCGCCTGCGCGACATCATCGACGGCTTCGACGCCCGGCAGCCGCCCTGACGCAGGGCGGCGCGACGCGGACCGCAGGACGCAGACGCCGCCGTCACCCGGCTGCTACGACCGTCGCCGGCCGAGCGGACGTTCACGGGCCTCGGCGAGCCGATGCCGGACTCCGGCACGCGGCCGCCGGAACGAAGGCCCCGCCCGTCTCAGGCGTGTGGCACCAGCAGCCGCGCCACGCCGAAGCCCGTCGCGGCGCAGGCGAGAGACCCGAGCACGTGCGCCAGCGTGTGCAGCAGCGCGACGGCCCACAGCCCGCGCTGCAGCAACCCGAGCGACTCGGCAGAGAAGGCCGAGAACGTCGTCAGGCCACCGAGCAGGCCCGTGACGACGAGCATGCGCACGACCTCGTTCGGGTGCCGCTCGAACAGGACCATGGCCACGCCGATCGCGAACGCCCCCACGGCATTGACGAGCAGCGTGCCGAGCGGGAATCCCTGCCACAGCGGGTTCAGCCACAGCCCGGCGCCGTAGCGCAGCAGCGCCCCCACCGCCGCGCCGCCGGCGACGGCAGCCATCGTCGCCCAGGGCACGGCCGACGCGGCGGCACTCACGCGTTCTTCGCCTCGATGCCCCAGCGGGCGAGGGCGGCATCGTCGGCCACGCGCGCATCGACCCAGCGCGCGCCCTCGTGCGTGTGTTCCTTCTTCCAGAACGGCGCCTGCGTCTTCAGGTAGTCCATCAGGAACTCGCAGGCCTGGAACGCCTGGCCGCGGTGCGCCGACGTGACGGCCACGAGCACGATCTGGTCGGTCGGTGCGAGCGGCCCGACGCGGTGCACGACACGGGCGGCGCGGATGTCGAAGCGGCGCATCGCCTCGTCGATCATCGCCTCGATCGCCTTCTCCGTCATGCCGGGGTAGTGCTCGAGCTCCATGCGGCTGACCCCGCTGCCGTCGTTGCGGTCGCGCACCGTGCCGACGAACACCGCGACCGCGCCGACGCCGGCGTCGTGCGCGCGCAGCGCCGCCACCTCGGCCGAGAGGTCGAAGTCCGCGATCTGGATCGCCACGCGCGCGGCCATCGTTCAGCCCCCGGTGACGGGCGGGAAGAACGCGACTTCGGCGCCGTCGTCGAGCGCGGCCGACTCGTCGACCATCGCCTGGTTCAGCGCGCAGCGCACCGCGCGGCCGCGCGCCAGCGCCTCGGCGTGGCGGCCGCCGCGCGCGATCAGGTGGTCGCGCAAGACGCCCACGGTGGCCGGCGGCGGCACGTCGACGACCTCCGAGGACCCGAGCGCCTCGCGCAGCGAGGCGAAATAGCGCACCGTGAGCTTCATCCGGCGATCAGCGTCGACATCGGCAGGTAGCGTACCCGATCGCCCGCACGGATCGCCTGCCCCGGCGGGTTGTCCACGAGGCCGTCGGCCCACACGGCCGAGGTCAGCACGCCCGAGCTCTGGTTCGCGAACAGCTCGAGCGCGCCGTCGGCGCCCACCCGCACGCGCAGGAACTCGCGCCGCTTGTCGGGCTTGGGCCAGTCGAAGCCGGCCGTCATCGGCAGCGCCTGCGGCAGTGCCGCGTCGGCGCCCTGCAGCACGTTCAGCACCGCGCGCACGGCGAGCACGAACGTGACGAAGCTCGACACGGGGTTGCCCGGCAGTCCGACGAACAGCGCCTCGGGGCCATCGCCGCGGCGCACCGCGCCGAACGCGAGCGGCTTGCCGGGCTTGATCGCGACCTGCCACAGCTCGACGCGGCCTTCGGCGGCGACCGCGGGCTTGATGTGGTCCTCCTCGCCGACCGACACGCCGCCCGAGGTCAGGATCAGATCGTGATCGTTCGCTGCGTCGCGCAGCGCCGCGCGCGTCGCGTCGAGCCGGTCGGGCACGATGCCGAGGTCGGTCACGTCGCAGCCGGCGGCCTGCAGCAGGCCGCGCAGCGTGAAGCGGTTCGAGTTGTAGATCGCCCCCGGCGGCAGCCGATCGGGCGGCACGCTGCCGGGCATGATCAGCTCGTCGCCGGTCGAGAACAGCGCGACGCGCGGGCGCCGCACGACGGTGAGCGTCGCCGCGCCGACGGTCGCCGCGAGCCCGAGCGCCTGCGGCGTCAACCGCGTGCCGGCGGCGAGCACGGTGCGGCCGGCGCGCACGTCCTCGCCACGGCGGCGGATCCACTGGCCGGGCTTCGGCGTCTCGCGCACGCGGATCGCGCCCGGGCTGCCGCCGTCGACGACGTCGACGAGCTCCTGCATCACGACGGCATCCGCCCCGGGTGGGATCTGCGCACCGGTGAAGATGCGCGCCGCGGTGCCGGCGGTCAACGGCTCGCCGACGTGGCCCGCCGCGATGCGCTGCACCACCGGCAGCACCGCGTCGCTCGACGCGGCGTCAGCGGCACGCACCGCGTAGCCGTCCATCGACGTGTTGTCGGCTGGCGGCACGTCGATCGCCGAGACGACGTCGGCGGCGAGCACGCGCCCGAGCGCGTCGAGCGTCGACACCGTCTCGACCTCGGCGATGCGCGCCGCGGCGGCACCGGCGGCCAGGCGCGCGAGGACCTCGTCGAGGCCGAGCAGCGGCGGGCGCGGCGCGTCAGCCATGGCGCGTCGGGTCGTAGACGAGGCGGTCGCCGGCCGCGCGCAGCGCGGCGACCAGCGCCGCGGGATCGCCGAGCGGCACGACGGACCTCAGCGTCGGCACCGGCAGCGCGTCGGGGCGGTCGGTCGCGATGGCGACGACGAACGGGTCCTCGGGGTAGATCGGCGCGTCGCCGCGCCGGGCTGCCGCCGCCTCGCGCCAGACCTCGACTTTGAAGATGTCGGCGTGCTTGAAGCCCTCGACCAGCACCCAGTCGACCTCGATCAGCTCGGCCAGCAGGTGGTGCACCGAGAGCTCGAGCTCGGTGCCGTACTCGCGCAGCAGCGCCATGCGGCGCGGCGACGCGACGAGCACTTCGAACGCCCCGGCCTCGCGGACGCGGTGGCTGTCCTTGCCGGGCTGGTCGAGGTCGAAGCCCGCGTGCGCGTGCTTGACGACCGACACGCGCTGACCCGCGCGCCGAAGCTCGGCGACGACGCCTTCGATCAGCGTCGTCTTGCCCGCCCCCGAGGGGCCGCAGAAGCCCACCACCTTCATGCCACGACCTTCATCACACGCCCCTCACGCCGCGCCGTGCTCTTCGATGTAGCGCTTGACCGGCCCGACCTCGGCCGGCAGCGCCGTGAAGCGCTTCGGCAGCGCCTCGAGGCCCTCGAAGCCGGGCGCGCGCTCGGGGTCGCGCCCGAGCGCCTCGCGGATCGTCGCCGCGAACTTGGCCGGCAGCGCCGTCTCGAGCACGATCATCGGCACGCCGGGCTCGAGGTGCTCGCGCGCGACCTTGAGACCGTCGGCGGTGTGCGTGTCGACCATCACCCCGTAGCGCTGCCACGTGTCGCGGATCGTCGCGAGGCGGTCGGCGTGCGTGCTGCGGCCCGAGACGAAACCAAACGACGCGATGCGCGCGAACTCGTCGGCGGCGAGCGTGAAGCCGCCGTGCCGGGGCACCTGCACGCCGAACAGGTCGGCGGTGCGCGCCGCGTCGCGGCCGAGCAGGTCGAACACGAAGCGCTCGAAGTTGCTCGCCTTGCTGATGTCCATCGACGGGCTCGACGTCTCGAACGTCTCGGCGCTGGCCCGCACGCGGTAGGCGCCGGTGCGGAAGAACTCGTCGAGCACGTCGTTCTCGTTCGTCGCGCACACGAGCTGGGCGATCGGCAGCCCCATCATGCGCGCGACGTGGCCGGCGCAGATGTTGCCGAAGTTGCCCGACGGCACGGCGAAGCTGACGCGCTCGTCATTGGAACGGGTCGCCTGGAAGTAGCCCGCGAAGTAGTAGACGACCTGCGCCAGCAGCCGCGCCCAGTTGATTGAGTTGACGGTGCCGATCGACCAGCGGCGCTTGAATTCGAGGTCGTTGCTGACCGCCTTGACGATGTCCTGGCAGTCGTCGAATACGCCCTCGATCGCGAGGTTGTGGATGTTCGCGTCCTGCAGGCTGAACATCTGCGCCTGCTGGAACGGGCTCATGCGGCCGTGCGGGCTGAGCATGAACACGCGGATGCCCTTCTTGCCGCGCATCGCGTACTCGGCCGCGCTGCCGGTGTCGCCCGACGTCGCGCCGAGGATGTTGAGCTGCCGGCCGCGGCGCGCGAGCTCGTACTCGAAGAGGTTCCCGAGCAACTGCATCGCCATGTCCTTGAAGGCCAGCGTCGGGCCGTTGGACAGCGCCTCCAGCGCCACGCCATCGCCGAGCGGCTTCAGCGGCACGATCGCATCGGTGCCGAAGACGTCGCGCGTGTACGTCTTGCGCACCAGCGCGCGCAGGTCGTCGCGCGGGATGTCGTCGACGTACAGCGACAGGATCTCGAACGCCAGCTCGGCGTACGGCAGTGCGCGCCAGCGCGCCAGCGTCGCCGCGTCGACCTGGGGGTAGTGCGTCGGCAGGTACAGGCCGCCGTCGGGGGCCAGCCCCTCGAGCAGGATGTCGCAGAAGCCGCGCGGCGTCGTGTCGCCGCGGGTGCTCAGGTACTTCACGCGAGTTCTTCCTTGCGCAGGCTGACGATCGGCGCGAGCACGGTGGGCAGCGCCTGCATCTGCGCGATCGCGCGGCGCATCTGGCCCTCGACGGTGTCGTGCGTCAGGATGATGACGTCGGTCTTGTTCTCGCCTTCATCGGACTCGCGCTGCAGCAGCGCGTCGATCGAGATCACGTGCTCGGCGAGGATGCCGGTGATCTTGGCCAGCACGCCGGCCTGGTCGGCCACCTGCAGCCGCAGGTAGAACGACGTGACGACCTCGTCGATCGGCAGGATCGGCGTGTCGGCCAGCGACTCGGGCTGGAACGCCAGGTGCGGCACGCGGTGGTCGGGGTCGGCGGTGTGCAGCCGCGTGATGTCGACGAGGTCGGCGATCACGGCCGACGCGGTCGGCTCGCTGCCCGCGCCCTTGCCGTAATACAGCGTCGTGCCCACCGCGTCGCCCTGCACGACGACGGCGTTCATCGCGCCCTCGACGTTGGCGATCAGCCGCTTGGCCGGCACCAGCGTCGGGTGCACGCGCAGCTCGATGCCGCGCTCCCTGCGCTTCGTGATGCCCAGCAGCTTGATGCGGTAGCCCAGCTGCTCGGCGTAGCGGATGTCGGCGGCCTGCAGCTTCGTGATGCCCTCGACGTGCGCCTTGTCGAACTGCACCGGCACGCCGAACGCGATCGCGCTCATGATCGTCGCCTTGTGCGCGGCGTCGACGCCCTCGATGTCGAACGTCGGGTCGGCCTCGGCGTAGCCCAGCCGCTGCGCCTCCTGGAGCACGACGTCGAAGTCGAGCCCCTTGTCGCGCATCTCGCTGAGGATGAAGTTCGTCGTGCCGTTGATGATGCCCGCGATCCACTCGATGCGGTTGGCGGTGAGACCCTCGCGCAGCGCCTTGATGATCGGGATGCCGCCGGCCACCGCGGCCTCGAACGCCACCATCACGCCCTTGTCGCGCGCGGCGGCAAAGATCTCGTTGCCGTGGACGGCCAGCAGCGCCTTGTTCGCGGTGACGACGTGCTTGCCGGCGGCGATCGCCTCGAGCACCAACGTGCGCGCGATGCCGTAGCCACCGATCAGCTCGACGACGATGTCGATGTCGGGGTTCGCGATGACCTTGCGCGCGTCGCCGACGACCTGCGCGCGGTCGCCGACGATCGCGCCGGCGCGCACGGTGTCGAGGTCGGCGACCATCGCGATCTCGATGCCGCGGCCGGCGCGCCGGCGGATCTCGGCCTGGTTTCGCACCAGCACGTTGAACGTGCCGCTGCCGACGGTGCCGATGCCGAGCAGGCCGACTTGGATGGGTTTGGCTTCGACGTCACGCCGATCGGCGGCGTGGGTCGGTGGCGCGACGGGGCGTGTGGTCATGGATGCGCTCAGGCGGTGTGGCGCTTGCGATAGTGCTCGAGGAAGCGCGCGATGCGGCCGATGGCCTCGGCGAGGTCGTCGGAGTTGGGCAGGAACACGAGGCGGAAGTGGTCGGGCTGCGGCCAGTTGAAGCCGGTGCCCTGCACGATCAGCACCTTCTCGTCGGCCAGCAGGTCGTAGGCGAACTGCTGGTCGTCGGTGATCGGGTAGATCTTGGGATCGAGCCGCGGGAACATGTACAGCGCCGCCTTGGGCTTGACGACGCTCACGCCCGGGATCTGGCCGAGCAGATCGCACGCGAGGTCGCGCTGGCGGGTCAGCCGCCCGCCCGGCGCGACGAGGTCCTTGATGCTCTGGTAGCCGCCAAGCGCGGTCTGGATCGCGAGCTGGCCGGGCGTGTTCGCGCACAGCCGCATCGAGGCGAGCATGTTCAGCCCCTCGATGTAGTCCTTCGCGTCGCGCTTGTCGCCGCTGACGATCATCCAGCCGGCGCGGTAGCCGCAGCTGCGGTAGTTCTTGCTCAGGCCGTTGAAGGTCACGAACAGCACGTCGTCGGCCAGCGACGCGATGCTGGTGTGCACGTTGCCGTCGTACAGCGTCTTGTCGTAGATCTCGTCGGCGAACACGATCAGCTGGTGCACTCGCGCGATCTCGACGATCTCCTTCAGCAGCTCGGGCGGGTACAGCGCGCCGGTGGGGTTGTTCGGGTTGATGACGACGATGCCGCGCGTGTTCGGCGTGATCTTGCGCCGGATGTCGTCGAGGTCGGGCAGCCAGCCGGCGCCCTCGTCGCACAGGTAATGCACCGGCCGCCCGCCCGACAGCGACACCGCCGCCGTCCACAGCGGGTAGTCGGGCGCCGGCACGAGGATCTCGTCGCCGTTGTCGAGCAGCGCGTTCAGTGCCATCACGATCAGCTCGGACGCGCCGTTGCCGAGGTACACGTCGTCGACGGTGACGCCGTGGATGCCCTTCTCCTGCGTGTAGTGCACCACCGACTTGCGCGGCGCGAACAGGCCCTTGCTGTCGGTGTAGCCCGCCGCGGCCGGCAGGTTGCGGATCATGTCCTGCACGATCTCGTCGGGCGGGTCGAAGCCGAACACGGCAAGGTTGCCGATGTTGAGCTTGATGATCTTGTGCCCCTCCTCCTCCATCTGCCGCGCCTTGTCGAGCACGGGTCCGCGGATGTCGTAGCAGACGTCGGCGAGCTTGCTGGACTTGGCGATCGGTTTCACGGGGACGGGCTCCGGGGCAGGGCGCGCGGCCGGCGGCGACGCGCGAACCTAGAATTATCCTGTATGAAGTTCCAGCCCGACCGGCTCGACGGGGTCAACGTCATCTCGCGCCACGACGCCGGGCGGGTGTGGGTCAACGCCGCCGAGTGGCGCTCGAGCGTGCTGGTGCCCTGGCGCGGCGACGCCGTCGCGTGGCCGGTCGGCCGGCTTGCCGACCTGACCGCGGCGCACTTCGAGCAGCTGCTGGCGCTGCAGCCCGAGGTCGTGATCTTCGGTTCGGGCTCGCGGCTGCGCTTCGTCTCGCCGGCGCTGCAGCGCGCGCTGATCGAGCGGCGCATCGGGGTCGAGACGATGGACACCGCCGCCGCCTGCCGCACCTACAACGTGCTGGCCAGCGAAGGGCGCACGGTGGCCGCGGCGCTGCTGATCGAAGCCGCCGCCTGAGCGCCGCCCGCCCCGTCGGGGGAGGCATGGGCGAACCACTCGAGCCTCTATAATTCGTGATCGTGTTCGCGGTCGCGCCTGCCGCGAGCGCTCCTCAGCGCCTCCTTCGAAGCCGAGACCCGCCCGCCCATGACGCCTGCCCTGAACAAGCCCATCCCGGATTTCGAAGCACTCGCCACCGGCGGCGTCAAGTTCTCGCCACAGGCGTTCGCGGGCAAGGCCATCGTGCTGTACTTCTACCCGAAGGACAACACGCCTGGCTGCACGACCGAGGCGATGCAGTTCCGCGACCGGCACAAGGAGTTCCTGAAGGCCGGCGCCGTCGTGTTCGGCGTCTCGCGCGACAACATGGCCTCGCACGA
>JBBION010000008.1:8831-25143 GCA_037443345.1 Rubrivivax sp. | reverse complement strand
ACTGGTCGCGGGTGGCGTCGCGCGCCGGCGTGGCCGCGGCGTCGCCCGACAGCACGCGGCCGGTGAGGCCGCGGTGCGCCTGCACCTGCGTCGCGACGTCGAGCAGCGCGCCGACGAGGCGCGCGCCCTCGGTCTCCTTGCGCGTGTAGTCGAGCTGGTCGCGCACCGACCACAGCGCGAGCGCCAGCAGCACCAGCAGCGGCGCGAACAGCATCACGCCGGTGAGCGCGATCTTGGCGGGCAGGCGCAGCCGGCGCATCAGCGCCATGCCGGGCGCGAGGGCGGCGGAAAGGGGCGATGTCAAGGGAGTCTCCTGGAATGGGTCGGGCGCGAGCGCCGTGGTCATCGCGCAAGAGCGCGTGGCGTACGGTTATCGGACCGCCGGCGGGCGACTTGAGGGCCGACCGCAACCGGGCGGCGGCGACAATGCGCGCCGCCGGCCACCGCCGAGCCCGGCGCCGGAGCCGTGCATGTGGTTGTCGACCGCCCTGATCCTGCCGCTCGTGCTCGCCACGACGCTGATCCACTACGAAGTGCTGCGCGGCCTGTCGCGCGGCCTGCCGCGGCTGCACGTCGTGCCGCGCTGGCGGCTGGTGTTCGTGATCCTCGGCGCGTTCTGCGCGCACCTGGCGCAGATCGCGCTGTACGGCGTCGCCTACTGGGGGCTCGACGGCGCCGTCGGCGGCGGCAGCTGGGACCTGGTCACGAGCCTGTACTTCTCGGCGCAGTCGTTCACCTCGCTCGGCTTCGGCGACCTGAGCCCGCCGCGCGCGCTGTGGCCGCTGGCCGGCATCGAGACGCTCAACGGGCTGCTGCTGATCGCGTGGTCGGCGTCGTTCACGTACCTGTCGATGGAGCGCTACTGGAAGGAGCGCGAGCGCGGATGACGGGCCTCCGGCGTCAGGCGGATGCCTCGCGCTTGCGCAGTTCCGTCTTGAGCACCTTGCCGTAGTGGTTCTTCGGCAGTGCGTCGACGACGCGCCAGACCTTGGGCCGCTTGTAGCGTGCGATGTGGTCGAGGCAGTGCGCGTCGAGCTGCGCCGTGAGGTCCGCCGGCGGCGCGCCGCGTGGCACGACGTAGGCCACCAGCGACTCGCCCCACTGCGGGTCGGGGCGGCCGACGACGGCCACCTCGGCCACCGCGGGGTGCAGCAGCAGCGCTTCCTCGACCTCGCGCGGATAGACGTTGTGGCCGCCGCTGATCACGAGGTCCTTGCTGCGGTCGAGCAGCGTGAGGAAGCCTTCGTCGTCGAGCCGGCCGATGTCGCCCGTGTACAGCCACCCGTCGCGGATCGCGGCCGCGGTGGCCTCGGCGCTGCGCCAGTAGCCGGCCATCACGACGTCGCCGCGCACGCACACCTCGCCGGCGGTGCCGGGAGGCAGCTCGCGGCCGTCGGCGTCGCGGATCGACAGCTCGACGTTGGGCTGCGCGACGCCGACCGACGCGGCGCGCTCGGCCCAGCGCGGGTGCGCGCGGTCCTCGAGCACGTGCTTGGGCAGCACCGTGATCGTCATCGGGCTCTCGCCCTGGCCGTAGATCTGCGCCAGGTGCGGGCCGAGCGCCTCGCGCGCGGCGATCAGGTCGGCCAGGTACATCGGTGCGCCGCCGTAGACGACGGTGGCCAGCCCCGAGGTGTCGGCGCCGTGCTCGCGCGCGTGCGCGGCCAGCCGGTTGACGATCGTCGGCGCGGCGAAGCACGACGCGTGGCGCCAGTGCGCGGCCAGCGCGAAGACCTCGGCGGCGTCGAAGCCGCCGCTGGCGGGCACGACGTTGACGCCGCCGGCCGTCACGTACGGCAGGTGGTACAGCCCGCTGCCGTGGCTCAGCGGCGCGGGGTGCAGGCAGGCGTCGCCGGGCTGCAGCGACTGCACGGTGGCCAGGTACGCCATCGCGCACTCGCGCAGGTTGCGCGGCGTCAGCGTGACGCCCTTCGGGCGGCCGGTGGTGCCCGAGGTGTAGAAGAGCCAGGCCGCGTCGCCGGCCGCGCGTTCGACCGGCGCGGGCAGCGCGACGCCGTGGTGCCACGGCGCGGGCAGGGCGGCGACGTCGTGCACCGCACAGCCGCCCGGCACGAGGCCGGCCAGCGCCGTCGCGTGCGCGGCATCGACGAAGACGATCCGCGCGCCGCTGTGCCCGAGGATCCAGGCGGCTTCACGGCCGTGCAGGCGCTCGTTGACCGGCACGACGACGCCGCCCGCCCACCACGTGCCCCACAGCGCGAGCAGGTACTCGGGCGCGTTGCGCAGGTACAGGCCGACGCGGTCGCCCGGCTCGACGCCGGCCGCCTGCAGCCAGCGCGCGGTGCGCGCCACGGCGTCGGCGAACTCGGCGTAGGTGTGGGTGACCGCGAGGCCGCGCGCGAGGGCCGGGCGAGCCGCGTGCAGCTTCGCGCTGCGCTCGAGCCACAGGGCAGGGTTCATCGCAGGCGGGACCTGGGCGGCAGACCGGACGCTGCGGATCGTAGCTGGCTCGCGCGCCGGCGGCCAGGCGCCGGGCCAAGCGCGGTCAGTGGCGCGGCGGCGAGGCGATCGACGCGACGACGACGGCCGGGTGCGGCTCGAGGCCGTCGCGCGGCTCGGCCCGCGTCAGGCGGCGCGAGCGCAGCCCCCAGTCCCACAGCCGCTCGGACGGCAGCGGCAGCACGAGGAACCAGTGCTCGAGCACGGCCAGGGACAGCAGCGTGGCGGCGAACACGAGCCCGGTGGCCTCGGCGTCGCCGACGCCGTCGGCGAACGCCGCCTGCCACAACAGCACGGCGACGATCGTCGACGCGATGACCGACAGCGGGAACAGCGAGTTGCCCGGTGCGCGGCGGAAGTAGGTCTGCAGGTAGGCCAGGTGCGGCGGCAGGAAACCCTCGTTGAGGTTGCGCACGCCGAGGAAGATGTTGAGCTTGGCGCTCTGGCGCATGACCCACAGGATCACGTAGGTCCACAGGCCCACCGGGTTCTCGCCGCCCCAGGTGGCGGCGAGCACCGCGGCGAACAGCACGACCAGCGCCAGCTCGTGGTGCAGCACGGCCTGCAACGCGTAGCGGAAGCGCGGCCAGCCCTCGGTGCCGGGCGGCAGCGGCTCGCGCCGGGAGCCGGTGACGGCGCCGAGCAGGAACGCGATCTCCTGCCACGCCCACACGACGACGCCGCAGGTGAAGGCGACGTACGCACCGGTGATGCGCGTGTCGTCGCACGTCGCGTACAGGCCGATCAGCGCCAGCGCGAGCAGCAGCGTGGCCGCGCCCAGCGTGACCCTGAACGTGCGCCGCGGCAGCCCGTCGAGGTAGAGGATGACGCCGGTGCTGAACCACCACACGAACAGCGTGAACAGCACCGGGCCCAGGACCAGCATCGTCATCGGAGGGCTCCGGCTGGCGCGACGCGGCGCGGTCTCACCAGGCCGGCTGCAGGCGGACCTGCTGCGGCAGCGCGTGCGACTTGACGGGCAGCAGGTACATTCGCGCGAAGGTCAGCGCGGCGCCGGCGCTCCACCACGCCCGCTTGAGCTGGCCGGCGACACCGCCTTGCGCCTTGCCCTCGGCGGCCTTGCTCATGCAGACGAACAGGCGGTCCATGCCGGCGCGGAACTTGGGGTGGTCGATGTCGAGTGAGATCGGGAAGACCTGCTTGCTGATCTCGGTCGTGACGCGGAACACGGTGTAGTCGTACTCGGTCGACGCCAGCCCCATCGCCTCGTGCAGCTGGGGCCTCATGTGGTCGCGCACGTACATCGTCGCGAACACGGCGAGCAGGAAGAAGCGGATCCACAGCAGGTTGCCGCCGCGCAGCAGGTGCGGGTGCGCGCGCATCAGCAGCGCGAAGCTCTCGCCGTGGCGGAATTCGTCGTTGCACCAGCGCTCGAACCAGCGAAAGATGGGGTGGAAGCGCTTGTCGGGGTGGCGCTCGAGCTGGCGGTAGATCGTGATGTAGCGCGCGTAGCCGATCTTCTCCGACAGGTAGGTCGCGTAGTAGATGTACTTCGGCTTGAAGTAGGTGTACTTCTTGGTGCGCTTGATGTCGCCGAGGTCCACGCCCATGCCGTAGTCCTTCAGCGACTGGTTGATGAAGCCGGCGTGGCGCGACTCGTCGCGCGCCATGAACTCCATCAGCTGCTTGATGTCGGGGTTGCTGACGTTCTTCTTGATCTCGTTGTAGAGCACGCAGCCGCTGAACTCCGACGTGATCGAGCTGATCAGGAAGTCCTTGAACTCCTGGTCGAGCTCGGGCGGCAGCGGGCGGATCTCGTCCTTGAAGGCGGCGTCGCGCTGGAAGTGGTCGTGGTTGTTGTCGCCCTCGTACTCGGCCATCATCGCGTCCCACTCGGCGCGCACGCTGCTGACGTCGAGGCGGTCCATCGCGGCGTAGTCGGTCGTGTAGAAGCGCGGCGCGATGATCGAGTCGGCGCGCGCGCGGGCCGTGGCCTCGGCCGACACGCCTTTGGGCACGGGGGCGGTGGTGGTGTTCATGCGGGGGTGTCTCCGTAATCGGTGTCGTCAGGGGCGCGCGCGCGTCATCAGCTGCGCGAAGGCGGCGGCGTTGGTCGGGCCGAACGAGCCGAGGTCGACGTGGCGCCCGGTGCCCGGATCCTCGAGCGTCATGCGTCCGTCGGCGTGCGCAATCAGGCGAAATGGCACCTCGGGGCCGACGTCCTGGCGCTTGCGCTCGCGCGCCAGGCCGCGCATCGTGCCGCGCAGGAAGCCGTTGCTGCCAGGCTCGATGTTGCGCACGAGGCGGCCGTCGGCGGCGTCGTAGACGTCGATGCTGCCGTCGTCGCGGTCGGCGAAGCGCAGCTCGCGCTGCTCGACGACGGGCCCGGCAGGTGTCGTGACCGCGCCGATGCCGGTCAGCCGCACGAACGCGACGACCAGGATGACGCCGACGATCATGACGCCCGTCGCGCGCAGGATGCCGCGCGGGAAGGGCGGGTGGATGTGGCTCGCGGAACTCATGGGGCCTCCGGGCGGGTCATGCGGATCACGCGGCGACGACGGTGCCTGCCGCGGGCACCGGACGCCCGGCGGCTGCCACGTCCGGACGCGCCGTGCGGGCCTGCCCGGCCGAGGCGGCCAGCGCGTCGGCGACCAGCGCCGCGATCCGGTCGACGTCGGGCAGCGCCCGCAGCATCGGCTGCGGCTGGCGCACGAACCACGGCCGCGCGTGCGGCCACAGGTGCAGGTACGCGATGCGGTCGGGGCCCGACAGCACGAGCATGATGTCGCCGCTGCCGTCGCCGTGGCGGCGCAGGCCCGCGCTGGTGATGCGCGTGAGCGGCAGGTTGAACGCGATGTTGAGCACGACGCCGACGCGCATCACGATGCGGCGGTTGGTCAGCGTGTAGACGGTGGTGCGCGCCATCAGCCACCCGAGCAGCAGCAGCAGCCCGACGGCAACCGCGGCCAGCGGCAGCGTCCACGCCGCGGCCGCGAGCGCGGCGCCGGCGCCGCCACCGCCGGCCAGCACGTCGCCGACGCGCCAGACCAGCAGCACCGCGAAGTAGATCGCCACCTTGCGCACGTGCAGCGCGTCGATGGCGAGCCGCTGCCAGCGCGGCGTGCCTTGCCAGACGATGTGCTCGCCCTCGGGCAGCACCTCGGGCAGGCCGCGCACCGGTTCGAATTCGTGTTCCATACCGCTCATCGCATTCTCCAGGCGGCGCGCGCCGCCGCAGTCGTCAGATCAGGGGCTCCTGGCGCTCGGCCGTCGCGTACAGCGTGCCGGCACCGTAATAGGCCATGATCTTCTCCTCCTCGAGCAGCGTGACGAGGTCGGGGTGCTTGGTCGTCGGCACGTCGGCGAACTGGTGCGCGAGCAGCGAGCGCACCCGCACCTTGACCGTGCGGTCCTTCATGCGGCCGAAGGCGAAGTCCAGCAGGCTGCCCGGCGCGTTGACGCGCGTGAAGTTCATCGGCAGCAGCACGCGCTTGCCGCCGGGCACCTCGACCTCGAGGTAGCGGAACACCGCCTCGGAGCGGTCGACCCAGATGTCGACCACCGTGCCGCCGACCTTGCCGTCATGGCCGATTACCGGCGCGCCGCGCGGGTCGGGGTCGCCGTGCGCGACGTCGTGGTCCGGGTCGTTGCGCAGCGGCACGATCTTCGGCTGCCCGTCGAGCGTCAGGTCGGGCACGTCGGCGCGCATCGCGTAGGCGCCGGGGCCGACGCCGGCCTTCATCGGGTCGCCGACCGGCTCGATCGGCGCGCCGAGCCAGTTGGCGGCCGGCCGCGCCGAGTAGGCCGGCTCGGGCTTGTCGTAGCTCGGGGCCTGGAACGTCGAGCCGTCGCGCAGCAGGAAGGTCTTCGGCGCCGGGATCGGCGGGAAGCCCTGCACCTTGACGTGCTTCGAGCGCTCGTTCTCGAGCGGGTAGCCCTCGCGCTTGTTCTCGCGGTGGAGGTAGAAGATGAGCGCCGCGAAGAACGCCCAGAAGACGTACAGCACGATCTGTGCGACGTCGATGTAGCCTGTGAGAGCGCCGGTTCCCATGGTGTTGGCCTCCTGTCGAAAGTGCGTGCCGCGGGTCAGCCGGGAAATTCGGCGAGCCCGAATCGGGGGGTGGACGTGGACGACGACGGCACCTCGCGGCGCAGCCGCACGAGCGGGCCGATCGCCACCAGCGTGGCGAACAGCAGCGCGATCTCGAGGTGGTAGACGAAGCTGTAGCCGACGGTGGGCGACACCAGCGCCGGGCCGAGCGCGCCGCTGGTGGCCAGTGCCGAGACGCCGTCGCGCAGCGCGCCGCCGGCGGCGATCGCCAGCCCCGACGCCGTGGCCTGCACGGCGCCCCAGGCGCCGAGCGCGATGCCGTTGTGCGCGCCGCCTTGCGCGAGGTCCATCGCGGCGATCAGCGTCGCCACGGCGAACAGTCCGCCGCCGAAACCGATGAAGGCGACGCCGACGCGAAACAGCGCCACGGAGCCGAGCGGGTCGGCGAAGATGACGGCGCCGAACGCGGCGATGCCGGCCAGCGCACCGCCCGCGGCCAGGCGGCAAGGGTCGGAGCCTTGCCGCAGCCAGCGCGCCGCGAGCGCGAACGCGGCGAGCGAGCCGCCGGCCAGCAGCGCCGTCAGCGACGTGGTGGCGCCGACGCCCAGGTGCAGCACCTGTCCGCCGTAGGGCTCGAGCAGGATGTCCTGCATGCTGAACGCCGCGGTGCCGAGGCCGAGCGCGACGAGAAGCCGGCTCGCGCGTCCGCCGGCGGTGAACTGGCGCCAGCTTGCGCGAAACGTCGGCCGCGGCCGGTCGGGCGCGGTCTCGCGCGGGCGGCGCGGCTCCTGCTTCCACAGCGCGATCAGGTTCAGCACCATCGACGCGAGCGCGACGCCCTGGATGATCTGGATCAGCTTGACCTGGCGGAAGTCGGCCAGCAGCGCGCCGAAGCCCAGGCTCGCGACGACCATGCCGGCCAGCAGCATCACGTACATCAGCGCGACGACGCGCGGGCGCGTGTCGGGCGGGGCGAGGTCGGTGGCCAGCGCGAGGCCTGCGGTCTGCGTCGTGTGCAGGCCGGCGCCCACCAGCAGGAACGCCAGCGCGGCGCCGAGCTGGCCCCACAGGATCGGGCCGTGCGTGTCGCCCGACAGCACGAGCAGCGCGAACGGCATGATCGCGAAGCCGCCGAACATCAGCAGCGTGCCGAACCAGATGTAGGGCACGCGCTTCCAGCCGAGCAGCGAGCGGTGGTGGTCCGAGCGGTGGCCGATCAGCGCGCGCAGCGGCGCGAACACCAGCGGCAGCGCGACCATCAGCGCCACCAGCCACGCCGGCACGCCGAGCTCGACGATCATCACGCGGTTGAGCGTGCCGTTGAGCAGCACCAGCGCCATGCCGACCGACACCTGGAACAGCGACAGCCGCAGCAGCCGCGCCAGCGGCAGCTCGGCACTCGCCGCGTCGGCGAACGGCAGGAAGCGCGGGCTGACGCGCCGCCAGCCGCGCACGAGCTGCGACGACAGGGTCGGACGCGCGGCGGGCGTGCTCATCGGTGCACCAGCTCCAGTGCCTGCGAGGTGTAGAAGCCGCTGGCGATGCGCAGCGTGCGCGCGGCCGACCAGTCGGCGAGCAGCGGCTCGGCGCGCAGGCGGCGGTGCAGGTCGGCCTCGGCCACCGGCTCGATCGCCGGCGAACGGTTGCCGCGCGGGAACCACTGGCCCACCGCGTGCATCGCGGCCAGCGCCGGCGTGCGCGGCGCGAACGTGAACACGATCGACGCGCGCGTGCGCTGCGCCAGCCCCGCGAGCACGCGCACCGCGTCGGCGGTGCGGTAGTGGATCAGCGAGTCCATGCCGACGACGTGATCGAAGGCGCCGAGCGCCGGGTCGAGCATGTCGCCACTGCGGAAGTCGATGCGCTCGCGCAGCTCGGCCGGCAGCCGCTCGCGCGCGAGGTCGACCAGGGTGGGCGACAGGTCGATCGCGACGACGTGCGCGCCGCGGCGCGCGGCTTCCACCGCGAGCGCGCCGGTGCCGCAGCCGGCGTCGAGCAGGCGGCGGCCCGACAGGTCGTCGGGCAGCCACGACAGCAGCGTCGCGCGCATGCGGTCGCGCCCTGCGCGCACGGTGGCGCGGATGCGCCCGACCGGCGCGTCGGAGGTCAGCCGCGCCCAGGCGTCGGCCGCGGTGCGGTCGAAGTAGTGCTCGATCTCGCTGCGGCGTTCGGTGTAGGTCTGGGCGTTCATCAGTCGAAACCGAGGAGGTCGAAGATCTCGCGGTCCTTCAGCGCCGCGGGTGCGATCGGGTCGGTGCCAGCCCACAGCCGCGCGGCGAGCCGCAGGTACTCCTGCTGCACCGCCTCGACTTCGGGCGAGGGGTCCATCTCGAAGAGCGTGGCCTTCTTCAGGCGCGACTTGCGGATCGCGTCGAGCGCCGGGAAGCGCGCCAGCGTGCTCAGGCCGACGCGGTCGTTGAACTTGTCGATCTGGTCGGTGGCGTCGCTGCGGTTGGCGATCACGCCGCCCAGCCGCACGTTGTAGTTCTTGGCCTTCGCGCTGATCGCCTGCACGATGCGGTTCATCGCGAAGATCGAGTCGAAGTCGTTGGCGGTGACGATCAGCGCGCGGTCGGCGTGCTGCAGCGGGGCGGCGAAGCCGCCGCACACGACGTCGCCGAGCACGTCGAAGATCACGACGTCGGTGTCCTCGAGCAGGTGGTGCTCCTTGAGCAGCTTGACGGTCTGCCCGACGACGTAGCCGCCGCAGCCGGTGCCGGCCGGCGGGCCGCCGGCCTCGACGCACATCACGCCGTTGTAGCCCTCGTAGACGAAGTCCTCGGGGCGCAGCTCCTCGGCGTGGAAGTCGACCGACTCGAGCACGTCGATCACGGTGGGCATGAGCTTCTTGGTCAGCGTGAAGGTGCTGTCGTGCTTCGGGTCGCAGCCGATCTGCAGCACGCGCTTGCCGAGCTTGCTGAACGCGACGCTGAGGTTGCTCGACGTCGTGCTCTTGCCGATGCCGCCCTTGCCGTAGACGGCGAACACCTTGGCGGTGCCGATCTTGAGCTTCGGGTCCAGGTGCACCTGCACGCTGCCTTCGCCGTCGGGGCGGCCGCCGGGGTTGGCGGCGGTGCGCTTCAGGTCGGAAAGCGGGACGGTGGACACGTTCATGCGGGAGCTCCTTGGTACACACCCTCGAGGCGGTCCTCGAGTTCCTCGTTGGCTTCGCGCAGCGCGTCGAGCGTCGTCGCGTCGGGCTGCCAGTACTGGCGCTCGCAGGCCTCGAGCAGCCGGCTGGCGAGCTTGGCCGACGCGGTGGGGTTCAGCCGCGCGAGGCGGTCGCGCATCACCGGGTCGAGCACGAAGGTCTGCGTCAGCTGCTGGTAGACCCACGGCTGCACCTGGCCCGTGGTGGCCGACCAGCCCATCGTGTTCGTCAGGTGCACCTCGATCTGGCGCACGCCCTCGTAGCCGTGGGCGAGCATGCCCTCGTACCACTTCGGGTTGAGCATGCGCGTGCGCGTCTCGAGCGCGACCTGCTCGGCGAGCGTGCGCACGGTGCCGTCGGCGTCGCGCGTCTGGTCGCCGATGTACACCGGCGCCACCGCCGCGCCGTCGCCCTCGGTGCGGCGCTTGGCGCGCTGCACCGCGCGGCTGATGCCGCCGAGCGTGTCGAAGTAGGTGTCGATCGTCGTCACGCCGAGCTCGACCGAGTCGAGGTTCTGGTAGGCCAGCTGCACGCCGGCCAGCACGCTCTGCAGCAGCGCCGGCTGCTGGCGCGGGCGGCCGCCGCGGCCGTAGGCGAAGCCCTTGCGGCGGCTGAAGGTCTCGGCCAGTTCGTCCTCGTCGTCCCAGCGGCCGTTGTCGACGAGGAAGTTGACGTTCGAACCGTACGCGCCCTCGGCGTTGCCGAACACGCGCAGCGCGGCGGTGTCGAGGTCGCAGCCGTGCTCGGCCTGGTAGGCCAGCGCGTGCTTGCGCACGAAGTTGCGCTCGACCGGCTCGTCGGCCGCGGCCGCGAGGTAGGCCGCTTCGGCCAGCAGGCGGATCTGCAGCGGCAGCAGGTCGCGGAAGATGCCCGACAGCGTGATCACCACGTCGATGCGCGGGCGGCCGAGCTGTTCGAGCGGGATCAGCTCGGCGCCGGCGAGCCGCCCGTAGCCGTCGAAGTGCGGGCGCGCGCCGAGCAGCGCGAGCGCCTGCGCGATCGGCGCGCCTTCGGTCTTCAGGTTGTCGGTGCCCCACAGCACGAGCGCGACCGACTCCGGCAACGCGTGGCCGTCGGCGAGGTGGCGATCGAGCAGGCGCTGCGCCTGGCGCGCGCCGTCCTGGATCGCGTAGGCGCTCGGGATGCGGAACGGGTCGAAGCCGTGCAGGTTGCGCCCGGTGGGCAGGATCTGCGGCGTGCGCAGCAGGTCGCCGCCCGGCGCCGGGCGCACGAAGCGGCCGTCGAGCGCGCGCAGGATGCCGTCGACCTCGTGGTCCTCGGCGAGCAGCTTCGCGCTGCCGGCCAGCGAGCGCAGCGTGTCGAGCGTGACGTCGCTGCCCGCGGCCAGGGCCCGTGCGTCTTCCGGCGCGCGGCCGTCGACGAGCGCCTCGACGACGGCGCGCGGCAGGTCTGCGCCGTGCGTGGCCTGCGCGAGCGCGAGCAGCATGTCGACCCGCTCGGGGGCGGTGGGCGCGCGGCCGACGACGTGCAGGCCGTGCGGGATCAGCGTGACCTCGAGCTCGAACACCTGCTGCGCGAGATGCGCGACGCGCCCGTCGGCGTCGGCGCCCCAAGCCGGCTCGGCGGCCGCCATCTCGAGCTCGGCCGCCTGCGCCTGGATCAGCAGCGCGAGCTCGCCGCGCTCGTGCTGCGCCTCGGGCGGCAGCGCGCGCCAGCGCTCGATCGAGGCCTTGAGGTCGACCAGCCCCTTGTACAGGCCGGCCTGGGCCACCGGCGGCGTCAGGTAGCTGACCAGCGTCGCGGCGGCGCGGCGCTTGGCGATCGTGCCTTCGCTCGGGTTGTTCGACGCGTAGAGATAGACGTTGGGCAGGTCGCCGATCAGCCGCTCGGGCCAGCACGAGCCCGACAGCCCGCACTGCTTGCCCGGCATGAACTCGAGCGCGCCGTGCGTGCCGAAGTGCAGCACCGCGTCGGCCTTGTAGTCCTCGCGCAGCCAGCGGTAGAACGCGCTGAACGCGTGCGTCGGCGCGAAGCCGCGCTCGAACAGCAGGCGCATCGGGTCGCCTTCGTAGCCCATCGCCGGCTGGATGCCGACGAACACGTTGCCGAAGCGCTCGCCGAGCACCCAGATCGAGCGCCCGTCGCTGAGCTGCCGGCCCGGCGCCGGGCCCCACTGCGCCTCGATCTCCTTGAGCCACTTCTCGCGCCGCACGTGGTCGTCGGCCGCGATGCGCGCGTGCACGTTGGCCGGCGCGCCGAACTGCTCGGCGTTGCCGTGGATGATGCGCTCGCGCAACTCGTCGACGCTGGCCGGCAGCTCCACGCGGTAGCCGCGCTCGCGCATCGCCGCCAGCGTGTTGTACAGCGACTCGAACACGCCGAGGAACGCGGCGGTGCCGGTGTTGCCGGCGTTGGGCGGGAAGTTGAACAGCACGCACGCGACCTTGCGCTCGGCGCGCTCGCCGCGCCGCAGGTCGACCAGGCGCGCCATGCGCGCGGCCAGCGCGTCGGCGCGCTCGCTGCACACCTGCATGTCGTGCGCGCCGTCGACGTCGTCGAAGGTGCATCCCTTGGCGCAGCCGGTGCAGCGCGCGTGGCCGGCGTCGGCGCGGCCGCCGAACACCATCGGGCTCGTCGAGCCGTCGAGTTCGGGAATCGCGACCATCATCGTGGCCTCGACCGGCATCAGGCCGCGCTCCGACGCGCCCCACTGTTGCAGCGTCTGGAACTCGACCGGCGCGACCGAGACGTAGGGCACGTCGAGCCTGGCGAGCGTCTCCTCGGCGGCGTGCGCGTCGTTGTAGGCCGGCCCCCCGACGAGCGAGAAGCCGGTCAGCGACAGCAGCGCGTCGATCACCGGCTGGCCGTCCTTCAGGAAGAAGCGCTCGATCGCCGGCCGTGCGTCGAGGCCGCTGGCGAACGCCGGGACGACGCGCAACCCCCGCGCCTCGAGCGCGGTGATGACGCCGTCGTAGTGCGCGCTGTTGCCCGCCAGCAGGTACGAGCGCATCACGAGCACGCCCACCGTGCCACGCTTGCCGCTGGTGGCCACGCGCGGCAGCGCGTCGATGCGGTCGGCCATGCGGCCGTCCAGGCGCGGGTGGTAGACGCCGACCTCGGGGTACTCGACCGGCGCCTCGGGCTTGGCGATGCCGCGCAGCGCCTTGCGCGGGCCGTCGGCGTAGCGGTCGACGAGGAAGTGCACGAGCCGCGCCATGTTGTCGTCGGAGCCGGCGAGCCAGTACTGCAGCGTCAGGAAATAGGCGCGCACGTCCTGCGCGGTGCCGGGCACGAAGCGCAGCAGCTGCGGGATGCGGCGCAGCATCGCCATCTGGCGCGCGCCCGTCGTCGCCGCGCCGGCGCCTTCCTTCTCGCCGCCGCTCCTGCCGCGCAGCTTCTTGAGCATCGCCATCAGCGGGCTCGCGGGTGCCGACATGTCGAACTTGCCCATGCGCGTGAGCTTGGTCACCTCGCCGGCGGACATCGCGCACACCATCGCGTCGCAGGCCTCGCGCCGCGCCTTCAGCGCCGGCAGCACGGGCAGGAAGTGCTCCTCCATGAACAACATCGTGACGATGACGATGTCGCCGCGGGCGATGTCGTCGCGGCAGCGCTCGAGCGCCTGCTCGTCGTCGCCCCATTCGCTGGCCGCGTGCACCGACAGCGTCAGCCCCGGCAGCAGGCCGCGCAGCCGGCGGTAGGCGCGCGCGACGGCGCTGACGATGTGGCTGTCCATCGTCACGAGCACGACGCGGGTTTCGACCGCGGGCTCAGCGCTGGCTGAAGTGCGCTTTGGCGTCATACAACGTGTCGAGGGTGATGGTCGCGAGCCCGCGCTCGAGGGCGAAGCGCTCCGTGTTGCGCTTGGCCTTGCCACGGACGAAGAACGGGATCTTCTTGAGCTCGCGCTCGGCGTCGGCGGTCCAGACGGCCGGTGCGGCAGACTCCTGCGTCGCGGACGACGCCAACGCGCCTGCCGGCTGCGGCGCGACGGCGGCGGGTGCCGCGGAGGGCGTCGCCGCCGGCTCGTCGCGCGCGGCCGGCGTGCTGCGCCCGAGGTGCGACGGCGCGGCGTCGGCGTGGAACTCGAAGTCGCCGCGGAACATGCCCAGCAGGTGCTCCTCGAGACCCATCATCAGCGGGTGCACCCAGGTGTCGAACAGCACGTTGGCGCCTTCGAAGCCCATCTGCGGCGAGTGGCGCGCGGGGAAGTCCTGCACGTGCACCGGCGCCGAGATCACCGCGCACGGGATGCCCAGGCGCTTGGCGATGTGGCGCTCCATCTGCGTGCCGAGCACGAGCTCGGGCTGCAGCTCGGCGACCCTGGCCTCGACCTCGAGGTAGTCGTCGGTGATCAGCGGCTCGACGCCGTACAGCTTGGCGGCCTCGCGGATCTCGCGCGCGAACTCGCGGCCGTAGGTGCCCAGGCCGACGACGGTGAAGCCCATCTCCTGCGCGGCGACGCGCGCGGCGGCCACCGCGTGGGTCGCGTCGCCGAAGACGAACACGCGCTTGCCGGTGAGGTAGGTCGAGTCGACCGACTTCGAATACCACGGCGCGCGCGACGCCGCGGCGTCGGCGAGCACGGCGCCGGCATCGACGCCGGCGAGCTGCGCGACCTCGGCGACGAAGTCGCGCGTGGCGCCGAACCCGATCGGCACCGTCTTCGTCGCCGGCTGGCCGAACGTGCGCTGCAGCCACTGCGCCGCGGTGTGCGCGACCTCGGGGTAGAGCACGACGTTGAAGTCGGCCTCGCCCAGGCGCGCGAAGTCGGCCGGCGTGGCACCCATCGGCGCGACGACGTTCACGTCGACGCCCAGGCGCGCGAGCAGCTTCGTGACCTCGGCGACGTCGTCGCGGTGGCGAAAGCCCAGCGCCGTGGGCCCGAGCAGGTTGCAGCGCGGCCGCGTGCCGGGCTCGCGCGCCGCGCGCGGCTGACCCTTGCATTCGGCGGGGCCGGCGAGCGCGCGCGCGAGCTGGTAGAACGTCTCGGCCGCGCCCCAGTTCTCCTTGCGCTGGTAGCTCGGCAGCTCGAGGGGGACGACGGGCACCGGCAGGTCGAGCGCCTGCGCGAGGCCGCCGGGGTCGTCCTGGATCAGCTCGGCGGTGCACGAGGCGCCGACGATCATCGCCTGCGGGCGGAAGCGCTCGAACGCCTCGCGCGCGGCGGTCTTGAACAGCTCCGCGGTGTCGCCGCCGAGGTCGCGCGCCTGGAACGTGGTGTAGGTGACCGGCGGGCGCTCGGCGCGGCGCTCGATCATCGTGAACAGCAGGTCGGCGTAGGTGTCGCCCTGCGGGGCGTGCAGCACGTAGTGCAGGCCCTTCATGCCGGTGGCCACGCGCATCGCGCCGACGTGCGGCGGGCCTTCGTAGGTCCAGACGGTCAGTTGCATCGCGTCGGCTCCTACGCGGCCGCCAGCAGTTCGCGCCGCACGAGCGGGCGCGTGAACAGCTCGGCGAGGTCGCCGGCCTGGTCGTAGCCGTGGATCGGCGTGAACACGAGCTCGATCGCCCACTTCGTCGTCAGGCCCTCGGCCTCGAGCGGGTTCGCCAAGCCCAGGCCGCAGACGACGAGGTCGGGCCGCGCGGCGCGGCAGCGGTCGAGCTGGCGCTCGACGTCCTGGCCCTCCGACAGCGTCGGCCCGGCGCCGAGCAGCGCGAGCTCCTCGGCCAGGTGCTGGCGGTGCAGGTACGGCGTGCCGACCTCGACCGCGTGCATGCCGAGCTCGCGCGTGAGGAAGCGCGCCAGCGGCACCTCGAGCTGCGAGTCGGGGAAGAAGAAGATGCGCTTGCCGTCGAGCCGCGGCCGGTGGCGCGCCAGCGCCGCGGCTGCGCGCTCGCGACCGGGTGCCGTGACGCGCTCGAAGCGCTCGTTGCCGACGCCGAACAGGTCGGCCGCCGCGCGCAGCCACGCCGTCGTGCCCTCGATGCCGAACGGGAACGGGGCGGCCAGCCGCTGTGCGCCGCGCGCCTCGAGCGCGCGCGCCGTGTCGGCGAGGAAGGGCTGCGCGAGCAGGAAGCGCGTGTGCGGGCCGACCGCCGGCAGCTCGCCCGCGCGCCGCGGCGGGAAGAAGCGCACCGGCCCGACGTCGAGTTGCGCGAACAGGCGCGCGAACTGGTCCTCGACGATGTCGGCCAGCGTGCCGACGACCATCAGCGACGGCGACGCCGACGACGGCTCGGCGGGCAGCTCGGGCACCAGGGCCGCGAGGCAGGCGTCCTCGCCCTGCGTGAACGTCGTCTCGATGCCGCTGCCGGAGTAGTTCAGCACGCGCACCGCCGGCGCGAACTGCGCGTTCAGGCGCTGCGCCGCGCGCGACAGGTCGAGCTTGATGACCTCCGACGGGCACGAGCCGACGAGGAACAGCATCCTGATGTCGGGGCGGCGCTCGAGCAGGCGCGTGACGACGCGGTCGAGCTCGGCGTTGCAGTCGGCCAGCCCGGCGAGGTCGCGCTCGTCGATGATCGCGGTGCCGAAGCGCGGCTCGGCGAAGATCATCACGCCGGCCGCGGACTGCATCAGGTGCGCGCAGGTGCGCGAGCCGACGATCAGGAAGAACGCGTCCTGGATCTTGCGGTGCAGCCAGATGATGCCGGTGAGGCCGCAGAACACCTCGCGCTGGCCGCGTTCCTTCAGCACGGGGGCGTCGGTGCAGCCGGTCATGCCGCCACCCGTGCGTCAAGCCGTGCGGCGCGCAGCTTCAGGATGAACTGCGTGGCGTTGA
>JBBION010000008.1:0-8821 GCA_037443345.1 Rubrivivax sp. | reverse complement strand
CCAGATGATGCCGGTGAGGCCGCAGAACACCTCGCGCTGGCCGCGCTCGCGCAGCACTGGCGCGTCGGCACAGGTGGCGCCCGGCGCGGGCTGCAGCGGGATGACGCCGCCCGGGTGCGCGTTCACGAGCCGGCTCCCGCGGTGCCCAGCGCACCGGGCTGCGCCCCGCGCGCCTGCTGGGCCTGCTGTTCGCGCGCGTGCTCGAGGCGCGCCATGCGCAGCTTGAGCAGGAACTGCGTCGCGTTGATCACGTAAGCGGCGTAGGCCGCGAGCGCCAGCACCATCTGCTGCATCGGGCTCAGCCAGCCGGTGGCGGCCGCGACGAGGTAGGCCGTGTGCAGCGCCAGCACGAGCATGCTGAACACGTCTTCCCAATAGAAGGCCGGCGCGAACAGGTAGCGCCCGAAGACGACCTTCTCCCAGATGCAGCCGGTGACCATGATCGTGTACAGCACCAGCGTCTTGACCACGATCGACCAGGTCGCCGCGGTGTAGCCCTCGCCGGTGGCGACGAAGCGCAGCACCAGCGCGAGGCTGACCAGGAAGACGAGGAACTGCACCGGCGCCAGCACGCCTTGGACCAGGGTCCAGGGGCTCTCGTCGCGCCGGCGACGCTCCTCGGCGGTGTACAGCGACCGCGGAACGCTGGCTCGGGGACCGGCTTGTGCCATCGACTTCCTCGTCGGGTGTCAGGACCACCCGCTGAACGGAATCTAGACGGCCGGCGCGGGACTGTCAATCAGGCTAGACGTAAAGTGCGCTTGACAGTCACGGACCGATTGCCGATCATCATTCCAACCGGTGGGATCGGGCGTCGTCGGGGCTTCGCAGCCGACGGCGCCCGGGGCCCACATGGCAGGGGCAGTGGCATGACCGCCGGCGGGCGGCGGGTAGTGCCGGTTGACTGCGTGCCGGGTCGCCTGTAGAACCCTACGGAGCGTTGACGGTGAGTACGGCGGGTGAGATCACAGACCGAGCTGTCCATCGGAAGCCTCTCGGGAGCGCGTTGCGTGCGCGTGCGAAGGCGTGGCCGGCACGGTTCGCGGGGGCGCTGCTCTCGTACTTTGCTCGGAGGGAGCAGATGGAGCGGTCGGTACGGTGCGTCCCCAAGGCAGAGGGACAGGCCTCCGCGGATTCGTGCGGTAGCCAAGACGGCGCCGCGTCCGGGGAGGGTGCCGACGACGCGTCCGTCGCCGCGCCGGCCCCGCCGAGCGCGGCGCCCGGCGACGCCGACGTGCGTCTGGCGCGTCTGGCGCAGGCCATCGAGCACGAGATCATCCCGCGCTTGATGATGGCGCATCGCGCCGCCGCGACCTGCCCGACCGTGTCGCTCGACGGGCCCGCACTGGGCGCGAGCGACGTCGAGGAGTTCACTCGACTCGTGCTCGAAGCTGACGACGAGGCGGCGCAGGCCTGCGTCGAGACTCTGATCGCTCGTGGCGTGGCGATCGAGGCGATCTATCACGACCTGCTGGCCCCCACGGCGCGCCATCTCGGCGACTTGTGGAACCAGGACCTGTGCGACTTCACCGAGGTCACCCTCGGCCTGGGCCGGCTGCAGCGCGTGCTGCGGGAGACGAGCACGCACCTGGCCGCGCCTGCCGAGACGGGCGCCGCGCGCGAGGTCGACCGCCGGATCCTGCTGCTGCCCAGCCCCGGCGAGCAGCACACGTTCGGCCTGGTGATGGTCGCCGAGTTCTTCCGCCGGGCCGGCTGGGACGTCGCCGGCGGCCCGTGGGAAGCCGGCGAGGACGCCGTCGCACTGGTGGGCGACGAGTGGTATGACGTCGTCGGCTTCTCGCTCGGCCACGATTCGCACGTCGATCGGCTGGCCGACTGCATCGCGGCGGTGCGCCAGGCCAGCCGCAACGGAAATGTCGTGATCATGGTCGGCGGCCCCATCGTGACCGAGCGGCCGGAGATCGCGCAGCGCGTGGGCGCCGACCTGCACGCCACCGACGGGCGTCATGCCCCGACGATGGCAGAGCGCGTCGTCAGCCGCCACGGCATGCACAATTGATCCACCGGAGCCGCTGAATCACGGACCGCCGAGGAACCGAGAGATGTTGCAGCGCGGACGGAAGTCCACCTCATGAAAGCTTTCGACGCGCCCGATCATGCCCTCGGTGAGCTCGACGCCACCGCTGCCGCCGCCGTCATCGCCGCCGCGGCCGACATCGCGCTGATCCTCGACGACGACGGCGTGATCGTCGACGTCGCCTGCTCGGGCGAAGGGCTCGACGTCGACTGCCGCGAGTGGATCGGCAAGGCCTGGTCGCAGACCGTCACGGTCGAGAGCCGCGTGAAGGTCGAGGCGCTGCTGGCCGAGTCGGCGGCGTCTCGCACTGCGCCAAAGTGGCGGCACATCAACCACCCGCAACCCGGCGGTGCGCCCGACCTGCCGCTGCTGTACACGGCGGTGTCGCTGCCCAGAGGCGGTGTGCGTGCCGCCGCGGTCGGCCGGCGCGTGGCCTTCGCCCGCGACTTGCGCGCCAACGTGGCGCTGCAGCAGCGGCTGGTCAAGGCGCAGCAGACGATGGAGCGCGACTACTGGCGCCTGCGCCACATGGAGACGCGCTACCGGCTGCTGTTCCAGGTCGCGTCGGAGGCGGTGCTGATCCTCGACGCGGCGACGCTGCGGCTCGAGGAGGCCAATCCGGTGGCCGGGCGGCTGTTCGGCGACGCGCCGCGGCGCTCCGGATGGACGCTGCCGGAGAGCTTCGAGCCCGAGACCGCGGCGACGCTGCAGGCCACGCTGGCCGCGGTTCGCGCGACGGGCCGCGGCGACCAGCAGCGTGCACGCCTGGCCGACGGGCGCGAGGTGCTGGTGTCGCTGTCGCTGTTCCGCCAGGAGAAGACCTCCCATTTCCTCGTGCGCGTGTCGCCGACCGCCGCCGGCGCCGGCGCGACGGAGAGCGACAGCCGCCGCACGCTTGCGCGGCTGATGGAGGTCGCGCCCGACGCCTTCGTCGTGACCGACGCCGAAGGCCGCGTGCAGAGCGCCAACCGGGCGTTCCTCGACCTCGCGCAGGTCACGAACGAGGAGCAGGTCCGCGGGCAGTTGCTGGGCACCTGGCTCGGGCGCACCGGCGTCGAGATGAGCGTGCTGGTCACGACGCTGCGCAGCAGCGGCGTCGTGCGGCTTTTCGCGACGCAGCTGCGCGGCTCGGTCGGCTCGACGGTCGAGGTCGAGGTGTCGGCCGTGTCGGTCGACGGCGTCGAGTCGCCGTGCCTGGGCTTCGTGATCCGCGACGTCGGGCTGCGCCTGCCGGCCGGCAGCACCGACGGGCGGTCGGCGCGCGAGATTCCGCGCTCGGTCGGCCAGATGACGGAGCTCGTCGGCCGCGTGCCGCTCAAGGAAATCGTGCGCGACACGACCGACCTGATCGAACAGCTGTGCATCGAGGCGGCGCTGCAGCTGACCAACGACAACCGCGCGTCGGCCGCCGAGATGCTCGGGCTGTCGCGCCAGAGCCTGTACGTCAAGATGCGGCGCTACGAGCTCGGCGACCTGACAACCGACAGCGAAGAGTAGCGGCGCCGCGGCCGCTGCGGCCGCGTTGACGACGCGCAAGTCCGGGTGTCAACCTGGATTGACGCTCCGGGCTGTCAGATGCAAGATCGGGCCGATGTCGTTCCCAGCACCGTCGGCCGTTGTCCAGCTCCTCAAGCCCATCACCTGGTTCCCGCCGATGTGGGCCTTCGGCTGCGGCGTCGTGGCCTCGGGCGTGCCTGCGGAGGGGCGATGGGGGCTGATCGTGATCGGCATCGTGCTGGCCGGGCCGCTGGTGTGCGGCACGAGCCAGGCCGTCAACGACTGGTTCGACCGGCACGTCGACGCGATCAACGAGCCGCAGCGCCCGATCCCTTCGGGCCGCGTTCCCGGGCGCTGGGGCCTGTACATCGCGATCGTCTGGACGGCCGTGTCGCTCGCCGTGGCCACGCTGCTGGGGCCGTGGGGCTTCGGCGCGGCCGTGCTCGGGCTGGTGCTGGCGTGGATGTACAGCATGCCGCCGTTTCGCCTGAAGAACAACGGCTGGTGGGGCAACGCCGCGTGCGCGGTGTCGTACGAGGGGCTGGCGTGGTTCACCGGCTCGGCCGTGATGGCCGGCGGCGCGATGCCGCACCCGCATTCGATCCTGCTCGCCGCGCTGTACAGCGCCGGCGCGCACGGCATCATGACGCTCAACGACTTCAAGGCCATCGAGGGCGACCGCCAGTTGGGCGTGCAGTCGCTGCCGGTGCGCCTGGGCGTCATGGGCGCGGCCAAGGTCGCGTGCTGGGTGATGGCGCTGGCGCAGCTGGCCGTCGTGCTGCTGCTGCTCGCCTGGGGCCACACCGGCCACGCGCTGGCGGTCGGCGGTCTGCTGCTGCTGCAGCTGGCGCTGATGGACCGCTTCCTCGACGACCCGCGCGGCCGCGCCGTGGCCTACAGCGGGCTGGGCGTGACGCTGTACGTGATCGGCATGCTCGTCAGCGCGTTCGCGCTGCGCTCGGGCGGGGGGCAGTGACATGACGCCGCTGGGCTGGCTCGGCATCGTGCGCCTGGGGCTCGTGCAGCTGTCGCTGGGTGCGGTGGTCGTGCTGACGACGTCGACGCTCAACCGCGTGATGGTCGTCGAGCTCGCGCTGCCGGCGCTGCTGCCCGGCCTGCTCGTCGTGCTGCACCACCTGCTGCAGATGCTGCGCCCGCGCATGGGCTACGGCTCCGACGTCGGCGGGCGGCGCACGCCGTGGATCGTCGGCGGCATGGCGGTGCTGGCCACCGGCGGCTTCCTCGCCGCCGTCGCGGTGGCGTGGATGGGCAGCGACCGCACCGCCGGCATCGCGCTGGCGGTGCTCGCGTTCGCGCTGATCGGCCTGGGCGTCAGCGCCGCGGGCACGTCGCTGCTCGTGCTGCTGGCCAAGCGCGTCGACGAGGCGCGGCGCGCGCCGGCCGCCACCGTGGTGTGGGTGATGATGATCGTCGGCTTCGCGATCACCGCGGGCTTGGCCGGCCGGTGGCTCGACCCGTACTCCCCAGAGCGGCTGCTGGCCGTCAGCGGCGGCGTGTCGCTCGCGGCGATGGTGGTCACACTGCTCGCGCTGGCCGGCGTCGAGGGGCGGGGGCCCGCGGCGACGCCGGCCCCGGTCGCGGCGCGCGAGCGCACCGACTTTCGCACCGCGCTCGCGCAGGTGTGGGCCGAGCCGGCGGCGCGCCGCTTCACGGTGTTCGTGTTCGTCTCGATGCTCGCCTACAGCGCGCAGGACCTGATCCTCGAGCCGTTCGCGGGGGTCGTGTTCGGCTTCACGCCCGGCGAGTCGACCTCGCTGTCGGGCCTCCAGCATGGTGGCGTGCTGGCGGGGATGCTCCTCGCGTCGCTGGCCGGCCGGCGCATCGCCGGGCATCGCTTCGGCTCGCTGACGACGTGGCTGCGGCTGTGGACGGTGGGCGGCTGCCTCGTCTCGGGCGCCGCGCTGCTCGGGCTCGTCGTCGGCGGCGTCGCGGGCCCGGGCTGGCCGCTGCGCCTCAACGTGTTCCTGCTCGGCGCGGCCAACGGCGCGTTCTCGATCGCCGCGATCGCGTCGATGATGCGCATGGCCGGCGACGGCCGTGCACAGCGCGAGGGCACGCGCATGGGGCTGTGGGGTGCCGCGCAGGCCATCGCCTTCGGCCTCGGCGGGCTGGCCGGCGCGGGCGCCAGCGACGTGATGCGCTGGCTCGTGGGCTCGCCGGTGTCGGCCTACGGGGCCGTGTTCTTCGCCGAGGCCGTCCTGTTCGGGGTGGCGGCGGTGCTGGCGTGGCGGGTCGGCCAGCCGGCGGCCGTCGTGACGGCAGCTTCACCGATGCTGGCGGCGGCCGCCGCCGAGAGGAGATCGCAATGGACGTGAGCGAGACTTTCGATGCCGTCGTCGTCGGCGGCGGGCCCGCCGGGGCCACGGCGGCGCACGAGCTGGCCAAGGCCGGCCGCTCGGTCCTGCTGCTCGACCGCGCCGGGCGCGTCAAGCCCTGCGGCGGCGCGATCCCGCCGCGGCTGATCCGCGACTTCGCGATCCCCGACGAGCTGCTCGTGGCCAAGGCGCGTTCGGCGCGCATGGTCTCGCCGAGCGACGAGCGCGTCGACATCCCGATCGAGAACGGCTTCGTCGGCATGGTCGACCGCGAGGTGTTCGACGAGTGGCTGCGCCAGCGCGCCGCCGACGCCGGCGCGGTGCGCGTGACCGGCACCTTCGAGCGCCTGGACCGTGACGCCGACGGCACGGCGATCGTGCGGTTCCGCCAGCGCGTCGGCGCCAAGGACGAGACCGTGCCGGCCTTCGTGCGCACGCGCGCCGTGATCGGCGCCGACGGCGCCAGGTCGGCGGTGGCGCGCCAGGCGCTGCCCGACGTGGCCGAGAAGACGAAGTACGTCTCGGCGTACCACGAGATCGTGCGCAAGCCCGAGCACGAGCCGCCCGGCTACGACGGCTCGCGCTGCGACGTGGTGTACCGCGGGTCGCTGTCGCCCGACTTCTACGGCTGGGTGTTCCCGCACGGCGACACGCTGTCGATCGGCACCGGCAGCGCTGAGAAGGGCTTCTCGCTGCGCGGCGCGGTGGCCACGCTGCGCGAGGACGCCGGCCTGGCCGGGGCCGAGACGCTGCGACGCGAGGGCGCGCCGATCCCGCTCAAGCCGCTGCCGCGCTGGGACAACGGGCACGACGTCGTGCTCGCCGGCGACGCCGCCGGCGTCGTCGCGCCGGCGTCGGGCGAGGGCATCTACTACGCGATGGTCGGCGGCCAGCTCGCCGCGCAGGCGGTCGACCAGATGCTCGCCACCGGCGACGCGCGCAAGCTCGCGCTCGCGCGCAAGCAGTTCATGAAGGCGCACGGGCGCGTGTTCTGGGTGCTCGGCATCATGCAGTACTTCTGGTACTCGTCGGACAAGCGGCGCGAGCGCTTCGTCAGCATCTGCAAGGACAAGGACGTGCAGACGCTGACCTTCGAGTCGTACATGAACAAGCAGCTGGTGCGCAAGAAGCCGATGGCGCACGTGCGCATCTTCTTCAAGGACATGGCGCACCTGCTGGGCATGGCCAAGGTATGACCGCTGCCGGCCGGCCCTGGAAGCCGGTGGCGGTGGCCGCCGCCGCGGCGGTCGCGGTGGCGGTGCTCGGGGCGATCAGCACCGACCTGGGCGACTGGTACTACCAGCTGCGCCAGCCGGCGTGGAAGCCGCCCGACTGGGCCTTCGGCCCGGCGTGGACCGTGATCTTCTCGCTCACCGCGGTGGCCGGCGTGTGGGCCTGGCGCGACGCGCCCGGCCGCGCGGCGCGCGAGTGGCTGCTGGCGCTGTTCGCGCTCAACGGCTTTCTCAACGTGCTGTGGAGCCTGCTGTACTTCCGCCTGCGCCGCCCCGACTGGGCGCTCGCCGAGGTCGTGTTCCTGTGGCTGAGCGTCGCGCTGCTGATCGCCGTGCTCGGCCGCTACAGCCGCCGCGCGGCGTGGATGCTGGTGCCGTATCTCGTGTGGGTGGCGTACGCCGGCGCGCTGAACTGGGCGACGGTGTCGCTCAACGCGCCGTTCGGGGGCTGAGCGGTGGGCGACCTCGCCACGTTCGCGCCCTGGCTGATCGACGCCATCGTCGTGCTGGCCGTCGTCGAGGGCCTGGCGCTGGCCGCCTACCACCGCGTCACCGGCCGCGGGCTGGCGCCGCGCGACTACGCGCTGCACCTGCTGTCGGGCCTGGCGCTGATGCTGGCGCTGCGGCGCAGCGTCGGCGACGGTTTCGACGCCGTCGCGCTGGCGTGGCTCGCGGCTGCCGGCGTGCTGCACGCCGCTGAACTGCGCCGCCGCTGGGCGCAGCGCAGGCCGGCGACGCCGCGATGACATACTGACCCGGTCACTTCCCGCTGCAGCCCATGGCCATTCCGTTTCCGTTTTCCGCCATCGTCGGTCAGGACGAGATGAAGCTCGCGATCCTGATCGCCGCCGTCGACCCGAGCGTCGGCGGCGTGCTCGTCTTCGGCGACCGCGGCACCGGCAAGAGCACCGCGGTGCGCGCGCTCGCCGCGCTGCTGCCGCCGATGGTCGCGGTGGCCGGCTGCCGCTGGCACTGCGACCCGGCCGACACGACGCACCGCTGCGACGACTGCCCGAAGCTCAAGGACAAGGGCAAGCCGAAGACCGAGCGCATCCCGGTGCCGGTCGTCGACCTGCCGCTGGGCGCCACCGAGGACCGCGTCGTCGGCGCGCTCGACCTCGAGCGCGCGCTGGCGCAAGGCGTCAAGGCGTTCGAGCCGGGGCTGCTCGCGCGTGCGCACCGCGGCTTCCTCTACATCGACGAGGTCAACCTGCTCGAGGACCACCTCGTGGACCTGCTGATCGACGTCGCCGCGTCGGGCGAGAACGTCGTCGAGCGCGAAGGCCTGTCGGTGCGGCACCCGGCGCGCTTCGTGCTCGTCGGCAGCGGCAACCCGGAGGAGGGCGAGCTGCGCCCGCAGTTGCTCGACCGCTTCGGCCTGTCGGTCGAGGTGCGCACGCCGGGCGACCTGGCCACGCGCGTGCAGGTCGTGCGCCGGCGCGACGACTTCGAGCGCGACCCGGCCGCCTTCGCGGCGGCGTGGAAGAAGGAAGAGGACAAGCTGCGCAGGCGCATCGTCGGCGCGCGCGAGCGGCTTGCCAAGGTCAAGGTCGGCGACGCCGCGCTCGAGCGCGCCGCGCAGCTGTGCATGGCGCTCGGCACCGACGGGCTGCGCGGCGAGCTGACGCTGATCCGCGCCGCGCGCGCGCTGGCCGCGCTCGACGGCGACGCCGAGGTCGGCGACGTGCACCTCAAGCGCGTGGCGCCGCCTGCGCTGC
>JBBION010000007.1:0-26970 GCA_037443345.1 Rubrivivax sp. | reverse complement strand
ACACGCGGCTGGCCGCCGGCGACGTCGTGCGCGTGCCGCCGGTGCGCGTGGCCGCCGCGCCGCCGCCCGCGGCGGTGCCGGCGCGCGAGTTCGCGCTGCTGTACGAGGACGAGCACCTGCTCGCGATCGACAAGCCCGCCGGCGTCGCGGTGCACGGCGGCAGCGGCGTGAGCTTCGGTGTCATCGAGCAGTTGCGCCGTGCGCGCCCGGGCGAGCGCTTCCTCGAGCTCGTGCACCGGCTCGACAAGGAGACCTCGGGCATCCTGCTGCTGGCCAGGAAACGCAGCGCGCTGACGCGGCTGCAGGACCAGTTCCGCGCGCGCGACACCGACAAGGTCTACGCCGCGCTGGTGCGCGGGCACTGGCCGGCGCGCCAGCGCGTGATCGACCTGCCGCTGCTGCGCACGCTCGACGCCGCCGGCGAGCGTCACGTGCGCGTCGTCGACGCCGGCCACGCCGAGGCGCGCCGCGCGATCACGCTCGTGCAGCCGCTCGAGCGCTTCGGCGCTGTCGCCGACGCGCCGGCCGCGTGCAGCCTGCTCGACGTGACGATCAAGACCGGGCGCACGCACCAGATCCGCGTGCACCTCGCGCACGGCGGTCACCCGATCCTTGGCGACCCGCGGTACGGCGACTTCGCTTGGAACCGCGCGTGGGCGCGCGGCGAGGTGCTGGCCGGCGTGCGCTTCGCGCGCATGTTCCTGCACGCGCGGAGGCTGCGCTTCGCGCACCCGGCCAGCGGCGAGGCGGTCGACCTCGAGTCGCCGCTGCCGGCAGAATGCGCGGCCTTCCTCGCCGCGCTGCGCGGCCCCATCCGACACCCATGACCCGCCGCTTCGACCTCGTCGTCTTCGACTGGGACGGCACGCTGTTCGACTCGACGGCGCTGATCGTGCGCTGCATCCAGGACGCGTGCCGCGACGTCGGCATCGACGTGCCCAGCGACGCCGACGCGGCCTACGTGATCGGGCTGGGCCTGCACGACGCGTTGCGCCACGCCGCGCCGGCGCTCGCCCCCGAGCGCTACCCCGAGCTCGGCCGGCGCTACCGCCACCACTACTTCGCGCGCCAGCACGAGCTGAGCCTGTTCGGCGGCGTGCTCGAGATGCTCGCCGCGCTGAAGGCGCGCAACCAGCTGCTCGCGGTGGCCACCGGCAAGGGCCGCCAGGGGCTCAACGAGGCGCTCGCGCACGCGCAGCTGCGCGGCGTGTTCGACGCCACGCGCACCGCCGACGAGACCGCCGGCAAGCCGCACCCGCGCATGCTGCTCGAGCTGATGGACGAGCTCGACGTGCCGCCCGAGCGCACGCTGATGATCGGCGACACGACGCACGACCTGCAGCTCGCCGCCAACGCCGGCACCGCCAGCGTCGCGGTGGCGTACGGCGCGCACGGGCACGAGTCGTTCGCCGGCTTCACGCCGCTGGCGGTCGCGCACAGCCCGCGCGAGCTGCACGACTGGCTGCTTGCGCATGGCTGAGCCCGACGCCGGCGCGGCGCAGTTCCTCTGTGCCGGCGACGCGCTCGCCGAGCGCGGGCGCGCGCACCTGTTCGACGTCGTCTGGCACGGCGAGGCGGTGCGTGCGTTCGCGCTGCGCGTCGACGGGCGCGCCGTCGCCTACGTCAACCGCTGCGTGCACGTGCCGAGCGAGCTCGACTGGGTGCCGGGCGAGTTCCTCGACGCCGAGCGGCGCCACATCGTCTGCGCGGTGCACGGTGCGACCTACGACGCGCCGAGCGGGCGCTGCATCGGCGGTCCGTGCGGCCGCGGCCGGTTGACGGCCATTGCCGTCGAGGAGCGCGCCGACGGGGTGTATTGGTATCCTTCGTCGGCCATCCGGCCCGCGCGCGGCGACCGCGCGCCCACCTGAGCCTTCCCGCCGATGACCCCCAACGACGAGACCCCCGCGTCGCCGCCGCCGTCCGCCTCCGGCAGCGCGTTCGAGCCCGCGGGCGCGCGCCAGGCGCCGCCGGCCGGCGTCGCGAGCCTCGAGCACACCGTCGAGCGGCTCGTGCACGACCTCTTGCGCGACCGGCGCAGCGAGCGGCGCTGGCGCGTGTTCTTCCGCCTCGCGTGGTTCGGCCTGTTCCTCGCGATCGCCTACGCCGTCTTCGTCGGCAGCCGCGGCCCGACGGCGCCGGCCGGCCCGCACACGGCGCTGGTCGAGGTCAAGGGCGCGATCGCGGCCGACTCCGAGGCGAGCGCCGACACCATCGTCTCGGGGCTGCGCGCGGCGTTCGAGGACAAGGGCGCGCAGGCCGTCGTGCTGCGCATCAACAGCCCCGGCGGCAGCCCGGTGCAGGCCGGCATCGTCTACGACGAGATCCGCCGCCTGAAGGCGCAGCACGGCAAGCCGGTCTACGCGGTGGTCGAGGAGGTCTGCGCGTCGGGCGCCTACTACATCGCCGCGGCCGCCGACGAGATCTTCGTCGACAAGGCGAGCCTGGTGGGCAGCATCGGCGTGCTGATGGACGGTTTCGGTTTCACCGGCACGCTGGACAAGCTCGGCGTCGAGCGCCGGCTGCTGACCGCCGGCGAGAACAAGGGCATGCTCGACCCGTTCTCGCCGCAGAACGAGCGCCACGTCGCGCACGCGCAGGTGCTGATCGACCAGATCCACCAGCAGTTCATCGCCGTCGTGCGGCAGGGTCGCGGCGAGCGTCTCAAGGAGACGCCCGAGCTGTTCTCGGGCCTGTTCTGGAACGGCGAGCAGGCCGTCGGCCTCGGGCTGGCCGACCGCACCGGCAGCCTCGACTACGTCGCGCGCGAGGTCGTCAAGGCCGAGGAGATCATCGACTACACGCAGCGCGGCAACCTCGCCGAGCGGCTGGCGCGGCGCTTCGGCGCCGGCGTCGGCGAGAGCCTGGCGATCGCGCTGCGGCACCTGGCGCCGACGCTGCGCTGAGCGGCGGCGCCGCCCGTGCGCCGGCTCAGGCCGCCGGCGGGATGCGCAGCGCCTGCCCGGGGTAGATCTTGTCGGGGTGCGTGAGCATCGGCTTGTTGGCCTCGAAGATCAGCATGTACTTGTTCGGCGTGCCGTAGAACTCCTTCGAGATCTTCGACAGCGTGTCGCCCTTGACGACGACGTAGATCTTCGCCTCGGGCTGCGGCGTCACGACGACGAGCATGTCGTTGACGGCGGCCACGCCCTCGACGTTGCCGCAGCACAGCACGACCTTCTCCTTCGTCGCCTGGTCGGCGACCTGGCCCGAGACGGTGACCGTGCGGCTCGCGCCGTCGAAGGTGACGGCCAGCCCGTCGACCTTCAGCCCCATCGTGCCGATGTAGGCGACGATCGCGTCGGCGGCGGCCTTGTTCAGCCGTGCGATGTTCTCGGGATTCGGCGCCTGTGCCGCGGCCTCCTGCGCCGCCTTGGCCTCGCCCTTGCCGAACAGCTTTTCGCCGGCTTCCTTGATGAAGCTGAACAGACCCATGACGACCTCCTGGGGTTGACGACGCTGCGTCCGACTATAGGCGATCAGGGTGTCGCCGCCGCCGTCAGCAGTCCCTTGCGCTCGATGAAGTCGACGACGTCCTGCAGGCCCTGCGTGGTGCGCAGGTTCGTCATCACGTAGGGGCGGTGCGGGCGCATGCGCCGCGTGTCGGCCTCCATCACCGCGAGGTCGGCGCCCACGTGCGGCGCGAGGTCGGTCTTGTTGATCACGAACAGGTCGCTCTTCGTGATGCCGGGCCCGCCCTTGCGCGGGATCTTCTCGCCGGCGGCGACGTCGATGACGTAGATCGTCAGGTCGCTCAGCTCGGGGCTGAACGTGGCGGCCAGGTTGTCCCCGCCCGACTCGATGAACACGATGTCGGCGTCGGGGAACTTGGCGAGCATGCGGTCCACCGCCTCGAGGTTGATCGACGCGTCCTCGCGGATCGCCGTGTGCGGGCAGCCGCCGGTCTCGACGCCCATGATGCGTTCGGGCTCGAGCGCACCGGCCACCGTCAGCAGTCGCTGGTCTTCCTTCGTGTAGATGTCGTTGGTGACGACGACCAGGTCCCAGCGCTCGCGCATCGCCTTGCACAGCATCTCGACGAGCGTCGTCTTGCCGGAACCGACGGGGCCGCCGACGCCCACGCGCAGCGGGGGCAGCTTCTTGGTGCGGCCGGGGATCGAGTGCAGTGTCGTCATGAGCGGAACAGGCGCGAATACTGGGTTTCGTGGCATGCCGACAGGATGGCCAGCCTCGGCGCGAACGACTGGCGGGTGTCGTCGGTGGCGGCGAGGGCGTCGTCGACGGCGGCGGGGATCGCGTCGGCCAGCGCGCTGAGGATGCGCTGCCCGGCGCTCTGGCCGAGTGGCACCGCGCGCACGGCGGCCTGCACGAGGTTCTCGGCCCAGCCGAAGGCCATCGCGAGCAGCGCGTCGCGCACCGGCGCCCCCGTGGCCGCGGCGGCCAGCGCGAACGCGACGGGCCAGGTCGGTGCCGGCGCGAACGCGTCGAGCGCCGCGACGCGCGCGTCGTCGGGGTGGCGCTGACGCAGCCACTGTGCGAGCGAGCGGCCCATCTGCTCGCTCTGCAGCCGCAGCTCGGCCGATTCGCGCGTCGACGCGACCCACGCGTTGAGCGCCTGCGCGCGCGCCACGTCGCCGGAGCGCCACGCGACGAACGCCGACGCGGCGGCGGCCAGGTCGCTGCGTGCCTGCACGAGGGCCAGCTGCTCGAGCAGCCAGTCGCGCGTGCCCGGCTCGTCGGTGACGATGCCGGCATCGACGGCGGCTTCGAGCCCCTCGGAGTAGCTGAAGCCGCCGACCGGCAGCGCCGGCGACGCGAGCCAGATCAGCTGCAGCAGCGCGGCGGGCGGAAGCGGGGTCGCGTCGGGCACCGTCGGGCGTCAGCGGTCGTGGCGGTGCCCGTGGTCATGCCCGTGGGCGTGCCCGTGGCCATGATCGTGCCCGCACGACGGACCGTGGACGTGCCCATGGGCTGCGTGACCCTGGCCGTGCGCCGCGCCGTGGTCGTGCCCGTGATCATGGCCATGGCCGTGCGCATGACCCGCCGCGGCATAGGCGCCGGACTCCGGCTCGAACGGGGCCTGCTCGTCGCGCACGATCAGGTGCATCGCGCGCAGCATCTCGGCCAGCACGTGGTCGGGCTCGAGCTTCAGGTGGTCGGGCTTCAGCTCGAGCTGCACGTGGCGGTTGCCCAGGTGGTACGCGGCGCGCAGCAGGTCGAACGGCGAGCCGTGCTCGGCGCACGCCCGCACGACGAGCACCGGCTGCGGCGCCGCGTCGACGCGCACCAGCGAGCCGTCTTCGGCCACCAGCACGTCGCCGCCGCGCACGACCTGCCCGCGCGGCAGGAACACGCCGAGGTGGCGCCCGGCCGAGTCGGTGGCGTCGAAGCGGCTCTTGCCGCGCGTGTCCCAGTCGAGCGCGACGTGCGTGGCGCGCGCGAGCAGCGCTTTGGCGAGGCCGCGGCCCTGGGGAACCAGCTTGTTGACGGTCAGCATGCCGCGATTGTCGGGCCGCTCGCAGGCCGCCGCGCTTAGAACAGGAAGTAGCGCTGCGCCATCGGCAGCACCTTCGCCGGCTCGCAGGTCAGCAGTTGCCCGTCGGCACGCACCTCGTAGGTCTGCGCGTCGATCTGCATCTGCGGCAGGTAACCGTTGTGCACCATGTCGGTCTTCGTCACGGTGCGGCAGCCCTTGACCGCGGCCAGGTGCTTGTGCAGCCCGTACGCCTCGGCCACACCGCCGGCCAGTGCCGCCTGCGACACGAACGTGATCGACGTGCGGTGCATCGCGCCGCCGAAGGCGCCGAACATCGGGCGATAGTGCACCGGCTGCGGCGTCGGGATGCTGGCGTTGGGGTCGCCCATCGCCGCCGCGGCGATGAAGCCACCCTTGAGGATCAGCGCCGGCTTCACGCCGAAGAACGCCGGGCGCCACAGCACGAGGTCGGCCCACTTGCCGACCTCGACGCTGCCGATCTCGTGGCTCATGCCGTGCGTGATCGCCGGGTTGATCGTGTACTTGGCGACGTAGCGCTTGACGCGGAAGTTGTCGTTGCGCGCGCCGTCCTCGGGCAGCGCGCCGCGCTGCACCTTCATCTTGTGCGCCGTCTGCCAGGTGCGCGTGATGACCTCGCCCACGCGCCCCATCGCCTGGCTGTCGCTGCTCATGATGCTGATCGCGCCGAGGTCGTGCAGGATGTCCTCGGCGGCGATCGTCTCGCGCCGGATGCGGCTCTCGGCGAAGGCGAGGTCCTCGGCGATGCCGGCGTCGAGGTGGTGGCACACCATCAGCATGTCGAGGTGCTCGTCGAGCGTGTTGACGGTGTAGGGGCGCGTCGGGTTCGTCGAGCTCGGCAGCACGTTGGCCTCGCCGACGACCTTGAGGATGTCGGGCGCGTGGCCGCCGCCCGCGCCTTCGGTGTGGAAGGTGTGGATCGTGCGGCCCTTGAACGCGGCGATCGAGTCCTCGACGAAGCCGCTCTCGTTGAGCGTGTCGGTGTGGATCGCGACCTGCGTGTCGGTGGCCTCGGCCACCGACAGGCAGCAGTCGATCGCGCTCGGCGTCGTGCCCCAGTCCTCGTGCAGCTTCAGGCCGATCGCGCCGGCGTCGATCTGCTGCGCCAGCGCGTCGGGCCGGCTCGCGTTGCCCTTGCCGAGGAAGCCCAGGTTCATCGGGAACGCGTCGGCGGCCTGCAGCATGCGCGCGATGTTGGTCGGCCCCGGCGTGCAGGTGGTCGCGTTGGTGCCCGTGGCCGGGCCGGTGCCGCCGCCGGTCATCGTCGTGACGCCCGACATCAGCGCTTCCTCGATCTGCTGCGGGCAGATCCAGTGGATGTGCGTGTCGATCCCGCCGGCGGTGACGATCATCCCTTCGCCGGCGATGACCTCGGTGCCCGGGCCGATCACGATGTCCACCCCCGGCTGCACGTCGGGGTTGCCGGCCTTGCCGATCGCCGCGATGCGGCAGCCCTTGAGGCCGATGTCGGCCTTGACGATGCCCCAGTGGTCGACGATCAGCGCGTTGGTGATCACGCAGTCGACCGCCTCATGGGCGCCCGGGCCGTTGACGACCTGGCTCTGCCCCATGCCGTCGCGGATCACCTTGCCGCCGCCGAACTTGACCTCCTCGCCGTAGCCGCCGGCCCTGAGCGTCAGGTCCTGCTCGACCTCGACGACGAGGTCGGTGTCGGCCAGCCGCAGGCGGTCGCCCACCGTGGGGCCAAACATCTCGGCGTAGGCGCGTCGTCCCAGCGTGGCCATCACAGGGCCCGCCCGGCCGCCCGCAGGGCTTTGGCGCCCCCTCGGGGGGGCGAGAACGAAGTGAGCTTGGGGGTCATCAGAGCTTTCCTTGCACCAGGCCGCGGAAGCCCCAGACCTCGCGCCCGCCGGCGTAGTCGACGAGTTCCACCGTGCGCTGCTGCCCCGGCTCGAAGCGCACCGCGGTGCCGCTGGCGATGTTCAGCCGCATCCCGCGCGCGACGTTGCGGTCGAACTTCAGCGCCGCGTTGGTTTCGGCGAAGTGGTAGTGCGAGCCGACCTGCACCGGCCGGTCGCCGGCGTTCTCGACCACCAGCGAGACGGTGCGCCGGCCGGGGTTCAGCACGTGGTCGGGCCCGTCGGCAAACAGTTCGCCCGGGATCATGTCAGCCGCCCACGAGCAGCGACACGCCGAACGCCAGCGTCGCCGCGCCGGCCAGCCGAGGCCACCAGCGGCTGCGCTCGCGCACCAGCAGCCCGGCGGCCATGCCGACCGCGTGCAGCAGCGCGCTGCCCAGCGCCATGCCGACGAGCGCCGTGCCGGCACCGAGCTCGGCGCCGTGCGCGTGGCCGTGCAACAGGCCGAACGCGCCGACCAGCGCGGCGGCGGCGGCCAGCGGCAGGCGCGCCTGCACCGCGACCATCAGGCCCAGCGCGACGAGCGACGCGGCGATCAGCGGCTCGACCGCCGGCAGCGCCAAGCCGCCGGCGCCGAGCAGCGCGCCGAGCACGAGCACGACGACGAAGCCCAGCGGCACCAGCCACAGGTCGGGCCGCGCGCGCCGCGCGACGAGCGCGCTCCAGCATCCCACCGCCAGCATCGCCACCAGGTGGTCGGCACCGGTGAACGGGTGCATCAGCCCGGCGACGAGTCCGTCGTGCGCGTGATCGCCGCCGACGTGGGCCGCGGCCCACAGCGGCAGGCTGGCCAGCAGCGTCGCGACACCGGCCGTGCGCAGCGCCGTGTGCCGGCCGGGGCGGTGCGTGTCTCGGGCGGGCGGGGCGGGGTTCATGCTCTCTCTCCTCGTGTCGTGGTGTCGTGGGGGATGCGCGGCGCCCGTCAACGGTGCGCGTCAGGCGATCGGCTGGTGAACCGTCACCAACTTGGTGCCATCGGGGAACGTGGCCTCGACCTGGATCTCGGGGATCATCTCGGCCACACCGTCCATCACGTCGCCGCGCCCGAGCACCGTCTTGCCCTCGCTCATCAGCGCCGCGACGCTCTTGCCGTCGCGCGCGCCTTCCATGATCGCCGCGGTGATCAGGGCCACCGCCTCGGGGTAGTTCAGCTTCAGGCCGCGCGCCTTGCGGCGCTCGGCGAGCAGCGCGGCGGTGAAGATCAGCAGCTTGTCCTTCTCGCGCGGCGTCAGTTCCATGGCCCGGTCGATTGCAGGTTCGATGCCATCTTAAGCGCGCCCGCCGCCGGTGCGACAGGGCTGGTGCGTTTCTTGTAGCAGCGCCGTCATGGCGCGCACCATCCCGATCACCCCGCTGCCGGCGCCCGGCGCCGCCGAGGCGCCGCAGCAGGTCGTCAAGGTGCGGCGCGACTACAACAGCTGGGTCGCGAGCGAAACGATCGAAGACTACGCGCTGCGCTTCACGCCGCGCAGCTTCCGCCGCGGCGGCGAGTGGCGCGTGGCCCACGCGGCCTTCGGCGGCGCCGCGTCGTTCCTGATCCTCGAGGCGATCGGCGCGACGCTGCTCGTGCAGCACGGCTTCGTCAACGCCGCGCTGGCCATCGTCGTCACCGGGCTGGTGATCTTCGTCGCCGGGCTGCCGATCAGCGTCTTCGCGGCGCGCCACGGCGTCGACATGGACCTGCTCACGCGCGGCGCCGGGTTCGGCTACATCGGCTCGACGATCACGTCGCTGATCTACGCCAGCTTCACGTTCATCTTCTTTGCGCTCGAGGCGGCGGTGATGGCCTACGCGCTCGAGCTCGCGTTCGGCATCCCGCCGGCCTGGGGCTACCTGATCTGCGCGCTGGTCGTGATCCCGCTCGTCGTGCACGGCGTGACGGTGCTCAGCCGCCTGCAGGCGTGGACGCTGCCGCTGTGGCTGGCACTGCTCGTCGTGCCCTACGTGGCGGTGTTCGCCCAGCAGCCCGACATCCTGACCGAGCTCGCGCGCTACGGCGGCGCGGGCGGCGCGGGCGGCGCGGGTGCCGCGGCGTTCGACGCCATCGCGTTCGGCGCCGCGACGACGGTGGGCATCGCGCTGATCACGCAGATGGGCGAGCAGGTCGACTACCTGCGCTTCATGCCCGAACGCACCGCGGCCAACCGCTGGCGCTGGTGGGCCGCCGTGCTGGTCGGCGGGCCGGGCTGGGTGCTGCCGGGCGTCGTCAAGATGCTCGGCGGCGCATTGCTGGCGTACCTGGCCATCACGCACATGGTGCCGGCCGAGCGCGCCGTCGACCCGAACCAGATGTATCTGGTGGCCTACGAGTTCGTGTTCTCGCAGTACGGGCTGGCGGTGGCGGCCACGGCGCTGTTCGTCGTCGTCTCGCAGCTCAAGATCAACGTCACCAACGCCTACGCCGGCTCGCTGGCGTGGAGCAACTTCTTCGCGCGGCTGACGCACAGCCACCCCGGGCGCGTCGTGTGGATGGTGTTCAACACGGCGATCGCACTGGTGCTGATGGAACTCAACGTGTTCCAGGCGCTGGGCCACGTGCTCGGGCTGTACGCCAACGTCGCGATCGCGTGGATCATGGCGGTGGTCGCCGACCTCGTCGTCAACAAGCCGCTCGGGCTGTCGCCGCGGGGCATCGAGTTCCGCCGCGCCTACCTGTTCGACATCAACCCGGTGGGCGTCGGCGCGATGGCGCTGGCGTCGCTGCTGTCGGTCACGGCGCACCTGGGGCTGTACGGCGAGGTCGCGCAGGCCTACTCGGCGGCGATCGCGCTCGTCACTGCGTTCGTCGCGTCGCCGCTCATCGCGTGGGCCACCGGCGGGCGCTACTACCTGGCCCGCACGCCGTCGGCCGCGGCGCAGGCGGCAGGCGACGGCGCCTACCGGCGCCTGCAGCCTGCCGCGACGCAGCGCTGCACGATCTGCGAGCGCGACTACGAGGCCGAGGACATGGCGCACTGCCCGGCTTACGGCGGCGCGATCTGCTCGCTGTGCTGCACGCTCGACGCGCGCTGCGGCGACCTGTGCAAGCCGCACGCCAACCTCGCCGCCCAGTGGGCGGCGCTGCTGCGCCGGCTGCTGCCGCGGCGCGTGTGGCCCACGCTCGACGCCGGGCTGGGCCACTGGCTGCTGCTGATGCTCGTCGTCGCGCCGGGCCTCGCGCTGCTGCTGGGCGTGCTGTACCAGCAGGGCGCGCGCTCGCTCGCCACCGAGGTCGTCACCGCCGATGTCGCGCCGGTGCTCGCGCTGCTGCGCTCGAGCTTCCTGCACGTGTACCTGCTGCTGCTGGTCGTGGCCGCCGTCGTGTGCTGGTGGCTCGTGCTCGCGCACCGCAGCCGCCGCGTCGCGCAGGAGGAGTCGACCCGCCAGACGCAGGCGCTGCGCGCCGAGATCGCGTCGCACCGCCGCACCGACGAGGCGCTGCAGCGCGCGATGGCGCAGGCCGAGAGCGCCCAGCGCGCCGCCGAGGCCGCGAACCACGCGAAGACGCGCTACGTCACCGCGATCAGCCACGAGCTGCGCACGCCGCTCAACAGCATCCTCGGCTACGCGCAGCTGCTCGAGGAGGACGAGGCGATGCCGGCGCACCGGCGCCAGGCCGTGAGCGTGATCCGCCGCGGCGGCGACCACCTGCTCGGGCTCATCGAGGGCACGCTCGACCTCGCGCGCATCGAGGCCGGCAGGCTCGCGCTGCAGGTCGAGCCGATGCGCTTTCGCGACGGCCTCGACGAGATCGCGCGCCTGTTCGAGCTGCAGGCCGCGGCCAAGGGCATCGGCTTCGTGCGCGCGTTCGAGCCGCCGCTGCCCGAGGTGGTGCGTGCCGACGAGCGGCGGCTGCGCCAGATCCTGATCAACCTGCTGGGCAACGCCGTCAAGTTCACGGCGCGCGGGCGCGTCGAGCTGCGCGTGCGGCACACGCGCGACATGGCCTGCTTCGACGTCGTCGACTCGGGCCCCGGCATGGACGCGGCCGAGCTGGCGCGCATCTTCGAGCCGTTCGCGCGCGGCTCGGCCGCCGGGGGCAGCGCCGCCGGCGGCACCGGGCTCGGGCTGACGATCGCGAAGATGCTCGCCGAACTGATGGGCGGCGAACTGACCGCCACCAGCCGCCCGGGCGAGGGCAGCACGTTCAGCGTGCGCCTGTTCCTGCCCGAGGTGACGATGGCGGCGGGCACGCCGCCGCTGCCCGGCCCGCGCGCCGGCCACGTCGGCCCGCGCCGACGCATCCTCGTCGTCGACAACGAGGAGGCCGACCGCGCGCTGATGCACGACCTGCTGCAGCCGCTGGGCTTCGCGATCGACGGCGCCGCGTCGGGCGAGGCGGCGCTGGCGTGGCTGGCCGACCCCGCAAGGCCGCGCCCCGACGCGGTCCTGATGGACCTCGCGATGCCCGGCATCGACGGCTGGGAGACGATCCGCCGGCTGCGCGCGGCCGGCCACGCGCAGCCCGTGGCCGTGGTGTCGGCCAACGCGTTCGACCGCGCTCTGGACAACGACGTCGGCATCGCCCCCGACGACTTCTTCGTCAAGCCGGTGCGCTGCGCGCGGCTCCTCGACTGGCTCGGCGCGCGGCTGGCGCTCGCATGGATCACCGGCCCTGCGCCGCCCGTGCGACCCGACGCGCCCGCAACGACCGGCCCGGAGCCGCTTCCCGACCGGGAGCAGCTGCGCGCGTTGCGCCAGCTGATCGCGGTGGGCTACCTGCGCGGCGTGCAGCACAAGCTCGACGAGATCGAGGCTGCCGACGCCGCGGCGGCCCGCTTCGTTGCCCGGCTGCGCGCGATGGCGCAGCGTTTCGAACTCGACGCGCTGCGCGCCGTCGTCGACCAGGCCCTCGATGAACCGCCCCGCCGCTGAAGCCACCGACGTCGTGCTGATCGTCGACGACGTGCCGGACAACCTCGCCGTGCTGCACGACGCGCTCGACGAGTCGGGCTACACCGTGCTCGTCGCGACGTCGGGCGAGGCGGCGCTGGCCACCGTCGCGCAGGCGCGGCCCGACATCGTGCTGCTCGACGCCGTGATGCCCGGCCTCGACGGCTTCGAGGTCGCGCGCCGGCTGAAGGCCGACGCCGCGACCAGCGGCATCCCGATCGTCTTCATGACCGGGCTCACCGAGACCGAGCACGTCGTCGACGCCTTCGGCGCCGGCGTCGTCGACTACGTGACCAAGCCGGTGCGCACGCGCGAGCTGATCGCGCGCATCGACAGCCACCTGCGCAACGCACGCGCGCAGGGCCAGGCGCGGCGCGCGCTCGACGCCTTCGGCCACGCGACCTTCGTCGTGCGCGAGCGCGACGGCCGGCGCCTGTGGCAGACCGCGCTCGCGCGCGAGCTGCTGCAGCAGCATTTCCCCGCGGTGCCCGAGGTGCTGACGCCGCCGCCGGTGATGGCCTGGGTCGCGCGCGAGGTGCTGCGCCGCCGCGCCGGCGCCGAGCCGCAGGGACTCACGGTCGGTCAGGGCGCGCGCCGGCTCACGTTCGCGATGCACGCGATGGACGACAGCGGCGACGGCGAGTGGCTCGTCGTGCTGCGCGAGGACTCGGAAGCCGCGCTGCTCGACGCGCTGGCGCGTGCGTTCACGGCGCTGACGGCACGGGAGGTCGAGGTGCTGTACTGGGTGATCCAGGGCAAGACCAACCGCGACATCGGCGACATCCTGTCGCTGTCGCCGCGCACGGTGCACAAGCACCTCGAGCACGTGTTCGGCAAGCTCGGCGTCGAGACGCGCACCGCGGCGGCGTCGCTCGCGCTGGCGCAGGTCGGCGCGGCGCGCCGCTGAGCCTGCGCGGCCACGCGCGCCCCGCGCCGCGGCCGCCTACGCCACCTTGCGTATAGGTGCGCAGGCGCTTCGTCCGTAGCCTCACGGGCATCCCTTCACGACCGACCAGGAGTGCCCGCACCATGAAGATCTCCCGCCGTTCCGTCACCGCCCTGGCCGCCGCCTCCGCGCTCGGCCTGCCCGCCCTCGCGCTCGCGCAGCAGGCCCCGATCAAGGTCGGCGTGCTGCACTCGCTGTCGGGCACGATGGCCATCTCCGAGACGGTGCTCAAGGACACCGTGCTGATGGCCATCGACGAGATCAACGCCAAGGGCGGCGTGATGGGCCGCAAGCTCGAGCCGGTCGTCGTCGACCCGGCGTCGAACTGGCCGCTGTTCGCCGAGCGCGCACGCCAGCTGCTGACGCAGGACAAGGTCGCCGTCGTGTTCGGCTGCTGGACCTCGGTCAGCCGCAAGAGCGTGCTGCCGGTGTTCGAGGAGCTCAACGGGCTGCTGTTCTACCCCGTGCAGTACGAGGGCGAGGAGATCTCGCGCAACGTGTTCTACACCGGCGCGGCGCCCAACCAGCAGGCGATCCCCGCCGTCGAGTACCTGATGAGCAAGGACGGCGGCGAGGCCAAGCGCTTCGTGCTGCTCGGCACCGACTACGTCTACCCGCGCACGACGAACAAGATCCTGCGCGCGTTCCTCAACAGCAAGGGCATCGGCGACGCCGACATCATGGAGGAGTACACGCCGTTCGGCCACTCCGACTACCAGTCGATCATCGCCAAGATCAAGCGCTTCGCGAGCGAGGGCAAGAAGACGGCGGTGGTGTCGACGATCAACGGCGACTCCAACGTGCCCTTCTACAAGGAGCTCGGCAACCAGGGCCTGAAGGCCACCGACGTGCCGGTGGTCGCGTTCTCGGTCGGCGAGGAGGAACTGCGCGGCGTCGACACCAAGCCGCTGGTGGGCCACCTCGCGGCGTGGAACTACTTCATGTCGATCAAGAACCCGACCAACGACGCCTTCATCAAGAAGTGGAGCGACTACGCGAAGGCCAAGAACATCGCCGGCCACAAGGACCGCCCGCTGACCAACGACCCGATGGAGGCGACCTACATCGGCGTGCACATGTGGGCCCAGGCCGTCACCAAGGCCAAGAGCACCGACGTCGACAAGGTGCGCGCCGCGATGGCCGGTCAGACGTTCAACGCACCCAGCGGCTTCGTCGCCAAGATGGACGAGAAGAACCACCACCTGCACAAGCCGGTGTTCATCGGCGAGGTCCGCGCCGACGGCCAGTTCAACGTCGTGTGGAAGACGCCCGGCCCGGTGCGCGCGCAGCCGTGGAGCCCGTTCATCGCCGGCAACGACAAGAAGAAGGACGAGCCGGCGCGCATGGCGGCCAAGAACTGATCGCCGCCCGCGGGGTGTGCACGCGCCGCCAGGCGCGTGTGCCCCGACGCCGCGCCGCGCGCGGCCGCGACCTCCGCGTCGCGGCGCCCGGCGCGGTACTTGCGTACGCGTGCTTCAGGCCCCGCGGCCGCCCCACGTCCTGATTCGCCGATGCCCGTGCCGTTGCTTCGTGCCCGTCTTCATGCCCGCCTCCATGCGCGTGTCGTCCGTGCACTCGCACTGATCGCGTGCTGGCTCGTCGCGTGCGCCGGCGCCGCGCACGCGCTGACGCCGCAGCAGGCGCTCGCGATCGCCGCCGGCGCCGGCAACGACGAGCGCATCGCGGCGCTGCAGGCGGCGGCCACGCAGTCCGACCCGGCGCTGGCCGCGCTGGTGCAGGCGATGCTCGACGGCGACGTGCGCGTCGCCGGCGAGCAGGTGTTCGTGCTGCGCGGCGGCGCGGCGTTCGACGCCGTGACCGGCGCCGCGGCGACGCTGCCCGCCGACGCCGCCGACGTGACGATCAACAACCGCCTGCGCCGCGAGCTGCAGGCGGCACAGGCCGCGCTGCTGCTGTTCTCCCCGGAGCGGCGCGAGCGCGCAGCCGCCATCGACCGGCTGCGCCGCGAGGCCGACGTGTCGCGCCTGCCGCTGCTCGAGCGCGCCGCCGCCGCCGAGACCGACGACGCGCTGAAGGCCCAGCTCGAAGGGCTGCAGGCGGCCATTCTCGTCGCGGCGCCCGACCGCGCGCAGCGCCTCGCGGCCGCCGAGCGCCTGGCCGCGAGCGGCCACCCGGCCACGCGGGCGCTGCTGCTCGAGCGCCTGGCGCCCGGCGTCGAGCCCGACGCGCAGGTGCGCGACGCCCTGCGCGACGCGCTGCGCCAGGTCGAGGCGCGGCTGGCGTGGGGCGAGCGGCTGGGCGTGCTGTTCACCGGCATCAGCCTCGGCTCGATCCTGCTGCTCGTCGCGCTCGGGCTGGCGATCACCTACGGGCTGCTCGGCGTCATCAACATGGCGCACGGCGAGCTGATGATGATCGGTGCCTACGCCACCTACGTCGTGCAGAACCTGTTCCGCCAGTTCGCGCCCGCTTGGTTCGACGTCTACCTGCTCGCCGCGATCCCGGTCGCGTTCCTCGTGGCCGCCGGCGTCGGCGCGCTGCTCGAGCGCGGCGTGATCCGCTGGCTCTACGGCCGCCCGCTCGAGACGCTGCTGGCCACCTGGGGCATCAGCCTGATCCTGATGCAGTCGGTGCGCTCGCTGTTCGGCGCGCAGAACGTGCCGGTCGAGAACCCGTCGTGGATGAGCGGCGGCATCGCGGCGCTGCCGAACCTGACGCTGCCGTACAACCGCATCGCGATCATCGTGTTCGCGTTCCTCGTGCTGGCCGGCGTCGCGCTGCTGATCGCGAGGACGCGGCTGGGCCTGTTCGTGCGCGGCGTGACGCAGAACCGGCGCATGGCGGCGTGCGTGGGCGTCAACACGGCGCGCGTCGACACGCTGGCCTTCGCGCTCGGCGCCGGCATCGCGGGGCTGGCCGGCTGCGCGCTGAGCCAGGTCGGCAACGTCGGGCCCGACCTCGGGCAGCAGTACATCGTCGACTCGTTCCTCGTCGTCGTGCTCGGCGGCGTGGGCCAGCTCGCCGGCACCGTCGTCGCCGCGCTCGGGCTGGGCGTGCTCAACAAGGTGCTCGAGGGCTGGGCCGGCGCCGTGCTCGCGAAGATCATGGTGCTGCTGTTCATCGTCGTCTTCATCCAGAAGCGGCCGCAGGGCCTGTTCGCGATGAAGGGCCGGAGCGCGGAGGCATGACCCCCCCCGCAGCGCCTCCGGCGCCTCCTCCCGGACCCGCAGGGGCCTCGTCGGGCCCCGGGGGCGCCGCCAGCGGACCGGCACAGCCGGGTCCGCGGCGGCCGCTCGACCAGGTCGTGTTCGTGCCGAGAGTGCGCCTGCTCGGCCCGAAGGGCTGGAGCGGCGTGATGGCCGCGCTGCTCACCGTCACGGTGCTGGTGCCGGTGCTCAACCTCGCGGTGCCGCCCGACAGCGTGTGGCACCTCGGCGACTACTGGGTGTCGCTGGTCGGCAAGATCATGTGCTACGCGATCTGCGCGCTGGCGATGGACCTGATCTGGGGCTACACCGGCATCCTGTCGCTCGGCCACGGGCTGTTCTTCGCGCTCGGCGGCTACGCGATGGGCATGTACCTGATGCGCCAGATCGGCCGCGAGGGCCAGTACCAGTCGGACCTGCCCGACTTCATGGTCTTCCTCGACTGGAAGGCGCTGCCGTGGCACTGGACCTTCAGCGACAGCTTCGCGCTCCAGATGGCGATGGTCGTGCTCGTGCCGGGGCTGCTGGCGTTCGTGTTCGGCTGGTTCGCGTTCCGCTCGCGCATCAAGGGCGTGTACTTCTCGATCATCACGCAGGCGATGACGTACGCGGCGATGCTGCTGTTCTTCCGCAACGAGACCGGCTTCGGCGGCAACAACGGCTTCACCGACTTCAAGCGCATCCTCGACATCCCGATCGCGACGCCGACGACGCGCATGGTGCTGTTCGTCGTCACCGGGCTGGTGCTGATCGGCTTCTTCCTGCTCGCGCGCGCGATCGTCGCGAGCCGCTACGGCCGCGTGCTGCAGGCCATCCGCGACGCCGAGAGCCGCGTGATGTTCACCGGCTACGACCCGATCGCCTACAAGCTCAGCATCTGGACGCTCAGCGCCGTGATGTGCGGCGTGGCCGGGGCGCTGTACGTGCCGCAGGTGGGCATCATCAACCCGAGCGAGATGAGTCCGGCGGCTTCGATCGAGATCGCGATCTGGGCCGCGGTGGGCGGGCGCGCGACGCTGATCGGGCCCATCGTCGGCGCGTTCTTCGTCAACGGCGCCAAGAGCTGGTTCACGGTCGCGTTCCCCGAGTACTGGCTGTACTTCCTCGGCGCGCTGTTCATCGCGGTGACGCTGTTCCTGCCGCAGGGCATCGTCGGGCTGTTCCGCAAGGCCAGGGAGAAGCGCGCGTGACGCCCGACCTGATGGAGCAGGGCGCGAAGGCGCTGGCCGCGTACCGCGAGCGGCAGCAGGCCGCGCCGTCGGGCGGGCGCGACGCCGCGTTCGGCCGCGTGCTCGTGGGCGGCGAGCCCGACTTCGCGCACGGCGTCGCGCTGTACGTCGACGACGTCACCGTCAGCTTCGACGGCTTCAAGGCGTTGAACGCGCTCACGCTGGCGATCGACGTCGGCGAGCTGCGCTGCATCATCGGCCCCAACGGCGCCGGCAAGACGACGATGATGGACGTCATCACCGGCAAGACCAGGCCCGACGCCGGCCGCGTGAGTTTCGGCAGCAACGTCGACCTGCTGCGCCTGCGCGAGAACGACATCGCGCAGATCGGCATCGGCCGCAAGTTCCAGAAGCCCACCGTCTACGAGGACCTCAGCGTGTTCGAGAACCTCGAGCTCGCGCTGAAGGCCGACCGCCGCGTGCGCGCGAGCCTGTTCTCGCGCCTGTCGGGCGAGCAGCTCGACCGCCTGGGCGCCGTGCTCGAGCGCATCCACCTGAAGGGCGACGCGCAGCGCACCGCGGGGCTGCTCAGCCACGGGCAGAAGCAATGGCTCGAGATCGGCATGCTGCTGGTGCAGGACCCCAAGCTGCTGCTGCTCGACGAGCCGGTGGCCGGCATGACCGACGAGGAGACCGAGCGCACCGCCGAGCTGTTCCTGTCGCTCGAGGGCGAGCACTCGCTGGTCGTCGTCGAGCACGACATGAAGTTCGTCGAGCAGCTCACCGAAGGCCGCAAGAAGGTCACGGTGCTGCACGAGGGCCGCGTGCTGGCCGAAGGGCGGCTGGCCGACGTGCAGGCCAACGAGCAGGTGGTCGAGGTGTACCTGGGGCGTTAGCCCCAGGTACACCTGCGGTGGACATCACGGCTCCCCCTGGCCCGCTCCGGGAGGGGGTACCAGCCAGGGTCACGAAGGGTGCAGGCGATGCTCAGCGTTGAAGGGCTCAATCAGTACTACGGCGGCAGCCACATCCTGCGCAACGTCTCGTTCGAGGCGGCGCTGGGCGAGGTCACGGTGGTGCTCGGGCGCAACGGCGTCGGCAAGACGACGCTGCTCAAGAGCCTGATGGGCGTGGTGCCTGTGAAGACCGGCACCGTCGCGCTCGACGGGCGCGACCTCACGCGCGAGCCGCCCTACGAGCGCGTGCGCGCCGGCGTCGGCTACGTGCCGCAGGGGCGCGAGATCTTCGGCCGCCTCACGGTCGAGGAGAACCTGCGCATGGGCCTGGCGTACAGGAGCGGCGGCACGCCGATCCCGGCCGAGCTGTTCGAACTGTTCCCGGTGCTCAGGCAGATGCTGCGCCGCCGCGGCGGCGACCTCTCGGGCGGCCAGCAGCAGCAGCTCGCGATCGCGCGCGCGCTGGCCGCGGGCCCCAGGCTGCTGCTGCTCGACGAGCCGACCGAGGGCATCCAGCCGAGCATCATCAAGGACATCGGCCGCGTGATCCGCAGGCTCGCCGACCGCAAGACGATGGCCATCGTGCTCGTCGAGCAGTACTACGACTTCGCCGCCGAACTGGCCGACCAGTACCTCGTGATGGAGCGCGGCGAGGTCGTCGCGCGCGGGGGCGGCGCGTCGATGGAGGCCGACGGCGTGCGCCGGCTGATGGCGATCTGAGCGGCGTCGGCCGCTTCAGGCCTCGTGCCCCAGCGCGACCGGCGCCGTGTCGAGGGGCGCTCCGGTCGACCGCGCCGCGAGCCACGTCCGGGCCTCGTCGGCCGGCATCGGGCGCGCGAACAGGTACCCCTGCACCTCGTCGCAGCCGTGGCGGCGCAGGAAGTCGAGCTGCTCGGCGGTCTCGACGCCCTCGGCGATCACCCGCAGCTGCAGGTGGTGCGCCAGGCCGACGATGGCGGCGACGATGGCCGCGTCGTCGGGGTCGTCGGCCACGTCGCGCACGAACGACGCGTCGACCTTCAGCCGGTCGACCGGGAAGCGCTTCAGGTACGACAGCGACGAGTAGCCGGTGCCGAAGTCGTCGATCGACAGGCTCACGCCGAGCGACTTCAGCCGCTGCATCGTCTGCAGGTTGGCCTGCAGGTCCACCAGGCTGGACTCGGTGATCTCGAGCTCGAGCCGCGCGGCGTCCAGCCCGGCGCCGGCAAGCGCGCGCTGCACGACCTCGTCCAGCCGCGGGTGGCGGAACTGCCGCGCCGACAGGTTGACCGACACGCCCGGCGCGCGCACACCCTGCGCCGGCAGCCGCGCCGCCCAGCGGCAGGCCTCGCCGAGCACCCACTCGCCGACCTCGACGATGAGCCCCGTCTCCTCGAGGATCGGCACGAACACGGCCGGCGAGACGGCACCCAGCCGCGCGTTGCGCCAGCGCAGCAGCGCCTCGAAGCCGATGACCGCGCCGCCGTCGATCGCGACCTTGGGCTGATAGTGCAGCGCGAACTCGCCGCGCGCCAGCGCGCCGCGCAGCTCGTTGCCGAGCTCGAGCCGCTCCTGCGCGCGCGCGCTGATGGCCTGCGTGAAGAACTCGTAGCCGTGGCGGCCGTTCTCCTTCGCGCGGTACATCGCCGCGTCGGCGTTCATCAGCAGTGCGTCGGCGCTGTCGCCGTCGCGCGGGTAGATCGCGATGCCGACGCTGGCCGTCACGTAGACCTCGCGCTCGCCGAGGCGGTACGGCTGCGCCGACTGCTCGAGCAGCTTGGCCGCCACGTGGACCGTGTCCTCGTCCCTGGCCAGCCCCTCGGCGATGACGGTGAACTCGTCGCCGCCGAGGCGGCAGACGGTGTCGCTGACGCGCACCGCCGCGCGAAGCCGTGCGCCGACCAGCCGCAGCAGCTCGTCGCCCGCGGCGTGGCCGAGCGAGTCGTTGACGTGCTTGAAGTTGTCGAGGTCGACGAACAGCAGCGCCACGCGCTGGCCGTGCCGGTCGGCGTTGTGCAGCGCGTGGGCCAGGCGGTCGCGGAACAGCGAGCGGTTCGGCAGCCCGGTGACGGGGTCGAAGTTGGCGAGGTACGCGAGCCGGTCCTCGTAGCGCTTGCGCTCGGTGACGTCGATCGCGACGCCGATCGCGCCGTTGACCGCGCCGCCGACGTCGCGCAGCGGCGAGTAGCGCGTGTCGAACACGACATTGCCGACCTGCCAGGTGCTGGCAAAGGCCTCGCCGGCAAGCGCGCGGCGCGTGTCGGCGAGCACGTCCGGGTGCTCGCGGTAGAGGTCGAATACCGACTGGCCGACGACCTCGCCGGGCCGGCGCCCGAGGGATTCGAGCCCCTTGCCCTCCGACAGCACGAAGCGGCCCTCGGCGTCGAGCATCCACAGCACGACCGGCAGGCCCTCGATGACGCGGCGCAGCGTCTCCTCGCTGCGGTGCAGCGCGCGCAGCGTCTGCTCGCGCTCCGTCACGTCCATCACGGTGCCGATCATGCGCATCGGCCGGCCTCCGGCGTCGAGCAGCACCTCGGCGTTCTCGCGCACCACGCGCACCGCGCCGCCGGGCAGCACGACGCGGTGCGTGATGTCGTACGGCTCGCCGGTGGCCAGCGCGCGGCGCACCGCGCCGTCGACGAGGGCGCGGTCGTCGGCGTGGACGCGATCGAGAAAGGCCTCGTAGCTGGCGGCGAAGCGCTCCGGCTCGACGCCGAAAATGCGGTAGACCTCGCGCGACCAGAACAGCCGGTCCTCGGCGATGCGCCAGTCCCAGTTGCCCAGGCCGGCGATGCGCTGTGCCCGCAGCAGGCTGTCCTGCGTCTCGGCCATCTGCGCCGCCTGCGACTGCAGCGCGGCCGCGTGCGCGCCGATCTGGCGGTTCTTGCGCAGCACCACGGCCAGCGACAGTGTCAGCGACAGCACCAGCGTGCCGGTCAGCGCGTACAGCACGACGACGATCTCGCGCTGGTGGCGCTCGACGACGCCGGGCAGCGGGTTGAGGATCGTCGCGCGCGCGGCGACCGCCGGCGGCAGCGCGAACCCGGAGCGCTGCAGCTCGCGCGCGTCGAACAGGTACTCGTTCGGGCTCGTCTCGACGGGCGCCAGCGCGCGCAGCGGCGTGCCCCCCAGGTGCTGCGTCACCAGCCGTGCCGCGGCCTGGCCCTGCGCGGCGCCGCTGGTGACGTCGCCGCCGAGCACGCCGGGCAGGAGGTAGACGTCCTCCATGCTGACGACGGCGTGGCGCCCGAGCGCGGTGATCGCCGTGATGCCCTCGCCCAGCGTCAGCGGCGTGCCGTCGGTGCCGACGAGCGCGCCCAGCGTCGTCAGGACCACGAAGCGCTCGCCGCCGGCCTGCAAGCCCGCCAGCAGCCGGTCGAGCCGGCGATCGGCGACGAAGCGCGCGCGCACGCCCGGTTGGCCGGCCAGCTCGGCGCGGATCTCCTGCTCGATCGCGCGGTACGTCTCGGAGGCGTCACCGACGACGACGATGTCGGTGGCGTCGGGCGCGATGAGCTGCACCAGCGCCAGGTTGGGGCCGATCACCTTGCGCTCGAAGACGCCGGTGACGCGGTCGGGGTCCAGCCGCCCGCGCACCGAGAAGTCGTTCACGCCCGAGAACACGACGGGGGCGCGCGGGAACAGCCGCCGCAGGTGCTCGAGCGCGAAGACGAACGCGTTGTCGTCGGTCACGTAGACCGCGTCGGGCGCGTAGCCGCGGTACTTGGCCGCCAGGTGCTCGGCCACCTCCCAGGCATAGGCCGCGTCGTAGGGCACGCGCTTGGTGTCGAGGTACTCGGCGCGCACGTCGTAGGCGTTGGGCGCGTCGGCGGCCAGGCCGCCCAGGAAGCCCTCGTGCTGCCGCTTCGTCCACGGGTACTCCTGGCTGTAGGAGTGCAGCACGAAGACGTCGTGCGCCCGCGCGGCGTGCGCGTCGGACACGGCCCAGCACGCCAGCAGGGCGGCGCGCAACCAGCGGCCGGGCGAGGCGAAGACGAGGCCCCTCATCGACGCGGTATCGACCGAGGCCGTGCCAACTTGACGACACCAGCGCGGAACGGCGCACGGATTTGGCGGGAGCCGACGCCGGTGGCGTCGGCTCCCGCGCTCACGGCTCGGTGAGCTGATGCCCCCACGACGTCACGAGTGCCTGCACCGTCGCGGCTACCACGCGCGCGGCCGGCGACAGCTTGCCCTGACGCGGCATCGCCAGCGTCACGTGCCGCTGCAGTTCGGGACGCACGACGCGGCTGGCCTGCAGGCGACCCTGGCGCACGTCTTCCGCAATCGTGTATGGCCCGAGCACAGAGTACAGGCCGCGAGTGCGTGCGACGAGTTCCTTCTGCACCGTCAGCGAGTCGGCCTGCACCGCAGCGTCGAGCTTGAAGTCCAGGCTGCGCGCCGTCTCGTCGAGCGCGTTGCGCCAGTGGCTGGGCCGTCGCGGCAACACCAGCCGCAGGCCAGCCAGGCGCGCGAACGGGACCGTCGGGGCGCTCGTGAGCTCGTCGCCCGGCGCCGACACCAGGTAGGTGCCGGCCACGCCGAGCAGCTTCTCCTCGCCGCCGCTCGGGCGACGGAAGCGGAACAGGATCGCCATGTCGACGGCGGCGCTGTCGAGCATCGTGTCGAGCTCGGCGCCCTGTGCCTCGGCCACGTCGAGCCGGATGCCCGGGTGCACGCCCTGCAGGCGCTCGAACAGGCGGGTGACCAGCGGGTGCGCCGCCGACGGTATCACCCCCAGCCGCACGTCGCCCATCAGCTGTTCCGAATCGGAGCGCAGTTCCTGTTCGATCTGCTCGGTCTGCTGCAGCCACGCGCGCAGCCTCACCACCGCGCGTTCGCCCAGCTCGGTCAGCTCGACGCCGCGGCCGGTGCGGCGGAACAGCCGCGCGCCGCAGCTGCGCTCGAAGTCGGTGATCTGCCGGCTGACGTGCGACTGCGCCGTCTGCCGCCGCGCCGCCACCTTGCTGAGGCTGCTCGCCTCGGCGACCTCGAGAAAAAGTCTGACCGCCGACACGTTCATCACGGGCCTCCAAAGACTTGCGTGAAAAGGCAAGTCTGAATGCTTAGAAGTGTAGCTATGCACAGAAGGCGGCGGTTCCTACAGTGGCGTCACCGTCCACCCCTGAACCCCGAAAGGATCTGCCATGAAAGCCCTCGACCTTCGCGGCCTCGTGCCCGCCCCCGTGACTCCGTTCACCCGCGATGGCGCCATCGACTACGCCGCCATCCATCGTCTCGGCAAGTGGCTCGGCGGCATCGACGGCGTCAAGGGCCTGACGGTGCTCGGCCACGCCGGCGAAGGCACGTTCCTCGAGCGCGACGAGCAGACGAAGGTCATCGAGGCGTTCCGCGAGTCGGTCGGTGACCGCTTGCCCATCATCGCCGGCATCACGCTCGAAGGCACGCGGGTTGCCGCCGAGGAGGCCAAGCGCGCCGTCAAGGCCGGCGCCTCGGCCGGGCTCGTGTACCCGTCGCACGGCTGGCTGCGCTTCGGCTACCAGAAGGGCGCCGCGCAAGACCGCTACCGCGCGATCTACGAGGCGAGCGGCCTGCCGCTGATCCTGTTCCAGTACCCCGACGCCACCAAGGCCACCTACGACCTGCAGACCCAGCTCGACATCGCCGCGCTGCCGGGCGTGTTCGCGATGAAGAACGGCGTGCGCAACATGAAGCGCTGGGATCGCGAGATCCCCGTCATCCGCCAGGAGCGCCCCGAGCTGCAGATCCTGACCTGCCACGACGAGTACCTGCTGCACACGATGTTCGACGTCGACGGCGCGCTGGTGGGCTACGGTTGCATCGCGCCCGAGCCGCTGGTCGAGATGATCGAGGCCGGCAAGGCCAAGGACTACAAGAAGGCGCGCGAACTGCACGACCGCCTGCTGCCGGTCACGGCCAACGTGTACCACCGCGGGTCGCACATGGAAGGCTCGGTGGCGCTGAAGTGGGCGTTGGTGGCGCGCGGCATCCTCGAACACGCCACGGTGCGCCCGCCGTTGCTGCCGCTGGCCGAAGGCGCCGACCGCGAGATCGCCGACGCGATGTGCGCCGCCGGACTGGCGCGCTGACCGACCTCGGGCCGGCAGGGGCGACACCGCCCCCGCCGGCGAGCACATTGAAGAACAGGAGACGACGATGAGACTGACCGGACGACTCGACGCACTGCTGGCCGCTGCGGGCGCAGCCTTCGCCTTGGCCGCCACGCCGGCCGCAGCGCAGAGCGGCAAGTTCCCCGAGCCGGGGCAGACGCTGCGCCTGATCGTGCCGTTCGCCGCCGGCGGCGGCGTCGACAGTGCCGCGCGCTTGCTCGGCGAGCAGCTGCGCAAGCAGCACGGACTGACGGTGGTTGTCGAGAACAAGGCTGGCGCCAGCGGCAGCATCGGCGGCAAGGCGGTGCAGACGGCGTCGCCCGACGGCACGACGCTGCTGTTCTCGGCCGCCACGCACGTGCTGGCCAACCACGTGCTGAGCGTGCCGCCGTACGACCCGCAAGCCGACTTCGCGCCGGTGGCGCGCGTGGGCGAAGCCCCGCTGCTGCTGGTGGTGGCACCGACCGTCGCCGCGAGCAAGCTGCAGGACGTGCTTGCCGCGGCGAAGCTCAAGCAGGGCCAGTGGACGGCGGCGATCCCGGCCGCCGGCGCGCCGAGCCACCTGGCCACGCTGCTGCTGGCCAAGCAGGGCGACGTCAAGCTCACCTACGTCAACTACAAGGGCACGCAGCCGGCGCTGACCGACGTCGCCGGCGGCCACGTCGACATGCTGCTCGATTCCATGATCTCGCTGCTACCGCTGGCCAAAGCCGGCAAGGTCAAGCCGGTGGCGATCTCGTCGAAGCAGCGCAGCGCGCTGGCGCCCGAGATCCCGACGCTGCAGGAAAGCGGCCTGCCGCAGTACGGGTACGAGACCTGGTACGGCGTGTGGGCGCCCAAGGCCACGCCGCCGGAGCGCGTGGCTGCGCTCAATGCGCTCATCAACCAGGCCGTCAGCGAGCTCGCCAAGTCCGGGGCTTTCGCCAAGCTCGGCATCGAGCCGGTGACGGAAAGCCCGGAGCAGTTCCGCCGCTACATTGCCGCCGACGTGGCGCAGAGCGTGGAGCTGCTGCGCAGTGCGGGTTTCCGGCCCGAGTGAAGCCGGCCGCGGTGGCGGCCCCGCGCGGGCGGCCACCCGCGTCGGTTCACCTCACTTCGCCTCGCCCCCGCGCCGCAGCAGCGCCCACAGCACGATGGCACCGAAGGTCGCGGTGCCGATGCCGCCGAGCGCGAAGTCGCCGAACTTGAGCGTGTAGTCGCCGGTGCCCAGCACCAGCGTGATGGCCGCCACCACCAGGTTGCGGTTGTCGGAGAAGTCGACCTTGTTGTCGACCCAGATCTTGGCGCCGGCCACCGCGATGAGGCCGAACACGACGATCGACACGCCGCCCATCACCGCCAGCGGGATGGCCTGGATCAGCGCGCCGAACTTCGGGCTGAAGCCGAGCACGATCGCGATCAGCGCCGCCACGACGAACATCGCCGTCGAGTAGATCTTGGTCGCCGCCATCACGCCGATGTTCTCGGCGTACGTCGTCACGCCGGTGCCGCCGGCCGAGCCCGAGACCATCGTCGCGATGCCGTCGCCGACGAAGGCGCGGCCCATCACGGGGTCGAGGTTGCGCCCCGTCATCGCGCTCACGGCCTTCACGTGGCCCAGGTTCTCGGCCACCAGGATGATGGCCACCGGCGCGATCAGCAGCATCGCCCTGGCGTCGAACACCGGCGCCGTGAAGCCCGGCGCGCCGAACCACGCGGCGTTGGCCACGCCCGACAGGTCGATCGGCTTGCCCAGCCCGAGGCCGTTGGTGAGCACGGCGTAGACGACGCTGGCCACGATCAGGCCCACCAGGATCAGCAGCCGCTGCGTCATGCCGCGCGTGAACACCGCCACCGCCGCGACGCAGACGAACGTGAGGCCCTGCATCCACGCGTCGAACGGCGTCGGCGCCATGTTCTTGATCGGGATGCCGGCCAGGTTCAGCCCGATCACGGCCACCACCGCGCCGGTGACCACCGGCGGCATCAGCGTCTCGATCCACCGGGTGCCGGTGGCCATCACCACCCCGCCGATCAGCGTGTAGAGCACGCCGCAGGCGACGATGCCGCCCAGCGCCACGCCCAGGTTGGCGTTGGGCCCCGAGCCGGCGTAGCCGGTGGCGGCGATCACGACGCCGATGAAGGCGAAGCTCGAGCCCAGGTAGCTCGGCACCCGCCCGCCGACGACGAAGAAGAAGATCAGCGTGCCGATGCCGCTCATCAGGATCGCGACGTTGGGGTCGAAGCCCATCAGGATCGGCGCCAGCACGGTGGCGCCGAACATCGCGATCACGTGCTGCACGCCCATCGCCGCGGTCTGCGGCCACGGCAGGCGCTCGTCGGGCGCGACGACGGCGCCCGGCGCGGGGCGGACCTCGCGCCAGCTCAGGAACGAACTCATCGGGATTCCTCCTCGGGAACGGGTGTTGTTGGATGCGGCAGCGCCCGGGC
>JBBION010000006.1:0-27582 GCA_037443345.1 Rubrivivax sp. | reverse complement strand
CCAGCCCCGACGCGACCGCGGTCTGCGCCAGCGCCGTGAAGCCGTAGCCGCCGCCGATCATCAAAGCGCCGAGCACGGCGGCGGCGCGCCACTGCGCCGCGTCGGGCCAGCGCGCGCCGCGCCACGCCGCCCATGCGCCCAGCAGCAGCGCCGCGGCGACGAAGCGGGTGCCCATCTGGAAGAACGGAGGCAGGCTCACCAGCGCCCACTTGATCGCCAGGTACGAGGTGCCCCAGATGCCCCACGTGGCGGCCAGGCACGCGGCCACCAGCGCGGGCGGCGACGCGGCGGCCGGGGACGCCGCCGGGTTCGGGCTCGATGCGGCCATCGCGGCATCGTAGCGCCCGCCATTGCATACTCGGCGCCACCGTGTCCGACTCTGGCGTTGCGATGACCCCCGACGTTCCCGCCACCTGCGACCTGTGCGACGCCCACAAGGGCGACGCGAGCGGCGCGTTCCGCGTGTTGCCGCCCGTGTTCCGCGACTTCGGCGCCGTCACGGCGTTCGCCGGGCCGGTGTCGACGGTGCGCTGCTTCGAGGACAACTCGCTGGTCAAGGCGGCGCTCGACGAGCCGGGCGAAGGGCGCGTGCTCGTCGTGGCCGGTGGCGCGTCGCTGCGCCGCGCGCTGGTCGGCGGCAACCTCGCGTCGGCGGCGGCGCGCAACGGCTGGGCCGGCGTCGTCGTCGATGGCTGCGTGCGCGACGTGGCCGAGCTCGCGCAGTGCACGGTGGGCATCCGCGCGCTGGCGTCGATGCCGCTGCCCACCGACAAGCGCCAGGAGGGCCAGCGCGACGTGCCGGTGCAGGTGCAGGGCGTGTGGATCCGCCCGGGCGAGCGCCTGGTGGCGGACGCCGACGGCATCGTCGTGATGCCCGCCGGGTGAGGCGCGCAGGTGCCCGACGCCCTCTGGACCGTGGTGCCGTCGACGCCCGAGGAGCTCGAGGCCGTCGCGCGCCAGTGCCGCAAGCTGGTGACCAAGCGCGCGCTGCTCGCCGCCGGCGTCGCGGTGGTGCCGATTCCCGGCATCGACTGGGTCACCGACGTCGGCGTGCTGGTGCGCGTCATTCCGCAGATCAACGAGGCGTTCGGCCTGACACCCGAGCAGATCGAGCGTCTGGCCCCCGACCGCCGCGTCGTCGTCTACAAGGCGATCTCGGCCGGCGGCGGGCTGCTCGTCGGGCGGCTCGTCACGCGCGAGCTGGTGATGCAGGTGCTGCGGCTGGTCGGCGTGCGCCTGACGGCCCAGCAGGCCGCCAAGTACGTGCCGCTGGCCGGGCAGGCGGTGTCGGCGGCGTTGACGTTCTCGGCGCTGAAGTTCGTCTGCGAGCAGCACATCCGCCAGTGCATCGCGGTGGCGCGACAGCTGCAACTGCCCGCGCCGGCCGGCGCGGCCGAGCGTGTCGATGCATGACCTCGTCGCTACAATGAATCGGAATCGGGGTGTAGCGCAGCCTGGTAGCGCAACTGCTTTGGGAGCAGTGGGTCGGATGTTCGAATCATCTCACCCCGACCATGGGCGAGCCGCGTGTCGCGGGCTGGAGGGGCGCCGGGGGAGCACGATGCGATGAACGACGCTGCTGCCGAGTTGAACGAGCTGGAGGGGCTGTTCGAGAAGGTCTCGGGCTACTTCTCGCTGCTGTCCGAGCCGATGCGGCTGAAGATCCTGCACGTGCTGTGCAACACGGAGCTCAGCGTCGGCGAGATCGTCGACGCGCTCGGGGCCACCCAGGCCAACGTCTCGCGCCACCTGAACCTGATGCACCGCGCCGGCGTGCTGTCGCGGCGCAAGGACGGCAACCTCGTCTACTACACGGTGTGCGACGACGAGGCGGTGCAGCTGTGCCGCACCGTGTCGGTGAACATGGCCAGCACGCCCGAGCCGGCCGTCAAGCGCGCCAGTGCCCGGCGGTTCATGCAGAAGTCGGCGTGAGCGCAGGGCGCTGACGCCGTGCTGACGTCCGACACCCGTGTTTGTCCCGGGTGTTTTCTGTTACACTATATGCGTCAATACGCATATACGGAAAGACAAAAAGGGCACCCATGACCGGCACTCCCTCGTTCCCCGGCCGCCTGCGCAAGGCGCCGGAGAACTTCGTCAGCCGCGAACTGAAGCTGGCCGTCGACAAGCGCGGCCTCGACAGCGAGCGCCGTGGCTTCCTGCGCAAGAGCTTCGCCGCCGCGGCGGCGTCGATGGCGGCCGGCACGGCGTTGGCGCAGTCCAAGGGCGAGGACGCGATCCTCAAGCTGCCCGAGCACACGACGGGACTGGGCCAGCCGGTGGCCGCGCGCGGCTACGGCGTGCCGTCGAAGTACGAGGCCGGCCTGCAGCGCCGCGAGAGCCCGGGCCTGACGCGCGTGAGCCAGGCCAGCGTGTCGTTCTGCCCGCTGCAGGGCCTGTTCGGCATCATCACGCCCAGCGGCCTGCACTTCGAGCGCCACCACCAGGGCTGGTGGGACATCGACCCGACCACGCACCGCCTGATGATCAACGGGCTGGTCAAGTCGCCGCTGGTGTTCACGGTCGACGAGATCATGCGCCTGTCGCCGGTGACGCGCGTGCACTTCATCGAGTGCGGTGCCAACACCGCGATGGAGTGGGGCAACGTCGCGGTGCCGACCGTGCAGTACACGCACGGCATGATCAGCTGCAGCGAGTTCACCGGCGTGCCGCTGCGCGATCTGCTCGACATGGCCGGCGCCGACTACAAGAAGGGCCGCTTCGTGCTCGCCGAGGGCGCCGACGGGTCGTCGATGACGCGCACGATCCCGATGGAGCTCGTCGAGTCGGGCGAGGTGCTGGTCGCCTACGGCCAGAACGGCGAGATGCTGCGCCCCGAGAACGGCTACCCGCTGCGCCTCGTGGTGCCCGGCGTGCAGGGCGTCAGCTGGGTCAAGTACCTGCGCCGCATCGAGGTCGGCGACCAGAAGTACGCCGCGAAGGACGAGGTCAGCCACTACGTCGACCTGATGCCCGATGGGCTGCACCGCCAGTACACCGGCATCCAGGAGTGCAAGTCGGTCATCACGACGCCGTCGGGCGGCCAGATGCTGCTCGACAAGGGCTTCCACAACATCACGGGCCTCGCGTGGTCGGGCCGCGGCCGCATCAAGCGCGTCGACGTCTCGGTCGACGGCGGGCGCAACTGGCGCACGGCGCGCCTCGAGGGGCCGGTGCACAGCAAGGCGCTGACGCGCTTCAACATCGACTGGGTGTGGGACGGCAAGCCGGCGATCCTGCAGTCGCGCGCGATCGACGACACCAACTACGTGCAGCCGACCTACAAGCAGCTGCGCGCGGTGCGCGGCACGCGGTCGATCTATCACAACAACGCGATCCAGTCGTGGCTGGTGGCCGAGTCGGGCGAGGTGAGCAATGTCCAGGTTTCGTGAGGCCGTCCTGATCGGCGCGCTCGCCGCCGCGTGCGGCGCGGTGTGGGCGCAGAAGCTGCCGCCCGGGCTCGGCCGCGTCGCCACGCCCGACGAGGTCAAGGCGTGGGACATCGACGTGCGCCCCGACTTCAAGGGCCTGCCGGCCGGCTCCGGCTCGGTGGCCAAGGGCATGGAGGTCTGGGAAGGCAAGTGCGCCTCGTGCCACGGCGTGTTCGGCGAGTCGAACGAGGTGTTCCAGCCCATCGTCGGCGGCACGACCGCCGAGGACATCAAGAACGGGCGCGTCAAGGGCCTCGTCGCCGGCGAGGGCCGCACGACGCTGATGAAGGTCAGCACGCTGTCGACGCTGTGGGACTACATCAACCGCGCGATGCCGTGGAACGCGCCGAAGAGCCTGAGCGTCGAGGAGGTCTACGCGGTCACGGCCTACATCCTGCACCTGGGCGACGTCCTGCCCGACAACTTCGTGCTGTCGGACCAGAACATCCGTGACGTGCAGAACCGCATGCCCAACCGCTATGGCATGACGACGAACCACGGCATGTGGCTGCCCACCGGCAAGCCCGACGTGCGCAACACGGCGTGCATGAAGAACTGCGCGGTCGACGTCGCGAAGGTCGCGTCGTACCTGCCCGACTTCGCGCGCGACGCGCACGGCAACCTGATCGAGCAGAACCGCCCGGTCGGCCCGGTGCGCGGCATCGACGTGACGCAGCCGCCCGGCGCCCGGCCCTCGTCGGCCGCGCCCGCGCCGGCCGTCGTCGCGGCGGCGCCGGCGGCCACCACCGCGTCGGCGCTCGAACTGGCCAAGGCGCAGGGCTGCACCGCGTGCCACGGCGTCAACAACAAGATCGTCGGCCCAGGTTTTACCGAGATCGCGGCCAGGTACCGCGGTCGTGCCGACGCCGAGGCCTATCTGGCCGGCAGGGTGCGCGCCGGCGGCAGCGGCGTGTGGGGTGCGGTGCCGATGCCCGCGCAGCCGCAGCTCAAGGACGACGAAGTGACGGCGCTGGCCCGGTGGATGGCCGGCGGCGCGAAGTGACATCCCGTCGCAGTGGGATACCACTTGCCGTACGATTCGGCCCCACCCATACTTTGACAGGAGATCGAATGTTCCAGACGTTGCGACTGTGCGTTCCGGCGCTGGCCGCGCTGGTGGCCTTGCCGTCCGCATATGCCGTGGACGCCGCGAAGGCGAGCGAACTTGCCAAGGCCAAGGCATGCATGGCCTGCCACGCCGTGGACCGCAAGCTGGTCGGCCCCGCCTACAGGGACGTGGCCGAGAAGTACAAGGCCGACAAGGAAGCCCCCGCCAAGTTGGCACAGAAGATCCTCAAGGGTGGCAGTGGCGTATGGGGGCCGGTACCGATGCCGGCCACTGCCGGACTGGCCGAGAATGATGCCCTTCTGCTCGCGCAGTGGGTCCTGGCCGGCGCGCCGTCCAAGTGACGAACTTATATTGAAGGAGATCGATATGAGCATGAATCGACGCAAGGCGCTCCAGGCCACCGGTGGCTTCGGGGTGCTCGGCATGTTCGTCGCGGCCGGCGTGATGACGCCCGAAGAGGCGCGTGCCCAGCAGGCCGAGTGGAACAAGGCGGCGTTCGAGACCAAGGACGTCAACGGCACGGCCAAGGCGCTCGGCGGCGACGCGCCGACGGCGTCGGACAAGATCACGGTCACCGGCCCCGACATCGCCGAGAACGGCGCCGTGGTGCCGGTAGGTGCCACGTCGACGCTGCCCAACGTGCAGATGATCGCGCTGCTCGTCGAGAAGAACCCGAACGCGCTGGCCGCGTCGTTCAACCTGACGCCCGAGTGCGAACCCTTCGTCACGACGCGCGTCAAGATGGGCCAGAGTTCCGACGTCTACGCCCTCGTCAAGGCCGACGGCAAGTTCTACGTGGCCAAGAAAGAGATCAAGGTCACCCTCGGCGGCTGCGGCGGCTGATCGGCATCACGATTCAAGGAGATTCACATGAGTAGTCCGATGCGCATTCGCGCCACCGAGGCCGGTGGCGTTGTCGACGTCAAGGTGCTGATGAGCCACATCATGGAAACCGGCCAGCGCAAGGACGCGTCCGGCAACACGATTCCGGCGCACTTCATCTCCAACGTGACCGCCCGGCACGGCGACAAGGTCGTGATGACCGCCCAGTGGGGGCCGGCGATCTCGAAGGACCCGTTCCTGAACTTCAAGTTCAAGGGTGGCAAGAAGGGTGACAAGGTCACCGTCACTTGGAAGGACAACAAGGGCGGCTCGCGCACCGACGAAGCCACGGTGTCGTGAATCGTCGCCCGCCGTCGTGCGGGCTGCAGTCGAAAGCCTCGGTGGGTGTGTCCCCGAGGCTTTCTCGTTTCGGCGCGCGTTGATGGGTTGTTGCCCTATGCGGGGCGTCACCGATTGGCGCGGCCGGAATCTGACTGTTCAATCACGCAGTTATCCTTTTGGGGAGCGAGGCATGAAAGGACTGCTTGCGGCCGTGGCCCTCGGGGTCGGCGGCGCGGCCTGGGCGCAGGGCTCGGTCGTCGACGAGATCGAGCGCTACCGCCAGATGATCGCCGACGGCAACCCGGCCGAGTTGTACGAGGCGCAGGGCGAGGAGCTGTGGAAGAAGAAGGCGGGGCCGAAGAACGCCTCGCTCGAGCGGTGCGACCTCGGGCTGGGCGCCGGCGTGACGAAGGGGGCTTACGCGCAGCTGCCGAGGTACTTCGCCGACACCGACAAGGTGCAGGACGCCGAGTCGCGCCTGCTGACCTGCATGGAGCAGCTGCAGGGCATCGACCCGAAGGAGGTCATCAACGGACGCTGGGGCCAGGGCAGGCGCGCCGACGTCGTCGCCATCGTGACCTGGCTGTCGGGCGAGTCCAAGGGCGTGAAGGTCAACGTGCAGCCCCGGCACGCCAAGGAGAAGGAGGCCTTCGCGCTCGGGCGCAAGGCGTTCTATTTCCAGGGTGGCCCGCACGACTTCTCGTGCGCGTCGTGCCACGGCGAGGACGGCAAGCGCATCCGCCTGCAGGACCTGCCGAACATCACCAAGCCCGAGGGCGCCCACAAGGGGTGGACGAGTTGGCCCGCGTACCGCGTCAGCAGCGGCCAGATGTGGTCGATGCAGCACCGCCTCGAGGACTGCTACCGCCAGCAGCGCTTCCCCGAGCTGGTCTACGCCTCGGAGCTGACGATCGCGCTGTCGTACTTCATGGCCGCCACCTCGCACGGCTACACGATGACCACGCCAGGCATCAAGCGCTGAGACACGAGGGAGACACCGCATGACCCGCATCACCATCACCGCCGCGGCCGTGGCCGTCGTGCTCGCCGGCTGCGCCACGGGTGGCCCCGACCCGAAGGTGCTCGATGCCAAGTTCGCCCAGCTCAAGCAGAGCGACTTCAGGGCGCGCGGCATCGCCACGATGGACCGCCTGAACCAGGACGAGGCGCAGAAGCTATGCTCCGACCCGGCCGCCTGGGGCGGCAGGGAGTTCGAGGCCGCGCGCAAGAAGGTCGAGGAGATCAACTTCGCGGCGATCAAGTGGCCCAGCGACGGCAAGTTCCTCGGCGACTGGAAGCAGGGCGAGGCGATCGCCCAGAGCGGCCGCGGGCTGACCTATACCGACACCGCGACGACGGTCAACGGCGGCAACTGCTACAACTGCCACCAGATCGACAAGAAGGAGATCTCCCATGGCACGATCGGCCCGAGCCTGTGGAACTACGGCAAGCTGCGCGGCGTGAGCGACCCGAATGCCGCGGCCACCCAGGAGATCGTCAAGTACACGTGGGGCAAGATCTGGAACGCCAAGGCCTACAACGCGTGCTCGAACATGCCGCGCGCGGGTCACATGGGCATCCTCACCGAGCAGCAGATCAAGCACATCATGGCGCTGCTGCTGGACCCGCAGTCGCCCGTGAACCAGTGACGCGCAGCGGCGCCGCGAGGCGCTCGCACCGTCGTCAAGGGGCCGCTGCGGCGGCCCCTTTCCGCGTCAGCATATCCATGTTTGATTGAGTACAGAAGGAAACCGACATGTTCCTGTCGCGCCGCGAGTTCCTCAACGTCCTGGCCGTCGCCTCGGCCGCCGGCATGGCGCTCGACGCCCCCGAGGCGCTGGCCGCCAGCCCGCGCGCCACGAGCAAGATGTACGACGTCGCGCGCTACGGCAACGTGCACTTCCTGCACTTCACCGACTGCCACGCGCAGCTGCTGCCGGTGTACTTCCGCGAGCCGAACGTCAACCTTGGCGTCGGTGAGGCCAACGGCCGCCTGCCGCACCTGGTGGGCGACAAGCTGCTCAAGGCGGTGGGCATCCGGCCCGGCACCGTCGAGGCGCATGCCTTCACCTACCTCGACTTCGAGAAGGCCGCGCGCGCGTACGGCAAGGTCGGCGGCTTCGCGCACATGGCCACGCTCGTCAAGCGCCTGCGCGCGTCGCGCCCGGGCGCGATCCTGTGCGACGGCGGTGACACGTGGCAGGGCTCGGGCACCGCGCTGTGGACCAACGGCCAGGACATGGTCGACGCGTGCCTTGCGCTCGGTGTCGACGTGATGACGCCGCACTGGGAGATGACGCTCGGCGCGGACCGCGTCAAGGAGATCGTCGAGAAGGACTTCAAGGGCAAGGTCGACTTCGTCGCGCAGAACGTCAAGACGACCGACTTCGGCGACCAAGTCTTCGCGCCGTACACGCTGCGCGAGGCGAACGGCGTCAAGGTCGCGGTGATCGGGCAGGCGTTTCCGTACACGCCGATCGCGAACCCGCGCTACATGGTGCCCGACTGGACCTTCGGCATCCAGGACGAGCACATGCAGCAGATGGTCGACGAGGCGCGCGGCAAGGGCGCGCAGGTCGTCGTCGTGCTCAGCCACAACGGTATGGACGTCGACATCAAGATGGCCTCGCGCTTGCGCGGCATCGACGCGATCCTCGGCGGTCACACGCACGACGGCATGCCGGTGCCGGTGGTCGTCGACAACCCGGGCGGCAAGACGCTGGTCACCAACGCCGGCTCGAACACCAAGTTCCTCGGCGTGCTCGACTTCGACGTGCGCGGCGGCAAGGTGCAGGGCTACCGCTACAGGCTGCTGCCGGTGTTCGCGAACCTGCTGCCGGCCGACGCCGAGATGGGCGCGCTGGTCAAGAAGATCCGCGCGCCGTACGAGGCCAAGCTCGGCGAGAAGCTCGCGCGCACCGAGGGGCTGCTGTACCGCCGCGGCAACTTCAACGGCACGTTCGACCAGCTGATCGTCGACGCGCTGATGGACGTGCGCGGCGCTGACCTGGCGTTCTCGCCCGGCTTCCGCTGGGGCACGTCGCTGCTGCCGAACAGCGACATCCTGATGGAGCACGTGCTCGACCAGACTGCCACCACCTACTCGTACTCGACGCTCACCGAGATGAGCGGCGAGATGATCAAGACGGTGATGGAGGACGTGGCCGACAACCTGTTCAACCCCGACCCGTACTACCAGCAGGGCGGCGACATGGTGCGCGTCGGCGGCATGACGTACGCGATCGACCCGATGAAGCCGGCCGGCCAGCGCGTCACCGACATGCGCCTGAAGGGCCGGCCGATCGAGGCCGGCAGGACCTACAAGGTTGCCGGCTGGGCGCCGGTGTCGGAGGAGGCCAAGGCCGCCTCGGGCGGGCGCATGGTGTGGGACGACGTCGCGACCTGGCTGCGCGACAAGAAGGTCGTCACGCCGCGCCGGCTCAACACGCCGCGCATCATCGGCATGGAAGGCAACGCGGGCATCTCGCTGTGACGCGCAACGCGGCGGCGCACGACGGCGCGGCCCCCGTGGGGCTCGCCCGCCGCCGCCTCGTCGCCGCTGCGCTTGCCGTCGCCCCCGCGGCGGTGCTGGCGCAGGCGCCTTTGCACGGCCAGGTGCTGCCGGCGGCGGGCGATCTCGCTCGCGACATCGCGGCGGCGGCCGCGCGCGGCCAGCCGCTGGTGGTGATGGTCACGCTCGCCGGCTGCCCCTACTGCGACGTGGTGCGCCGCCACTACCTGCTGCCGCTGCTGGCCGAAGGGCGCGTGCCGGTCGTGCAGATCGACATGCGCTCGCAAGGCGAAATGCGTTCGCCGTCCGGACAACCCGTGCGCGAGGCGGTGCTGGCGCGCCAGTGGAAGGTGACGATGGCGCCGACGGTGCTGTTCCTCGGCCCCAGCGGTGCCGAACTCGCGCCGCGGCTGCGCGGCTACAGCGAGGACTTCTACGGCGGCTACCTCGACTCCGCGCTCGAGCAGTCGCGCGCGCGGCTCGCGGCGGCTCGCCGCAGCTGACGCTGCCGGCCCCCCGGCGGCTCGTCAGGGCCGCAGGTAGGCGTAGCCTTCCCGCGCCTGCAGCTTGGCCACCTCGGCCACGCCGGACGGGACGATCTTGGCTTCCATCACGACCTTGGCGGGGTCGATGTTGCGGCTCACGAGCGTGTTGTTGCACACGCGGAACTCGATGCCCTTGCCCGCGAGGTCGCCGATCGCGCCAGCGAACGGCTGATCCTGCATGTTCTTCGCGCCGTCGAGCAGGAAGTCGATGCCCGGACCGTGCGTGACGACGACGATCTTCGCCTTCGGGTCGGCCGCCAGGTGATTGCGGATGTTGCCGATCGCGCGGCTGGCCTGCTGCACGCCTTCGTTGAGGTGGTAGACGACCTTGATCGCGTCCTGTGCCCAGGCCGACGACGAGCCGCCGACGGCGAGCAGCAGCGGCAGGACGAGGCGGGTGAGCAGCGTGTTCATGGTCATGGCAGTCTCCTTCGCGTCAGCGGCAGAGCCTTGGGCGCCGTCCCGATGCCTGCGCCCGCGTTCTGTGCCAGCATCGTGCCAAGTTTGCGCAGATGATCAAGCAGTGTTTCTACCGTTCTTGAGGGCGGCTCGCGCCGCCGCGATCGCCGTCCTGCGGGCGCTGGCGCTGGCGCTGCCGCTGCTGGCGCTGCCGGCCGTCGCGCCGGCCACGGCGCAGGAGTTCGTGCTGCAGCCGCGCCAGGTGGCCCCGCACAGCTGGGCCGTGTTCGGCGAGGCGGGCATGGCCACGGCCGCCAACCGCGGCTTCAACTCGAACGCCGGCTTCGTCGTCACGCGGGCCGGTGTCGTCGTGTTCGACACGCTGGGGACGCCGGCGCTGGGCGAGGCGCTGATCGCGGCGATCCGGCGCGTGACGCCGCAGCCGATCCGCCGCGTCGTCGTCAGCCACTACCACGCCGACCACTACTACGGCGCACAGGCGTTCAAGGCGATCGGAGCCGAGGTGTGGGCGCACGAGGCCGGCCGCGGCGTCGTCGGCAGCGACGACGCCAACGCACGCCTCGCGCAGCGCCGGCAGGACGTGTTCCCGTGGGTCGACGAGACGACGCAGCCGGTCAACGCCGACCGCTGGCTCGCGTTCGGCGAGCGCGGCACGATCGACTTCGAGTTCGGCGGGCTGCGCTTCCGGCTGATCGACGTCAGCGGCGCGCACTCGCCGCAGGACATGATGATGTACGTCGAGTCCGACGGCGTGCTGTTCGCCGGCGACCTGTACTTCACCGGCCGCATCCCGTTCGTCGTCGGTGCCGACACCCGGCGCTGGCTGCAGGCGATGGACCGCATCGCCGAGGTCCGCCCGCGCGTCGCGGTGCCGGGCCACGGCGAGGCGTCGGACCGGGTGATGCCCGACCTGACGCTCACGCGCGACTACCTGCGCGACTTGCGCGAGAAGATGGGCCAGGCCGTCGAGGCGATGGACGACTTCGAGGCCGCCTACGACCGCATCGACTGGTCGCGCTGGGAGAAGCTGCCGGCCTTCCTGCCCGGCCACCGGCTCAACGCGCGCTCGGTCTACCTCGAGATGGAGCGCGAGAGCCTGCGCCGCTGAGTGCCACGCCGCTGCGGGCGGCTACTCCTTCAGCTTGTACCACTGCAGGTTGACGAAGGCGGCGACGTCGCGCTCGTCTTCCGGGAACAGCCCGAGGCGCAGCTCGCTGTTGCACAGGCTGACGTAGCGCTTCAGGTCGAACATCGACTTCACCTTGCGGTCGTCGCGCAGGTAGATGAAACCGGCGTCGCGGCCCGTCTTCTCCTCGTGGCACGCGTTGCTGTCGAAGTGGATCTTGCGGCCGTTGGCGAGGTCGGCGTCGGGGAAGGGGTTGGCCGCGGCGGGCAGGGCGGCGAATCCCGCCAGCAAGGTGGCGACGGTGAGCGGCAGGCGCATGGTGCTCGGATCCCGGTGACGACGCTGCGAGCGTGCGTCGCCGCGCCCGCGCTGTCAAGCTGGCGCGGCGGTGCAGGCCGATCTCGTCGGGCGCGGGGCCTGCGCATGCCAGCGCCGCACGTCGGCGAGCGCGACGGGGCGGGTCGGGTCGTCGGGATGGTGGTCGAGGTCGGCGAGGCGCACGCTGGCGGCGCCGAAATCGTCGCCGGCGCTGTAGTCGGTCGGCGTGACGATGCAGCGCAGCCCGGCCGAGGTGGCCGCCGTCACGCCATGGCCCGAGTCCTCGAACGCCACCGCAGTGTCGGCGTCGAGCCGCAGCTGCTCGAGCACCCAGCGATAGACGGCCGGGTCGGGCTTCTTCGCCGCGACTTCCTGCGCGGTGCCCATCACGTCGAACCAGCCGGGGGCCTCGGCGCCGAGCGTGGCTTCGAGCAGTGCGATGACGTTGTCGCGCGTCGTCGTCGTGGCGATCGCCAGCCGCAGGCCCTCGCGGCGCGCCTCGCGGATCAGCCGCTCGACGCCCGGGCGCAGCCGCACCGCGCCGGCGACGACGCACTGCACGCAGTGCCGCGTCTTGCTCGCGTGCAGGCGCTTCAGCAGCGCCGCGAGTTCGTCGTCGGCCAGCACCAGTGCCCGGTGCGCGCGCGCGTAGTACGCCATGCGCTCGACGCCGCCGGCGACTTGCAGCAGTTCGCCGTACAGCGCCTCGCCCCAGTGCCAGTCGAGCCCGTGCTCGGCGAACGCGGCGTTGAACGCGACGCGGTGGCCGTCGCGCTCGGTGTCGGCGAGCGTGCCGTCGACGTCGAAGATCAGCGCCTCGAGTGCCATGTTTGTGCCCCTGGAACACGTTGCGAGCGGCCCGAAGCGGTCGTGCTGCCTTCAAGCGGCCGCCGCGGATCCGGCTGTGCCGGTCCGCTGGCGGCGCCCCCTTGAGGGGGAAGCGCCGAAGGCGCTTCGGGGGTGGGTCAATCTCGCCACTTGATGGAACAGCCGGTGCAGTGGTGCTGGAGGTCGGGGCCGCGGCCGGTCTCGGCAACGAGCTTCATCGCGTCGAACAGCTCGCGCGGCGTGCCCTCGGGCGCCGTCTCCTTGCGCGACGCGTCGAGGCGGCCGCGGTAGCGCAGCGCCAGCCGCGCGTCGAAGCCGAAGAAGTCGGGCGTGCACACGGCGCCGTAGGCGCGCGCGACCTGCTGCGTCTCGTCGTGCAGGTAAGGGAAGCCCAGCGTCGGCGCGAGCTCGACCATGCCCTCGAAGCTGTCTTCCGGGTACGCGGCGGCGTCGTTGGCGTTGATGCCGATCACGTGCACGCCGAGCGCCTTCAGCTCGCGCGCGTCGCGCACCAGCCGCGGCAGGATCGCCTTCACGTACGGGCAGTGGTTGCAGATGAACGCCACCACGGTGCCGCGCGGTCCGGCGAGCCCGGCCAGCGTGTGCATGGCGCCGTCGGTGCCGCGCAGCGCGAACGGCGGCGCGGACCAGCCCAGGTCGGCCGCAGGGGCTTCGGCAGCCATCGTCGTGGCCCCTCAGCGGTAGCGGCGCACCATGTCGTCGAGCGGCACCGGCTTGATCTTCGCCGCCATGCCGGCGCAGCCGAAGGCCTCGAAGCGCGCCTTGCAGATCGCGCGCGCCGCCTTCGTCGCGGCGGCCAGCGCCTTGCGCGGGTCGAACTCGCCCGGCTGCTCGGCGAAGACCTGGCGCATCGCCCCCGTCATCGCGAGGCGGATGTCGGTGTCGATGTTGACCTTGCGCACGCCCGACTTGATGCCGCGCACGATCTCCTCGACCGGCACGCCGTAGGTCTCCTTGATGTCGCCGCCGTACTTGCGGATGATCTCGAGCCACTCCTGCGGCACGCTCGACGAGCCGTGCATCACGAGGTGCGTGCCGGGCACCGCGGCGTGGATGGCCTGGATGCGGTCGATCGCGAGGATGTCGCCGGTGGGTGGGCGCGTGAACTTGTACGCGCCGTGGCTGGTGCCGATCGCGATGGCGAGCGCGTCGACGCCGGTGGCGGCGACGAAGTCCTTGGCCTGCACCGGGTCGGTCAGCAGCATGTCGTGGCTGAGCTTGCCCTCGGCGCCGACGCCGTCCTCCTCGCCGGCCTCGCCGGTCTCGAGCGAGCCCAGGCAGCCGAGCTCGCCCTCGACCGACACGCCCACGGCGTGCGCGATCTCGCACACCTTGCGCGTGACGTCGACGTTGTACTCGTAGCTGGCCGGCGTCTTCGCGTCTTCCTTCAGCGAGCCGTCCATCATCACGCTGGTGAAGCCCGAGCGGATCGACTGGATGCACACCGCCGGCGACGCGCCGTGGTCCTGGTGCAGCACGACCGGGATGTCGGGGTGCGACTCGACCGCGGCGAGCACCATGTGGCGCAGGTACGGCTCGCCGGCGTACTTGCGCGCGCCGGCCGAGGCCTGCAGGATCACCGGCGACATCGTCTCCTGTGCCGCCTGCATGATCGCGTGGATCTGCTCGAGGTTGTTGACGTTGAACGCGGGCACGCCGTAGCCGTGGTCGGCGGCGTGGTCGAGCATCTGTCGCAGCGAGATCAGGGCCATGGGGTCGTCCTCTGTGTCGAAGTGCGATGTGACGGTTCGCTCAGGCGGCAGGTCGATGTCGGCCGGGTGCGATGCACGGGCGGGACCCGGTCGAGCGGCCGCCGCGGATCCGGCTTGGCCGGTCCACTGGCGGCGCCCCCTCGAGGGGGAGCGCCGGAGGCGCTGCGGGGGTGGTTCATCTCAGGCGGGCTGCGACGTGCGCAGCAGCAGCGCGGTCAGGTCGGCCAGCGTGTCGACGAGGACGTCGCACGGCAGCGTGCGCGGGTCGTGGCCCTCGTTGTAGCCGTAGGGCACGCACACCACCGGGATGCCGGCCGCGCGCGCGGCCTGCACGTCGTTGATCGAGTCGCCGACCATCAGCGCCTGGGCCGGGGTGACGTGCAGCGACTCGCACGCGAACAGCAGCGGCTGCGGGTCGGGCTTGCGGCGCTCGCAGGTGTCGCCGCCGACGACGAGGTCGACCCAGCCCGACAGGCCCAGCCGCTGCAGCAGTCCGGTGGCGAAGCGCTGCTGCTTGTTGGTGACGACGGCGATGTGCAGGCCGGCGTCGTGCAGCTGGTGCAGCGCCTCGGTGACGCCGCCGTACGGCTCGGCGGCGCACTCGTCGAACTCCTGCAGCGCGCCGTAGTGGTGGAAGAAGCGGTCGAGCACCGCGGCGTGCGTCGCGTCGTCGAGCGTGCGGCCCTGCGACGCGGCGGCCCGCTGCACCAGCATCGGCGCGCCGCGGCCGATCATGCGCCGCACCTCGTCTTCCGCGACGGGCCCCCAGCCGTGCTCGGCCACCGCGCGGTTGAGCGCCAGCGCGATGTCGGCCGCGGTGTCCAGCAGCGTGCCGTCGAGGTCGAACAGCACGGCGCCCAGCGGCTGCTCGTGCCAGTACGCCTGGCGCTGAAGAAGTCGCCCGCCGAGGTCGAGGCGGCGCGTCATCGCCGGCCCTTCGCGGCGAGTGCCTTCGCGCGCTCGACGACGTTCGCGACGGTGACGCCGAGCGCCTCGTAGACCTGCGGCCCCGGCGCCGACTCGCCGAAGCGGTCGATGCCGACCACGTCGCCGTCGAAGCCGGTGTAGGCGCGCCAGAAGTTCGTCACGCCGGCCTCGATCGCGAGCACCGGCACGTCGCGCGGCAGCACCTGCGCGCGGTACCCCCCGTCCTGCGCGTCGAACAGTTCGCAGCACGGCATCGAGACGACGCGCGCCGTGATGCCGGCCTGCGCGAGTTGCTCGCGCGCGGCCAGCGCCAGCGCCACCTCGGAGCCGGTGGCCAGCAGCGTGACCGCAGACTGCGCGTCGCCGCCGGCGAGCACGTAGCCGCCGCGGCGGATCGCGTCGAGCTGCGCGTCGGAGCGCAGCGCGTGCGGCAGGTTCTGCCGCGACAGGATCAGGCACGTCGGCCCGTCGCGGCGCTCGACGGCGGCCTGCCACGCGACGAAGGTCTCGACGGCGTCGCACGGCCGCCAGACGCGGTTGTTCGGGATCAGCCTCAGGCTCGCGACGTGCTCGATCGGCTGGTGCGTGGGCCCGTCCTCGCCCAGCCCGATGCTGTCGTGCGTGTAGACGTAGACGACGCCCTGGTGCATCAGCGCCGACATGCGCACCGCGTTGCGGGCGTAGTCGGAGAACGTCAGGAAGGTGCCGCCGTAGGGAATGAAGCCGCCGTGCAGCGCGAGGCCGTTCATGATGGCGCTCATGCCGAACTCGCGCACGCCGTAGTTGACGTGGTTGCCCGCGAGACCTTCGGGCCGAGGGCGCACCGGCGCGCTCGTCTTGCCGTCGGTCAGGTTCGAGCCGGTGAGGTCGGCGCTGCCGCCGAGCAGCTCGGGCAGCAGCGGCAGCAGCGCCGTGATCGCGTTCTGCGACGCCTTGCGGCTGGCGATCGTCGCCGCCTCGGCGGCGACCTTGGCCAGCGCCTCGGCGCTGCGGCGCGGGTAGTCGGCGGGCAGCGCACGGTGCATCACGCGCCGCTCGAACTCGGCGGCGAGTTCGGGGTGCGCGGCGCGGTAGGCCTCGAAGCACTGCGTCCATCCGCGGCGACGCGCGGCACCGGCCTCGCGCTGGTCCCACGCGGCACGGATCTCGGCCGGGATCTCGAACGGCCCGTGGTGCCAGCCCAGCGCCGCGCGCGTGGCGGCCACTTCGGCGGCACCGAGCGCGGCACCGTGCACGTCGTGCGTGCCGGCCTTGTTCGGGCTGCCGTGCCCGATGACGGTCCTGCAGCACACGAGCGTGGGCCTGCCGACGTCGTCCATCGCCGTGCGCAGCGCGGCGTCGACGGCCGCCGCGTCGTGGCCGTCGACGTCGCGGATCACGCGCCAGCCGTAGGCCTCGAAGCGCCTGGGCGTGTCGTCGCCGAACCAGGGCTCGACGTGGCCGTCGATGCTGATGCCGTTGTCGTCCCACACCGCGATCAGCTTGCCCAGCCCCAGCGTGCCGGCGAGCGAGCAGGCCTCGTGGCTGATGCCTTCCATCAGGCAGCCGTCGCCCATGAAGACCCACGTGCGGTGGTCGACGATCGCGTGGCCGGGGCGGTTGAACGTGGTCGCGAGCAGCGCCTCGGCCAGCGCCATGCCCACGGCGTTCGTGATGCCCTGGCCGAGCGGACCGGTGGTGGTCTCGACGCCCGCCGCGATGCCCACCTCGGGGTGGCCCGGCGTCTTGCTGTGCAGCTGGCGGAAGCGCCTGAGCTCGTCGAGCGGCAGGTCGTAGCCGGCGAGGTGCAGCAGCGCGTACAGCAGCATCGAGCCGTGACCGTTGGACAGCACGAAGCGGTCGCGGTCGGGCCACTGCGGGTCGGCCGGGTCGTGCTTCAGGTGCTGGCGCCACAGCACGGTGGCGATGTCGGCCATGCCCATCGGCGCGCCGGGGTGGCCCGAGTTGGCCTGCTGCACGGCGTCGACCGCGAGCATGCGGATCGCGTCGGCGAGGGTTTTCTGGCTGGGAGTCATGAATTGCTCGGGTCGCAGGTAGGTGTGGTTGTGCCGCGGCCGGATGCTCGCGAAGCGCTAAGCGCGAGCCCCTTCAAGCACACGCCGCGGATCCGGCTTCGCCGGTCCGCCGGCGTGGCCCCCTCGAGGGGGAAGCGGCCGCAGGCCGCCTCGGGGGTGGTCCTATCCCCGCCGCTTCATTTCCATCATGCGCAGGATCATCGGCGTGAAGATCAGCTGCATCGCCAGACCCATCTTGCCGCCCGGGATCGCCAGCGAGTTCGGCCGCGTCATCATCCCGCCGTGCAGCATCGACAGCAGGTACGGGAAGTCGATGCCCTTGGGGTTGGCGAAGCGGATGACGACCATGCTCTCGTCGGCCGTCGGGATGTCGCGCGCGATGAACGGGTTGCTGGTGTCGACCAGCGGCACGCGCTGGAAGTTGACGTGCGTGACCCCGAACTGCGGGCAGATGTAGTTCACGTAGTCGGGCATGCGACGCAGGATGGTGTCGACCACCGCCTCGTGGCTGTAGCCGCGCTTGGTCTTGTCGCGGATCAGTTTCTGGATCCACTCGAGGTTGATCGACGGCACGACGCCGATCAGCAGGTCGGCGTGGCGGGCCACGTTGACCTTGTCGGTCACGATGGCGCCGTGCAGCCCCTCGTAGAACAGCAGGTCGGTGCCAGGCGGGATGTCCTCCCAGGCGGTGAACGTGCCCGGCTGCTGCTTGTAGGGCTCGGCCTCTTCCTCGTTGTGAAGGTACTTGCGGATGCGCCCGGTGCCGCTCTCGCCGTACTGGCGGAACAGCTGCTCGAGCTCCTCGAACAGGTTCGCCTCGGGGCCGAAGTGGCTGAAGTGCAGGTTGTGCTTCTCCTTCTCCTCGGCCATGCGCTGCTTCATTTCGGCGCGGTTGTAACGGTGGAGGGAGTCGCCCTCGACGATCGCGGCGTTGATCTTCTCGCGGCGGAAGATGTGCTGGAACGTGGCCGTGACGGTGGTGGTGCCGGCACCGGACGAGCCGGTGATCGCGATGACGGGATGGCGGCGGGACATGGGGGCCTCTCGTGACGGGGGTTCAGTTCGCGCCGCCGGGCGCGAACGAGGAGAACAGCGAGCGCGTGTTGAACAGCGGCGACTTGTAGGGCCGGTCCTGCCCGGTGTCGTGCTCGTGGTGGTAGCGGTCGAGGCGGTCGACCTCCTCGCGAGAGCCGAGGATCACCGGGATGCGCTGGTGGATCGACGCCGGCTGCACGTCGAGCATGCGCTCGCGGCCCGTCGAGCAGCGCCCGCCGGCCTGCTCGATCAGCATCGCCATCGGGTTGGCCTCGTACATCAGGCGCAGCCTGCCGGGCTTGTTCGGGTCCTTGGTGTCCCTGGGGTACATGAACAGGCCGCCGCGCATCAGGATGCGGTGCACCTCGGCCACCATCGAGGCGACCCAGCGCATGTTGAAGTCCTGCTCGCGCGGGCCCGTCTTGCCCTGGATGCACTCCTCGACGTAGCGCGCCACTGGCGGCTCCCAGAATCGCTCGTTGCTGGTGTTGATCGCAAACTCCTGCGTCGCCGCCGGCACCTTCATGTGCGGGTGCGTCAGGATGAAGGCGCCGATCTCGCGGTCGAGCGTGAAGCCGTGCGTGCCGTCGCCGAGCGTGAGCACCATCATCGTCGACGGGCCGTACAGCGCGTAGCCGGCGGCCACCTGCTTGGTGCCCGGCTGCAGGAAGTCGGCCTCGGCGGGGGCGCGGCCGGCATCCGGCGCACGCAGCACCGAGAAGATCGAGCCGACCGACATGTTGACGTCGAGGTTGCTCGAGCCGTCGAGCGGGTCGAACACGAGCAGGTACGGCCCGCGCGGGATGCCGTCGCTGATCGGCAGCGGCTCGTCCATCTCCTCGCTGGCCATCCCGGCCAGGTGGCCGCCCGACTCGACGTGGTAGATGAACAGCTCGTTGGACAGCACGTCGAGCTTCTTCTGCTCCTCGCCCTGGATGTTCATGTTGCCGGCGTCGCCGTGGTGGCCCGCGAGCACGCCGCGCCCGACCGCCGAGCCGACGTACTTGCACGCGGTCTGCACGTCGTTGAGCAGCGCCGTCAGGTCGGTGTCGAGTCCGAGGCGGCGGGCTTCCTGCATCAGGAACTTGCTGAGGGTGGTGCGGCCGATTTCCATCGTCGTCTCGATACGGGATGTGGGGTGCGCACCGACTGTACGGATCTGCCGCCGAGGCGCCACTCAGAACTGCTTAAGCGCAGGCTATCGATCGGTGAGGGGCGCACGTCCTCAGGCGACGCGGCCGCCGCCGGCAGCGCCGAAGACGCGGCTGGCGCGGATGTCGCCTTCGGCGATCGTCGTCAGGTCGTCGCGCGTCAGCTCGCGGTCGCGCTCGGCGAACAGGCGCGAGGCCTGGCGCAGGCGGGCGCGGTCGAGCGCGTTGCGCACGCTGCGCGCGTTGGCGAAGTGGGGCTGCCCGATGCGGCGGTGGACGTAGGCGTCGAAGGCCTCGCGCGCCCCGGGGCCGAAGCGGTAGTTCTGCGACGCGAGCATCTTGTCGGCGATCTGCAGCAGCTCGACCGGCGTGTAGTCCGGGAAGTCGAGATGGTGCGCGATGCGCGAACTCATGCCGGGGTTGGACTGGAAGAAGGTGTCCATCCGGTCCTTGTAGCCGGCGAGGATCACGACGAGGTCGTCGCGCTGGTTCTCCATCACCTGCAGCAGGATCTCGATGGCCTCCTGGCCGTAGTCGCGCTCGTTCTCGGGCCGGTACAGGTAGTAGGCCTCGTCGACGAACAGCACGCCGCCCATCGCCTTCTTGAGCACTTCCTTCGTCTTCGGCGCGGTGTGGCCGATGTACTGGCCCACGAGGTCGTCGCGCGTGACGGCCACCAGGTGGCCTTTGCGCACGTAGCCCAGCCGGTGCAGGATCTCGGCCATGCGCATCGCCACCGTCGTCTTGCCGGTGCCGGGGTTGCCGGTGAAGCACATGTGCAGGCTCGGCGTCTGCGCCGTCAGGCCCAGGTTCATGCGCAGCTTGTCGATCACGAGCAGCGCGGCGATGTCGCGGATGCGCTGCTTGACCGGCGCGAGTCCGATCAGGTCGCGGTCGAGCTCGTCGAGCACGGCCTCGACCTGGCTTTGCGCGAGCACCTCGCCGACGGTGCGTGCGTGCGCCACGGCCTGCGCGGCGTCGCCGGCGGCCGGCGCCGCAGGCACTGCCGGCGCCGTCGCGCCGGGGATCGAGTAGAGCGGGGCGTTCACGGCGGTCTCCGCAGTCGTCAGGCCGCCTTCGCCAGCGGCGCAGCCAGTTGCGCGCGCATCGCGTCGATCACGGCGCGGTAGTCCTTCTGGCCGAAGATGGCGCTGCCGGCGACGAAGGTGTCGGCGCCGGCGTCGGCCACGCGACGGATGTTGTCGGCCTTGATGCCGCCGTCGACCTCGAGCCGGATGTCGCGCCCCGACTGCTCGATGAGCCGGCGCGCACGCTGCGTCTTGCGCAGCGCGCTGTCGATGAACGACTGTCCGCCGAAGCCGGGGTTGACGCTCATGACCAGCACCAGGTCGACCTTGTCGATCGTCCACTCGAGCACGTCCAGCGGCGCCGCCGGGTTGAACACCAGCCCCGCCTGGCAGCCTTTCGAGCGGATCAGCTGCAGCGTGCGGTCGACGTGCGTCGACGCGTCGGGGTGGAAGCTGATCAGGTCGGCGCCGGCGTCGGCGAACGCGGCGGCCAGCGCGTCGACCGGCTGCACCATCAGGTGCACGTCCAGCGGCACCGGGGTGCCGTCGGCCTTGACGCAGTGCGGCTTCAGCGCGGCGGCCACCATCGGGCCGATCGTCAGGTTCGGCACGTAATGGTTGTCCATCACGTCGAAGTGGATCCAGTCGGCGCCGGCGGCGATCACCGCGCGCACCTCGTCGCCGAGGCGCGCGAAGTCGGCAGACAGGATCGAAGGGGCGATGCGGTACATCGTCGTCGTCCTGTCGGGCGCGTCAGGCCGCGCCGTAGCGCTCACCCTCGGGCTTCTCGGCCGCGTAGCCGCGGATCGTGTAGCGCATCGCGCGACCGTCGACTTCCTGGCGCTCGAGCGTGAAGCCGGGTTCGCTCTTCGGCCGGTCGACGATGAAGCTCATCGCGATGCTCTCGGTGCCGCGCGTCGAGTCGAACGCCATCAGGCGGATGTAGTGGTTCGGGAACGTCTTGCGGCAGTTCTTCAGTTCCATCATCACGCCGGCGGCGTCCTGCAGGTCGAACATCGGCATGCCGAACATCTCCCAGTACGTGTTGCGCGGGTGCGGGTCGTCGGTGTGCTCGACGCTCCAGGCGTAGCCCTTCTTCAGGCCGTACTCGATCTGCAGCGCGATCTCGGCGTCGTTGAGGTCGGGCAGGAAGCTGAACTGGCCCTGCGTGATGCGGCCGGTCGGGTTGGTCATCATGGTGCGGTTTCCTCGTGCTGTCAGGCCACGGCCGGCGTGCCGGCGTAGTCGCTGGTGTCGGTCGACGCGTAGTTGAAGCTGACGTCCTTCCAGGTGTCGAGCGCCTGCTTCAGCGGCGTGCAGAATTGCGCCGCCTTCTGCAGGATCTCGGGGCCTTCGTTGCGAATGTCGCGGCCCTCGTTGCGCGCCTTGACCATCGCCTCGAGCGCGACGCGGTTGGCGACCGCGCCGGCCTGGATGCCCGCCGGGTGGCCGATCGTGCCGCCGCCGAACTGCAGCACGACGTCGTCGCCGAACAGGTCGATCAGCTGGTGCATCTGCCCGGCGTGGATGCCGCCGGAGGCCACCGGCATGACCTTCTTCAGGTCGCACCAGTCTTGGTCGAAGTACAGGCCGCGCGGCAGGTCGGTCTTCGTGTAGGTGTCGCGGCAGACGTTGTAGTAGCCCTGCACGGTGAGCGGGTCGCCCTCGAGCTTGCCGACCGCGGTGCCGGTGTGCATGTGGTCGACGCCGGCCAGGCGCAGCCACTTGGCGATCACGCGGAAGCTCACACCGTGGTTCTTCTGCCGCGTGTAGGTGCCGTGGCCGGCGCGGTGCAGGTGCAGGATCATGTCGTTCCTGCGGCACCACTGGCCCAGGCTCTGGATGCACGGCCAGCCGACGATCAGGTCGATCATGATGATCACGCTGCCCAGGCTCTTGGCGAACTCGGCGCGCTCGTAGATCGCCTCCATCGTGCCGGCGGTGACGTTCAGGTACGAGCCCTTGACCTCGCCGGTCGCGGCGCTGGCCTTGTTGACGCCATCCATCACGTACAGGAAGCGGTCGCGCCAGTGCATGAACGGCTGCGAGTTGATGTTCTCGTCGTCCTTCATGAAGTCGAGGCCGCCCTTGAGGCCCTCGTAGATCACGCGGCCGTAGTTGCGGCCCGACAGGCCGAGCTTGGGCTTGGTCGTGGCGCCCAGCAGCGGGCGGCCGAACTTGTCGAGGCGCTCGCGCTCGACGACGAGGCCGGTCGGGGGGCCCTGGAACGTCTTGACGTAGGCCACCGGGACGCGGATGTCCTCGAGCCGCGCGGCCTTCAGCGGCTTGAAGCTGAACACGTTGCCGATCAGGCTCGCCGTCATGTTGGCGATCGAGCCTTCCTCGAACAGGATGATGTCGTAAGCGACCCAGGCGAAGTACTCGCCGGGACGGCCCGGCACCGGCTCGACCTTGTAGCACTTGGCGCGGTAGTTCTCGCACGCGGTCAGGCGGTCGGTCCAGACCACGGTCCACGTCGCGGTGCTCGACTCGCCGGCCACCGCGGCGCCGGCCTCGACCGGGTCGACGCCTTCCTGCGGCGTGATGCGGAACAGGCAGATCGTGTCGGTGCCCTTCGGCAGGTAGTCGGGCACCCAATAGCCCATCTGGCGGTACTTGAGGACGCCGGCGCTGTAGCGCTTCTTGGCGTCGGTGATCTGCGTCACTTCGTTCATCTGGCCCACGGAGGTCTCCTGGTGAGAGCCATCGTCCGTCGATGGCATACCGGGCACTGTAGGCAGCCGTTGTGCTAAAGAGAACTCAGATTGAATGAGGCCAGAAATAAGGGGATACTGAAACAGTCGTGCCACGACGATGAAGACGCCTGACAACCGCATCCGCAACGTCACGTTGCGCCAGCTGCAGATCTTCTCCGTCGCGGCGCGTCACCTGAACTTCGCCCGTGCGTCGGAAGAGTTGCACCTGACGCAGCCGGCGGTCTGGATGCAGGTCAAGCAGCTCGAGGATCTCGTCGGCCTGCCGCTGTTCGAGAAGATCGGCCGCAAGCTGTACCTGACCGCGGCCGGCGACGAGATGCGGCAGACCGCGGCGACGATCCTGGCCGAGATCCGCCGCACCGAAGAGCGCATCGCGCTGCTGGCCGGCGGGCGAGGCGGCACGATCGCGCTGGCCGTCGTCAGCACCGGCAAGTACTTCGTGCCGCGGCTGCTGGCGCTGTTTCGCGACCAGCAGCCCGAGGTGCAGGTCAACCTGACGGTGGCCAACCGCGACCAGCTCGTGCAGTTGCTCGCGCGCAACGAGGTCGACTTGTGCGTGATGGGGCGCCCGCCGGCCGAACTCGAGACGGTGGCGCAGCCGTTCGCGCCGCACCCGCACGTCGTCATCTCGTCGCCCGCGCACCCGCTGGCACGCGAGCGCGGCATCAGGGCGCAGCAGCTCGCGCGCGAGACGCTGCTGCTGCGCGAGCCGGGCTCGGGCTCGCGCGCCGTGATGGAGGGCTACTTCGCCGCCCACCGCATCGAGCCGCGCCACACCGTGATGCTGGGCAGCAGCGAGACGATCAAGCAGGCCGTGATGGCCAACATGGGCATCGCCTTCATCAGCCTGCACACGCTCGACCTCGAGCTGCGCACCGGCGACCTCTCGATCCTCGACGTGCCGGGCACGCCGCTGATGCGCGAGTGGCACGTCGTGCGGCTGGCCAGCAAGCAGCTCGCGCCGTCGGCCGGCGCGCTGTGGGAGTTCATCGCGACGAACGCCGGGCCGTGGCTCGAGACCACCTTCCGCGGCCACCTCGCCGCGCGCGCCGTGCCATGAACAACGGGGCCCGCAGGCCCCGTCGTCGCCCGGCGCCGCCGGCGCCTCAAGTCAGCACGTCGGCCCAGATGTTCTTGGCCCAGGCCTGCGCGTAGACGCCCTCGAGCTCGTTGCGCGCGTCGGACACGCCGCCCGAGCCGCCGATGGTGCGGAACGTCTTCTCGGTGGTCACGTACTCGTGCACGCTGGCGACGTGGATCACGTGCGTCTCGTCGACGAAGCTCATGCACACGTTGGTGATCATCGGGTGCGGGTTGACCTGCCAGCCGTTGAGCTCGGCGACGATCGCCGACGCCGTCACCTTCGCGTGGGAATTCGCCATGTGGCCCGACTTGGGCATGCCTGGCGCGACCTGGATCGCGTCGCCGATGACGTGGATGTCCTTCGCCGCGGTCGACTCGAAGGTGAGAAAGTTGGTGTGGCACCAGCGGTTGTTGGCGTTCGCGAGCCCGGTGTCCACCGCCAGCTTGCCGGCGCGCATCACCGGCATGACGTTCAGCACGTCGGCCTTCACGTCCTCCTGCACCTCGAACTTGACGGTGCGCGTCGCGCCGTCGACCGCGATCGCCTTGTGCAGCGGCCGGTACTCGACCATCGGGCCGTAGATGTCCTTCCACGCCGCCTTGAACAGCGGCCCCTTCGACGTGACGTCGTTGTTGGCGTCGAGGATCAGCACCTTCGACTTCGGCTTGGAGCGCTTGAAGTACGCGGCCACCAGGCTCGCGCGCTCGTACGGCCCCGGCGGGCAGCGGTACGGGGCCTCGGGGATCACGAGGGCGTAGGTGCCGCCGTCGCGCATCGCCTCGAGCTGCTGGCGCAGCGCGAACGTCTCCGGCCCCGCCTTCCACGCGTGCAGGATCTGCCCGGCGGCGTTCGCCGCCTGCAGGCCCTCGATGCGGTCCCACATGAAGTCGATGCCGGGCGCGAGCACGAGCTTGTCGTACTTCAGCGTCTGCCCGCCGGCGAGCTTCGCCTCCTTTTTCGCCGCGTCGATGCCGACGACGGTGTCGCGCACCATCTTCACGCCGTGGTTCTTCGCGAGCCCGTCGTACGGGTTCGTGATGTCGGCCATCGTGCGCGTGCCGCCGATCACGAGGTTGCTGATGGGGCAGGAGACGAAGTTCGGGTTCGGCTCGACGAGCGTGACGTCGATCGTGTAGTCCGAGAACTTGCGGATGTACTTCGACGCCGTGGCGCCGCCGTAGCCGCCGCCGACGACGACGACGCGGCCCTTCGAGGCCATGCCGGTGGTCGCGCAGCCGCCGAGCGTGGCGACCGCGCCGAGCGCGGCGAGCGAGCCGAGGCCCTGGACGATCTGTCTGCGTTTCATCGTGGCCTCCGTCACTTGACCTTGGAGAAGTACTCGGCGATCGCCTCGAGCTGCTCGTGCGAGTAGCCGCGCGTGATCTGGTGCATGATCGTCGCGGGCCGCTGGCCGCTGCGGAACGCCATCAGCTGCGTCAGCAGGTAGTTCTGGTCGCGGCCGGCCAGGCGGATCATCGCCTCGCCTTCGACGGCACGGCCGTCGGGGCCGTGGCATTGCGCGCAGGTGGCCGCGAGCGCGCGCGTGCGCAGCCGCTGCTCCTGGGGCGTGGCGGCCGCGGCGGACTGCGCCAGCAGGCACAGCGCGAGGGCGACGGCCGCGCCGGCGGCGGGCAGCGTCGAGGGGGGTCGGGTCATTGCATCTCCTCAGAGCCGGGGTGGCCGCTGCCAGCATGCTGCGCGTGCCGTGGACTTGTCGTCGAAAGGCCCAGCTCGTCGGGCCGGGTCAGCTTGTAAAGTACATGAGCAAGCGCGCATATTCAACCTGACTTACCCGTACGGCGCGACGGGTTATCCGAGCGGCGCGCTGGGCTGTCAGTCGCCGGTCAGCGCGCGCGCCGTGCCGGTTCGCGCCTTGCCAACGAGGCCGGTGGCCAGCGCCGTGCCGAGCAGGATCACGAGCGCGCCGGCGCCCATCGCCGCGGTGACGGCCTCGTCGAGCACGAACCAGCCCCAGAACACGCCGAACAGCGGGATCAGGTAGGTCACCGTCATCGCCTGCGCGGCGCCGACCTGCGCGATCAGCCGGAAGTACAGGATGTACGCGAGCCCGCTGCACAGCACGCCCAGGCCGAGCACGGCGGCCCACGCGACCGGCGACGGCATCGCCGCCGGCCACGCCAGCGGCAGCGGCAGCGCGAGCAGCGCGGCGGCCGTGATCTGGCTGCCGGCGGCCACCGTCAGCGGCGCGACGCCGGCCAGGCGCCGGCGCGTGTAGTTGGCGCCGAAGCCGTACATCGCGGTGGCGGCCAGGCAGGCGACGATGGCCGCGCCGCTGCTGACGCCGTTCACCGCGGTGAAGCTCGCCTTGCCCCAGCCCAGCCCGAGCACGCCGGCGAAGCCGATCGCCAGGCCCAGCGCGCGCAGCGCGCTCAGCCGCTCGCCGAGCCAGGCCCAGGCCACCAGCGCGCCCCACAGCGGCGTCGTCGCGTTGAAGATCGACGACAGGCCGGCCGTGATCGCCAGCGCCGCGTAGCCGAACGCGATGAACGGCAGCACCGAGCTGACCAGGCCGACGACGGTGATCGCCACCCAGTGCCGGCGCAGCTCGCCGGCCAGGCCGTGCCACGCCAGCAGCGGCGCGAGCACGAGCGCGCCGATGGCCACGCGCACGGCGGTCAGCGCGACCGGCCCGAACTCGCCGGCGGCCAGCCGCATGAACAGGAACGACGCGCCCCACAGCGCGCTGAGCCCCAGCAGCTCGGCCGTCTGGCGTGGCGTCATGCGGCGCCCGCCGCCTCGAGCGCGAGCAGCGCGCGCTTGCGCTCCAGGCCGCCGGCGTAGCCCGTCAGCGCGCCGTCGCGGCCCACGACGCGGTGGCACGGCACGACGACGCTGACCGGGTTGCGGCCGATCGCCGCGGCCACCGCGCGCACCGCCGTCGGGCAGCCCAGCGCGGCGGCCAGCGCGCCGTAGGTCGTCGTCGACCCCGGCGAGATGCCGCGCAGCGCATGCCACACGCGCTGCTGGAATGGGGTGCCGGCGGCGTCGAGCGGCGCGTGAAAGCGCGTGCGGCCATCGCGCCAGTACGCCGCGAGTTCGGCGAGCGCCTGCGCGATGAACGGGTTCGCCGCGTCGTCGGGCGCGGCCAGCGGGCCGGGGTGGTGGGCCTGGCCGTCGAACCACAGGCCGGCCAGCCCGCGCGACGTCGCGGCGAGCACGATCGGCCCCAGCGCCGTGTCGGCACGGGCCTGGGCCACCAGCGCGGGAAGGCGGGGTGCGGTCATCGCGGGGTCTCCATCTGTTGCCACAGCCGCATCGCGGCGTAGGCGCGCCACGGGCGCCACGGCTGCGCCATCGCGCCCAGGCGCGCGGCGTCGCGCGTGCCCAGCGCTTTCGTCAGGCCGGCGTCGTGCGGCGGCCAGGCGTCGGGCCAGCCGAGCACGCGCATCGCGATCACCTGCGCGGTCCACTCGCCGACGCCCGGCAGCGCGCGAAGCGCGGCCAGCGTCGCGTCGAGCG
>JBBION010000005.1:7312-28635 GCA_037443345.1 Rubrivivax sp. | reverse complement strand
AGCGGCTGGCCTATCAGGCCCACGACGGGCTAGCGCGGACGGTCGTCCCGGTGCGTCGCGCGGCGAGTTCCACCCGCGCGCGGGCCGGCCGGCCCCGCAACGCCGCGGCTGAGCGCCGCGTTGGGCCCGACCCCGGTCACGGGGCGGGCCGGCGTCGCGTCAGACGCCCAGCAGCTCGACTTCGAACATCAGCGTCGCGTTCGGCGGGATCACGCCGCCGGCACCGCGCGCGCCGTAGCCGAGCTGCGGCGGGATGATCAGCACGCGCGTGCCGCCGACCTGCATGCCCTGCACGCCTTCGTCCCAGCCGCCGATCACGTGGCCGGCGCCGAGCGGGAAGGCGAACGGCTGGCCGCGGTCCTTGCTGCTGTCGAACTTGCGGCCCTTGGCGCCGTTCTCGTACAGCCAGCCGGTGTAGTGCACCGAGACGTGGCGGCCGGCGGTCGCGGTGGCGCCGCTGCCGACGACGGTGTCTTCGTACTGCAGGCCGGAGGGGGTCGTGATCATCGCGGGGCTTTCGGCGTGACGGGGCCGCGGATGATGCCAGTTGTCGAGCGCGGGCTCCGCGGCGCGGGACACACACCGGATCGAGCGGCCGCCGCGGATCCGGCTTCGCCGGTCCGCTGGCGGCGCCCCCTCGAGGGGGAGGCGCCGCAGGCGCTACCGGGGGGGTCACGCCAGGGGTTGGCGCACCAGGTTCATGATCTGCCCGGCGTCGAGCGTGCGCGCGCGCTGCTCGATCTGCGGCAGGTACTGCTGCTGCATCTGCTTGGCCGGGCCGAGCAGGCCGGCGAAAGTGTCCTTCAGCACCGCGGTGCTCATCTGCCGCCCGCCGCCGTAGTAGCGCTTGGCCAGCTGGCCGAGCGCATACGTCGTCGCGAAACTGAACGCCACGCCGGTGGCCGCGCGCCCGACGCCGCGACCGACGCCACCGGCGACCTTGCCGAGCAGTCCACCGATCAGCTTGCGGCCGAACTGCTCGAGGTACTGCGACGTCAGGCCGACGCCGGCGGTGGCGAGGAACTCCTTGATGTGTCCCTGGTCGAGCGAGACGCCGTAGCGCTGCCCGATGCCGTAGACCAGCTTCATCTGGATCGGGATGATCGCCATCGTGGCCCAGTTCTGCGGCAGCAGCTCGAGCGCGCCGCACAGGATCGCGTGGTTGAGTATCGACTTGTCGAGCGCGGCCGAGTCGGCGTCGCTCAGCAGCACGGTGGCCGGCGCCGGGCGCGCGGGCACCGACGGCGCCGCGGTGGCCGCTGTCGCCGCGGCAGCAGCCGTCGCGGCGGTGGTCGTGCTCGCGGCCGTCGCAGCGCCTTCGGGGTGGTCGATCGCCTCGGCGAGCGCGTCGGCCTGTGCCTCGGCGGCCGCGGTGCCGCCGTCGGCCAGCCCGAGCGTGCGCTTCAGCTCGGCGAGGAACGCCGCCTCGGCGGCGCTCTTGCTGCCATCGGCGTCGACGACGCACACGGCGACTTCGTAGGCCAGCTGCCGGTGCTCGGGGGCGCGCAGGTCGGCCGCGGCCTGCGCCAGCGTCAGCCGCTTGAGCAGCACGTCCTGCACCAGGGTGCCGACGTGCAGGCCGGCGGCGCTGGCGCCGAGCGAGTCGGCCAGGCGCTTGATCTCCTCGCGCTCGGCGTCGGCCTTGGCGCCGTCGGCGAACGCGGCCAGCAGCGCGATGCCCAGCAGCGCGCGTTGTTCACGGGGGTCCATCGGGGAAGTTTCCTTTCGGTCGGTGGTGCGCCGCTTGTCGGCGCGGCGAAGCCCGCGTCAGATCGTGCCGCACACCCAGCGTTCCGTCCACGCGGCCACCGCGGCGGCGAGCCAGTCGGACGTGCGTCCCGCCGCCGGCGCCGGGTCGCCGAGGCCGAGCACCCGTGCGGCCTCGCGCAGCGGGACCAGCGGCTCGCTCACGTCGAGCGCGACCGCGCCGGTCTGCTTGCTCAGCTTGTCGCCGTGCGCGTCGCGCACCAGCGGCGTGTGCAGGTACCGCGGCGTCGTCAGCCCGAGCAGGCGCTGCAGGTGGATCTGGCGCGGCGTGTTGTCGGCCAGATCCTCGCCGCGCACGACGTCGGTGATGCCTTGCGCGGCGTCGTCGGCGACGACGGCGAGCTGGTAGGCCCACACGCCGTCGGCGCGCTTGAGCACGAAGTCGCCGACCTCGTGCGTGACGTCCTGCCGTTGCGCACCCAGGCGCCGGTCGTGCCACTCGATCACGACGGGGGCGTCGTCGCGGCCGACCGTCACGCGCCACGCCCGCGCCGGCTTGCCGTGCAGCCCGCCGCGCTCGGGGCGGCAGGTGCCCGGGTAGACGCGCTCGCCGTGGCGCGGCGGGCGGCGCCCGGCGGCGGCCAGCGCGTCGTCGATCTCGCGCCGGCTGCAGCCGCAGGGGTACGCCAGCCCCGCGTCGACGAGGCGCTGCAGCGCGGCGGCGTAGGCGTCGCCGTGGTTCGATTGCCACGTCGGCGGTGCGTCGGGCACGAGGCCCAGCGCGTCGAGCTGGCGCAGGATCTCGCGGTCGGCGCCGGCCACGCAGCGCGGCGTGTCGGTGTCTTCGAGGCGCACCAGCCAGCGCCCGCCGTGCGCGCGCGCGTCGAGCCAGCTCGCCAGCGCCGCGACCAGCGAGCCGGCGTGCAGCGGGCCGGTGGGCGAGGGCGCGAAGCGGCCGACGTAAGGGGGCGTCATCGTTCGTTCCGTCGCGCCGGTGCCACGAGGCAGAGCGCCGAAGGCGCTGCGGGGGCGGACTTCAATCCACCGGCTGCGGCAGGCCGCAGTGGCGCTCGAGCAGCGCGGTGCGCGTGGCGGGGCTGTCGAGCTGCTGCAGCCACCACTGCAGCGCGAGCCCGAGCGGCGCGCGCGCGCCCTTGGCGCCGGCACCGGTGCGCCACGCGTAGGCGAAGGCGCCGCTGGCGCGCGGGCGCTGCACCTCCTTGACGACGAGGTGGCCGGCGCGGATGTGCTCGCGCGCCAGCGGCTCGGGCACGAAGCCGCAGCCCAGGCAGCGCAGCTGCGCCTCGATCTTGGCCTGCACGGTGGCCACCGTGAACACCTCCTGCCCGGGCAGCAGGTTGACCGTCAGCGCCGACAGGCGCTGTGCGCTGTCGGCCACCGCGACGGCGCGGTGGTGCACGAGCTCGGCGTCGGGAATCGGCCCGTCGTAGGCTGCCAGCGGGTGGTGCGGCGCGACGGCGAACACGAAGTCGATCTCGCCGAGCGGGCGGATCTCGATGCCCGGCGACGGCGGCGTCTCGGCCTTGACGCCGATCGCGAGGTCGGCCTGGCCCGAGGCGAGTGCCTCCCAGGTGCCGTTGAGCACCTCGGTGCGCAGGCGCAGCCGCGTGCCCGGGCCCTCGGGCGTCGCGTCGCGCGTCTGGCCGCGCGGCGGCTTCGGGCGCAGCGCGAAGAAGGCCTCGGACAGCTCGAACAGCGTCAGCCGCGAGATCACGCCGTCGGCCGCCACCGTCAGCTGCGTCTCCCAGCCGGTGGCCACGCGGCGCACGCGGTTGGCCACCGCGTCGAGCTGCGCGAGCAGGCGCCGGCCCTCGGCGACGAGTTCCTCGCCGGCGGCCGTCAGCCGGGCCTGGCCCGAGCGGCGGTCGAACAGCAGCACGTCGAGCGCGTCTTCGAGCTGGCGCACGCTGTACGTCAGTGCCGACGGCACCTTGCCGAGCTCGCGTGCCGCGGCGGCGAAGCTGCCGGTGCGGGCGATGGCGTCGACCATCGCCAGCGCATCGGGGGTCAGGGCGCTGCGGGACGGCATGGCTTCATCATATTTGAATGCCCGCGTCAACGCCGCGCGCCTTCGCGGCGGCGCCCCGGGCCCAAGATCTCGGTCATCGACAGGAGCGCACGATGATCACGATCCGCAAGGCCGACGCACGCGGCTACGCCGACCACGGCTGGCTGCGCTCGCATCACAGCTTCTCGTTCGCCGACTACCATGACCCGGCGTTCATGGGCTTCGGCAACCTGCGCGTCGTCAACGAGGACCGCATCGCGCCGGGCACCGGCTTCGGCACGCACGGCCACCGCGACATGGAGATCGTCAGCTACGTGCTCGACGGCGCGCTCGCGCACAGGGACAACATGGGCAACGGGGCGTCGATCACGCCCGGCGAGGTGCAGCGCATGAGCGCCGGCACCGGCGTGCTGCACAGCGAGTTCAACCACGCGAAGGACCGCGAGACGCACTTCCTGCAGATCTGGATCCTGCCGAGCGACCGCGGGATCCCGCCCGGCTACGAGCAGAGGCGCTTCACCGACGCCGACAAGCGCGGGCGCCTGCGTCTCGTCGCGTCGCCCGACGGGCGCGACGGCGCGGTCACGATCCACGCCGACGCGGCGATCCACGCCGGCCTGTTCGACGGCGACGAGGCGGCGACGCTGCCGGTCGCGCCCGGGCGGCTGGCCTACGTGCACGTCGCGCGCGGCGAGGTCGAGGTCAACGGCCAGCGCTTGCGCGCCGGCGACGCCGCGATGCTGCGCGACGAGTCTCAGGTCGCGCTGGCGCGCGGACGCGGCGCCGAAGTGCTCGTGTTCGACCTCGCGCGCTAGGTCCGACGAACGCCGGCAAGGGCGCGCGAGGCGCGCCGCCGGATCCTGTTTTGCCTGTTCACCCTTTCACCCACTCCAGGAGTCTCACGATGAATTTCCAGATGTCCGCGGCCGTCATCGGCCGACTGCTGGTCGGCGGCATGTTCCTGATGGCCGGCCTCGACAAGTTCGGCGGCCTCGAGGGCCTGGCCGGCTACATCGCCAGCCGCGGGCTGCCGCTGGCCGACCTGCTCGCCCCGGCGGTGGCCGTGTTCGAGGTGGTCGCCGGTCTGGCGCTGATCGCCGGCTGGCAGGCGCGCTGGAGCGCGCTGGCGCTGGCCGCGTTCACCTTGCTGGCCACGGTGCTGTTCCACAACTACTGGGCGATGCCGGCCGAGCAGCAGATGGTGCAGCAGCTGATGTTCATGAAGAACCTGGCCATCGTCGGCGGCCTGCTGATGGTCACGGCGCTGGGCGCCGGCCCGGCCAGCGTCGACGCGCGCCGCGCGCCGCAGCGCCTGGCCACGGCCTGAGTCCCCATCCCGCTCCCTCATCCCATCACGCAGTCAAGGAATCGAACCCATGAGCAAGATCGTCATCGTCTACCACAGCGGCTACGGCCACACGAAGAAGGTCGCCGAGGCGGTGGCCGAGGCCAGCGGCGGCGCGCTGCTGGCCATCGACGCCGAGGGCAACCTGCCCGACGGCGGCTGGGACCAGCTGGCCGCGGCCGACACGGTGGTGTTCGGCTCGCCGACCTACATGGGCGGCCCGAGCTGGCAGTTCAAGAAGTTCGCCGACGCGTCGAGCAAGCCGTGGTTCACGCAGCAGTGGAAGAACAAGATCGCCGCGGGCTTCACCAACTCGGCGACGATGAACGGCGACAAGCTGTCGACGCTGCACTACATGTTCACGCTGTCGCAGCAGCACGGCATGCTGTGGGTCGGCACCGGCCTGATGCCCAGCAACAGCAAGGCCGCCACGCGCGACGACGTCAACTACGTCGGCTCGTCGTCGGGGCTGATGACGACGACCCCGTCGGACGCGTCGACCGACGAGATGGTCGCCGGCGACCTGGCCACCGCGCGCGCCTTCGGCCAACGCCTGGCCGAGGTCACGGCGCGCGTCGCGCCGGCGCTGCGCTGAGCCGCGGCGCTCAGCCGCCCAGGCCGAGGAAGGCGCGCACCGGTTGCACGGTGCGCGCCGCGTCCTCCTCGTGCGGCACGTGGCCGAGGTCGTCGAAGACGACGAGGGTGCTGCCGGCGATCTGCTGCTCGAACCAGCGGCCCACCGACGGCGGGATCAGGCGGTCGCGCCCGCCCCACAGGATCAGCGTCGGCGCGCGGATCGTCGCGACCTGCTCGGCGCCTTCGCCGGGCTGCCACTGCGACAGGCGCTGCGCGAGCGCGCGCCGGTTGCCCTCGCGCACCGTCATCTCGAAGTACCGGTCGACGAGCCCGGGCGTCACGCGCTGCGGGTCGCCGTAGACGCTGGCGACGCTGGCGGCCACCATCGCGCGCGGCAGCAGGTGCTCCATCGCGCGGTTGAGCACCGGCGTGCGCGCGACGATCCATCCCACCGGGATGTTCTGGCGCTCGAACGCCGGCCCCGCGGCGTCGACGAGGATCAGCCGCTCGACGCGCTCGGGCGCCATTGCCGCGACGCGCCACGCCACCTCGCCGCCGAGCGAGTTGCCACCGATCGCGAAGCGCGCCACGCCCAGGCGGTCGAGCAGCGCGAGCGTGAAGCGCGCGTAGGTCTCGCCGCGGTAGTCGCCGCCCGCGCTCGGCCCCGTGAGGCCGAAGCCCGGCAGGTCGAACGTGATCACGCGCCGCTGCCCGCGCAGCGCGGCGACCCAGCCTTCCCAGGTGTGCAGGCTCGACGAGGTGCCGTGGATCAGCACCAGCGGCCGCGCATCGGTGCGCGGGCCCTCGTCGCGCAGGTGCACGAGCTGGCCGTCGAGGTCGATGAAGTCCGACGGCGGCGGGGCCCAGCGCGCGACCAGCGTCTCGACCGGGCGTTCGGGCGCACGCGACAGCATCGCCACGAGCGCGGTGAGCACCAGCAGCGCGCCGACCAGCTTGACCACGAGCGCCTTCACCGTGCGAAGTATCACCGCGCGTGCACCGACGGCCGTCGCGCGGCTTCGCTACCATCGCGCGCCGACGGCGGCACGGAGGGCGCACGATGGGCATGGACGTGGTGGACCACGAGATCCGGGGCGAGGAGATGCAGCTCGTCGAGGTCGAGCTCGACCCCGGCGAGGCGGCGGTCGGCGAGGCCGGCAGCCTGATGTTCATGGACGCCGGCATCGCGATGGACACCGTGTTCGGCGACGGCCGCCAGCAGCCCGGCGGCCTGTTCGGCAAGCTGCTCGGCGCCGGCAAGCGGCTGGTCACCGGCGAGTCGCTGTTCACCACGGTCTACACGAACCAGGCCAAGGTCAAGCAGCGCGTCGCGTTCGCGGCGCCGTATCCGGGCAAGATCCTGCCGATGGCGCTCGGGCCGCTGGGCGGCACGCTGATCTGCCAGAAGGACGCGTTCCTGTGCGCCGCGCGCGGCGTCAGCCTGGGGCTGTTCTTCCAGCAGCGGCTGTCGGCGGGCTTCTTCGGCGGCGAGGGTTTCATCATGCAGAAGCTCGAAGGCGACGGGCTGGCCTTCGTGCACGCCGGCGGCACCATCGTCGAGCGCGAGCTGCAGCCCGGCGAGACGCTGTTCGTCGACACCGGCTGCGTCGTCGCCTTCACGCCGAGCGTGGGCTTCGAGGTGCAGTTCGTCGGCAAGGTCAAGACGGCGCTGTTCGGCGGCGAGGGCCTGTTCTTCGCGAAGCTCACCGGCCCCGGCCACGTGTGGTTGCAGAGCCTGCCGTTCTCGCGCCTGGCCTCGCGCGTGTTCGCCGCCGCGCCGCAGATGGGTGGGCGGCGCGAGGAGGGCTCCATCCTGCCGGGCATGGCCGCCGGCGGCGTGTTCGGCGGCATCCTCGGCGGCGACAACGAGTAGCGGCGCTTCGGCGAGCGGTCGACGCCGGCCGCGGACCGGCGTTCGCCGCGTGCGTTCCTCGGCCGAAGGCCGGTGCGTCGTCGCGTCGCGCGGGGTCCGTGGCTCAGCCGGTGAAGTAGCGCTTGACGCCGGCCAGCAGCATCTCGACGGCGATCGCGGTCAGCACCAGCCCCATCAGCTTCTCCATCGCGCTGACCACCGAGTCGCCGAGCAGGCGGCGGATGCGGTCGGCCGTCAGCAGCACCAGGGTGCACACGGCCATCGCCACCGTCAACGCGCCGACCCACTGCCACAGCTGGCCCGGCTGGCGCGACGCGAGCAGCAGCACGGTGGCCATCGCCGACGGGCCGGCCAGCAGCGGCACCGCGAGCGGGAAGATCAGCGGCTCCTTCGGCGCGCCCTCCTGCGCGTAGATCTTCGTGCTGCTGCCGAACACCATGCGCATCGCGATCACCAGCAGGATCACGCCGCCGGCGACCTCCAGCGAGCGCTCCGACAGCCGCATCACCGACAGGAAATGCTGCCCGCCGAGCATGAAGGCCAGCAGCACGCCAAACGCGATCGCGCCTTCGCGCAGCGCGACGACGGTGCGCCTCGCCGGGTCGATGCCGCGCAGCACCGAGATGAAGATCGGCAGGCTGCCGAACGGGTCGAGCACCAGCAGCAGCAGGATCAGGGCCGAGGCGAAGGTGTGGTCCATGGGGGGTGGCACGCCACGCGGGCGTGCGTGAGACGCGGTATTGTCGTCGCGGGGTGGCCGCGCGGTGCTCAGCTGACGAGCACGAGCTGCAGCGGGCCGAAGCGGTTCCAGGTCTCGGCTTCTTCCTCGAGCAGGAACAGCGTGCGCGGGTGGGTGGCGGCCCACCCGGGGCTGAACGACAGCGTCGCGCGCGAGCCGGTGCGCGACAGGCGCAGCGCGTGGGGGTCGACCTCGCCGCGTGCGTGGCACTTGATGACGGCCAGCCGCAGGCACAGCACCTGCCACGTGAACGTGTCGTTGACGAAGGCATGCTCGATCTTGCGCAGCCCGCCGCGCTGGCCGAGCACGAGCTCGCCGACGCGACGCTGCTGGCTCTGCGAGAAGCCCGGCGCGTCGACGTGCGCGAGCAGGTAGGCGCTGTGCCGGTGGTGGTCGTGGTGCGAGACCATCATGCCGATCTCGTGCAGGTCGCACGCCCAGGCGAGTTCGCGCCGGCTGTCGGCGTCGCCGTTGCTGGCCACGCCCTCGTACAGCGCGGTGGCGACCGAGCGCACGTGCCGTGCCTGCGCGACGTCGACGCCGAAGCGGCGCTGCAGCTCGGTGACCGACGCGTCGCGCATGTCCCCGCCGCGCGCGCGCTGGCGCGCGACGAGGCGCTCGTGCAGGTCGACGATGACGCCCTGGCGCAGTGCGCCCTTGGTCGGGCGCAGCGCGTCGATGCCGAAGTGCGCGGCCAGCGTGTACAGGATCGACAGGCCGCCAGCGAGCACCGGGCGGCGGTCGTCGCGCAGCCCGGGCAGCTTCAGCCGTTCGACGTGGCCGGCGTCGATGCAGCGCGCGATGCACCAGCGCAGCGCCGCCGGCGTGATCTCGCCGCCCGTCACGCCGCTGGCCACCAGCAGCTGCGACACCGCGCTGACGGTGCCCGACGAGCCGAGCGCCTCGTGCCAGCGCCCGCGCGCGAACGTCGTCATCGCCTCCTCGAGCTCGGCGCCTGCGGCCACCTGCGCGGCGCGGAACGCCGCCTCGGTGAGCCGCCCGTCGGCGAAGAAGCGCTGCGACAGGCTCACGCTGCCGACGCGGAACGACTCGGCCTCCAGCGGCAGACGGCCCTGGCCGACGATCATCTCGGTCGAGCGCCCGCCGATGTCGACGACCAGCCGCCGGCCTTCCGACGGCTGCACGTGCGCGACGCCGGCGTAGATCAGCCGCGCCTCCTCGCGCCCGGAGATGACCTCGATCGGGTGGCCGAGCACGCCCTGCGCGCGCAGCAGGAAGGCGTCGCGGTTGCGCGCCTCGCGCAGTGTCTGAGTGGCCACCGCGCGCACCTGCGACGGCGCGAAGCCGTGCAGGCGGCTCGCGAAGCGCGCCAGGCAGTCCAGCCCGCGCTGCGCGGCCGCGTCGGTGAGCAGCCCGTTGGCGTCGAGGCCGCCGCCCAGGCGCACCGTCTCCTTCAGGTAGTCGATGCGGCGGTAGCGGCCGTGCGCGATCTGCCCGATCTCGAGCCGGAAGCTGTTGGAGCCCATGTCCACCGCCGCGAGCAGGCCGGCGGTGCGGGGCGGCGGCGATGTACCCATGGCTGCATTGTGCGGGCATTCGGCGACCGCGCCCGCGGCGCCCGCGGGCAGGTTCCTAGAATCGCCACTCCACCGATCGCAGGAGACCGCCATGCTGGAACAGGACATCGACAGCCTCGCCCCGGGCCGCGCGTTCAGCCGCCGCGACTTCGTGCGCACCGGCATCGGCACCGGCTTCGCCGCGGCGGTGCTGCCGACGCTGGCGCAGACGACGATCACGACCGACGCCACCGGCCTGACGGTGGGCGAGGCGATGATCCCGGTGGGCGGCTTCAACCTGCCGGCCTACGTCGCGCGTCCGCAGGGCAAGACCGGCGCGCCGGTGGTGCTCGTCGTCAGCGAGATCTTCGGCGTGCACGAGCACATCGCCGACGTCGCGCGGCGCTTTGCCAAGCAGGGCTACTTCGCGATCGCGCCCGAGCTTTTCGTGCGCCAGGGCGACCCGATGTCGTACGGTGAGATCGCGCGCCTGATCGCCGAGGTGATCAGCAAGGTGCCCGACGCGCAGGTCATGGGCGACCTCGACGCGTGCGCGGCGTGGGCGAAGACGCAGGGCGCCGACGCGACCAAGCTCGGCGTCACGGGCTTCTGCTGGGGCGGGCGCATCACGTGGCTGTACGCGGCGCACAACCCGGCGGTCAAGGCCGGCGTGGCGTGGTACGGCCGTCTCGTCGGCGAGTCGACCGCGCTGCAGCCGCGGCACCCGGTCGATGTCGCCGCGTCGATGAAGGCGCCGGTGCTCGGGCTGTACGGCGCTGCCGACACCGGCATCCCCCTTGACACGGTCGATAAGATGAAACACGCGCTGGCCCAGGGCGTGCCGGCGGCGCGCACGTCGCAGTTCGTCGTCTACCCCGACGCGCCGCACGCGTTCCACGCCGACTACCGGCCGAGCTACCGCAAGGAGGCGGCCGAGGACGGCTGGAAGCGCTGCTTGGCCTGGTTCCGCAGCCACGGCGTGGCCTGACGCGGCCGCGCCCCGGCGACGCCACCGCGCCTTCGGGCGCGGTTGTTTTTTTGTCTTCGACCAGAGAATGGACATGACCCTCGGCTACATCATCGCGGCGACGCTGTTCGGCGGCGTGCTGTCGGTGGTGATCGCCGCCGCCCTGACGGTCGGCGTGCTCAGCCGCGTCGTCAAGAGCCTGGTGAGTCTTTCGGCCGGCGTGCTGCTGGGCACGTCGCTGCTGCACCTGCTGCCCGAGGCGTTCGAGAGCGACGCCGGCGCCGACCGCCTGTTCGCGACGCTGTTGGCCGGGCTGCTGTTCTTCTTCCTGCTCGAGAAGGTCGAGCTGTACCGCCACAGCCACCACCACGAAGGCGACGACCCGCACCACCACCACGTGCACGGCTTCGACGCCGAGCAGGCCGGCCGCGGCGGCTGGAGCGTGCTGCTGGGCGACAGCATCCACAACTTCTGCGACGGCCTGATCATCGCCGGCGCCTTCCTCGCCGACCCGACGCTGGGCCTGGTGACGGCGCTGGCCGTGACGGCGCACGAGATCCCGCAGGAAGTCGGCGACTACATCGTGCTCGTCAACGCCGGCTTCAGCCGCTCGCGTGCGCTGCTGTACAACGCGCTGTCGGGCGGCGCGGCCGTGCTCGGCGGCGTGATCGGCTACTTCGTGATCCGCCCGTGGGAAGACGTGTTCCCGTTCCTGCTCGTCGTTGCGGCGAGCAGCTTCGTCTACGTCGCCGTCGGCGACCTGCTGCCGCAACTGCAAAGACGCCTGCGCCTGCGCGAGACGCTGGCGCAGGTGGCGTGGATCGGCGTCGGCCTGGGCGTGGCGTTCGGCGCGATGGTGCTCAAGCACGCGCACTGAGCGCCCCTAGGGCCGGGCTGCGCCCGTCCCGTCCCCCATGGGGATCAAGTCGTCTTGGGGGCGGCCCGGCGACGGCTTGAAAGCACCGCGTGCCGCCGCGGCGTCACTTGACGACGAGCACCGGCGTCGTCGTGTGCGTCAGCACCTTCTGCGTCTCGCTGCCGAGCAGCAGCGCCGCGACGCCGCGCCGCCCATGCGAGGCCATTACGATGAGGTCGCAGTTCTGCGCCTTGGCGTGCTCGCAGATCGCCTCCCACGGGTGCAGCGCCTCGACGGTGGTCGCGGTGCACTTGATGCCGGCGGCGGCGGCCTTGTCGACGACTTCCTTCACGCGTGCGGCGGCGATGCGCTCCTGCGCGTCGTAGAACTCCTGCGGCGGCGTGGGCTGCATCTCGGAGATCGCGCTGTACGGGAACGGTTCCTTCGCACTCATGACGCTCAGCGCGGCGCCGGTCAGCTTGGCCAGCGCGATCGCCTGATCGACGGCCTTGGCCGAGATCTCCGAGCCGTCGGTGGGAACCAGGATGTGCTTGTACATGGTGAGCTCCTCGGTGTGTCTGGGGTGACCGCGAGTGTGGCACCGGCCGGGCCGGTCGTCTTGAGCCACGTCAAGCGCGCCGCGCGCGGTCAGCCGACGGCGACCGGCCGCGCCGCGTCGGACGACCACTCGCTCCACGAGCCCGGGTACAGCACGCTGGTGCCCAGCCCCGCGTGCTCGAGCGCGAGCAGGTTGTGGCACGCCGTGACGCCCGAGCCGCACTGCTGCACGACGGCGTCGGCGGCGTGGCCGGCCACGAGCGGCTGCAGCTCGGCGCGCAGCGTCGCGGCGTCCTTGAAGCGGCCGTCGGCGCGCAGATTGGCCTGGAAGAAGCGGTTGCGCGCACCGGGGATGTGACCGGCGGCGGCGTCGAGCGGCTCGACCTCGCCGCGGAAGCGCTCGCCGGCGCGCGCGTCGACGATGCACACGCGCCCGAGCCGCGCGGCGAGCGCGTCGGCGTCGATGACCGGCATCGCCGCGGGACCAGCCGGGTAGGGCGGCGCGTCGCGGCGTGGCGGCACCTCGGTCGACAGCGTGCCGCCGGCCGCGGTCCACGCGTCGAGGCCGCCGTCGAGCACCGCCACCGCGTCGTGGCCGAGCCAGCGCAGCATCCACCACGCGCGCGCCGCGTACGGCCCGCCCTGCGCGTCGTAGGCGACGACGGCCACCCCCGGCGCGATGCCGAGGCGGCCGGCGGTCGCGGCCCAGGCCTCGCGCGCGGGCAGCGGGTGGCGGCCGCGGAAGCGCCCGTCGGCATCGTGCTTCGGCCCCGACAGGTCGCGGTCGAGGTGCAGGTGGTGCGCGCCCGGCAGGTGCCCCTCGGTGTAGGCACGTTCGCCGGCGGCAGGGTCGAACAGGTCGAAGCGGCAGTCGAGCAGCACGACGCGTGCGCCGCCGCGCTGCAGCGCGAGCAGCGCGGTCGCGTCGATCAGCGTGCGCAGGGTGGGCAGCGGGCGCTCGGTCATCGTCGGTCTCCTCGGGTCAGGACTCGGTCGCGGGGCCGCGCGCGTCGGGTGGCGTCGCGCGCGCGCGCAGCAGCGTCGCCGCGATGCCGGCGGCGACGATCAGCGCCATGCCGGCCAGCGCCATCCACGTCACCGGGTCGTCGAACAGCAGCACGCCGTAGACGAACGCGAACACGATGCCCAGGTACTGCAGGCTCGCGTTCGACAGCGTGCGCCCGATCGCGTAGGCGCGCGTCATCATCATCTGCGCCACGGTCGCCAGCACGCCGATCGCCAGCAGCAGCGCCAGGCCGGTGGCGGTGTGCGCGCTCGCGCCGTGCACGGCCATCGTCGCGGCGCCGGCAGCGACGCTGCCGAGCGAGAAGTAGAAGACGATGCGCGACTCGGGCTCGCCGGCGCGGCCGAGCGCCGTGACCTGCAGGTACGCCAGCGCCGCCAGCATGCCCGACACCAACCCGGCCAGCCCGTGCCACAGCTGGCGGTCGTCGATCGTCGGGCGCAGCACGAGCGCGACGCCGGCAAAGCCCACCAGCACCGCGGCCACCAGCCGGCCGTCGACGCGCGCCGAACCGAGCAGCACCGCGCCGCCGATGAGGAACAGCGCCATCCACACCGACGACATGTAGTTCAGCGTCATCGCGGTGGCCAGCGGCAGCGTGCCGATCGCGTAGAACCACAGCATCAGCGAGCCGACGCCGACGGCGCTGCGCCAGAAGTGCATCGCCGGCACCGGCGTGCGCAGTGTGCCGCCGCGCCAGCGCGTCAGGCCGGTGATGACCAGCGCGCCGACGAGGCCGCGGTAGAACACGATCTCGCCGGCGCTGTAGGTGGCCGACGCGAGCTTGACGCACACGCCCATCGTCGCGAACAGGAACGAGGCGCCGACCATCAACCAGGGCGCGGACATGCCCCGCATTGTCGGGCAGCGCCTCGGCGCCGGCGGCGCGGCGCTCGCCATGCGCGCGCGGGGCCCGGGCGGCCCCGCGGGCGTCCGCACCCGGCGGGCTCAGGCGCGCGTGCGGCCCAGGCCCATGCGCGCCCGGTACCACTCGTGGAAGTGCTGCATGCCGTCTTCCATCGGGCTCTGGTACGGGCCGACCTCGTCGTCGCCGCGCTCGTACAGCGCCTTGCGCCCGGCGTCCATGCGCAGCGCGATCTCGTCGTCCTCGACGCAGGTCTCCATGTAGGCGGCCTGCTCGGCCTCGACGAACTCGCGCTCGAACGCCGCGATCTCCTCGGGGTAGTAGAACTCGACGACGTTGGTCGTCTTCTGCGGGCCCTTCGGGTACAGCGTCGAGACGACGAGCACGTGCGGGTACCACTCGACCATCACGGTCGGGTAGTAGGTCAGCCAGATCGCGCCGTGCGGCGGCGGCTCGCCGCCGCGGTAGCGCAGCACCTCGTCGTGCCACTTGCGGTACGTCTCGGAGCCGGGTTTGGCCAGCGCGGCGTGGATGCCCACCGTCTGCACCGAGTGGTGAGGCCCGAACTCCCAGCGCAGGTCGTCGCAGGTCACGAACTTGCCCAGACCGGGGTGGAACGGCGCGACGTGGTAGTCCTCGAGGTAGACCTCGATGAACGTCTTCCAGTTGTAGTCGCACTCGTGCACGTGGATCTTGTCGAGCACGTAGCCGGTGAAGTCGAGCTCGGCGCGGGGGCCCAGCGTGGCCAGGTCGGCGGCGACGTCGCGGCCGTTGTCCTCGAACACCATGCCGTTCCAGGTGTGCACCTTGTAGTTGTTCAGGTGCAGGCACGGGTCGTCGGCGAAGTGCGGCGCGCCCACCAGCCGCCCGCCCAGGTCGTAGGTCCAGCGGTGCAGCGGGCACACGATGTTGGACTTCGTGTGGCCGCGGCCCTTGAGCATCACCGCCTGGCGGTGGCGGCACACGTTGGAGATCAGCTCGACGCCCGCCGGCGTGCGCACCAGCGCGCGGCCCTCGCCCTCGAACGGCAGCGCGTAGTAGTCGCCGACCTCGGGCACCGCCAGCTCGTGCCCGAGGTAGCGCGGGGCGTGCTGAAAGATCAGTTCCTGCTCCCTGCGGAACAGGCCCTCGTCGAAGTAGGCGGACACGCACAGCTGCGAACGGCTGCGCTCGAGCGCGTCGAGCGCGATGCTCAGGTCGGACATGATCCTCAGGATCTCCAAAAACCGATGTCAACCCGCCTGCACCCCGGCCGGCACGGCGGCGGCCGGGGTGCAGGGCTGATACCCGTACCGGTGGGGCGCCGGCGCGGGGCCCGGGATTGTAGCCAGCGGGCGGGTGGGTGGCTCGCCGGCGTCGGTCCCGTGACACGGGTGTCCGACACCCGCGCGCCGCCCCGGTTCCCCGGGGGTTCGCTCCAGGAGGCGGTGACTACAATCGGCCGACACGATTTCACCTTCCGAAATGCCGCGCGCCCCCGCCCCCGCCCCCGCAGCGCCGACCTACGAGCAGGCGCTGGCCGAGCTCGAGCAGCTCATCTCGGCGATGGAAGCCGGGCAGATGCCGCTGGACCGCCTGCTCGAGAGCTACCGCCGTGGGGCCGAACTGCTCGCGCTGTGCCGCGAGAAGCTGCAGGCGGTCGAGGAGCAGGTCAAGGTGCTCGAGGAGGGCCAGCTCAAGCCATGGGCGGCGCCGTGACGACCGCGGGCGTCGACTTCGACGCCTGGATGCACGATGCGCTGCGCGACGTCGAGCAGGCGCTGTCGCGCTGGGTGCCGGCCGACGCGCCGGCCGGCCTCGGCGCCGCGATGCGCTACGCCGTGCTCGACGGCGGCAAGCGGCTGCGCCCGCTGCTGGTGCTGGCCGCCAGCGAGGCCGTCGGCGGCCGCGCCGGCGCGGCGCTGCGCGCGGCCGCCGCGGTCGAGCTGATCCACGCCTACTCGCTCGTGCACGACGACATGCCGTGCATGGACAACGACGTGCTGCGCCGGGGCAAGCCGACGGTGCACGTGCGGTTCGGCGAGGCGCAGGCGATGCTCGCCGGCGACGCGATGCAGGCGCTGGCCTTCGAGGTGCTGACCCCCGGCGACGACGCGGACCTGCCGCCGGCGCTGCAGGCGCGGTTGTGCGGCCTGCTCGCGCGCGCCGCGGGCCACGGCGGCATGGCCGGCGGCCAGGCGATCGACCTGGCCAACACCGGCCGCGCGCTCGAGCCCGACGCGCTGCGCGAGATGCACCGCCGCAAGACGGGCGCGCTGCTGCAGGGCAGCGTGCTGATGGGCGCCGCGTGCGGCACGACGACGCCGACGGCGTGGCAGGCGCTGGCCGAGTACGGCAGCGCCGTCGGCCTCGCGTTCCAGGTCGTCGACGACATCCTCGACGTCACGCAGCCGTCGGCGACGCTGGGCAAGACGGCGGGCAAGGACGAGCAGGCGCACAAGCCGACCTACGTCTCGGTGCTGGGCCTGGACGCCGCGCGCGCGCAGGCCGCCGCGCTGCGTGCACAGGCGCTGGGCGCACTGGAGCGAAGCGGCCTGGCCGCCGGGCGACTGCGCGCACTGGCGCACCTCGTCGTCGACCGCGTGCACTGACCCCGGCATGAGCGAAGTACGAGTCCCCACCATGAGTGCCTATCCGCTGCTCCAGACGATCGACAGTCCCGCCGACCTGCGCCGGCTGTCGCGCGACCAGCTCGCCACGCTGGCCAACGAGTTGCGCAGCTACCTGCTGCACAGCGTCAGCAAGACCGGCGGCCACCTGTCGAGCAACCTGGGGACGGTGGAGCTGACGATCGCGCTGCACGCCGTCTACCAGACGCCGCACGACCGCATCGTGTGGGACGTGGGCCACCAGACCTACCCGCACAAGATCCTCACCGGCCGGCGCGACCGCATGGCCACGCTGCGCCAGCTCGGCGGCATCAGCGGCTTCCCGCGCCGCGACGAGAGCGAGTACGACACCTTCGGCACCGCGCACAGCTCGACGTCGATCTCGGCGGCGCTGGGCATGGCGATCGCGTCGCAGCTCAAGGGCGAGGCGCGCAAGGTGGTGGCCGTGATCGGCGACGGTGCGATGAGCGCCGGCATGGCGTTCGAGGCGCTGAACAACGCCGGCGTGCCGCACGCCGGTGCGCCGGCGAACCTGCTCGTCGTGCTCAACGACAACGACATGTCGATCAGCCCGCCGGTGGGCGCGCTGAACAAGTACCTCGCGCGGCTGATCAGCGGCAAGTTCTACGCCGCCGCGCGCGAAGGCGCCAAGCAGGTGCTGAAGAACGCGCCGCCGCTGCTCGAGCTCGCGCGCCGCTTCGAGGAGCACGCCAAGGGCATGGTCGTGCCGGGCACGATCTTCGAGGAGTTCGGCTTCAACTACGTCGGCCCGATCGACGGCCACGACCTCGACGCGCTGATCCCGACGCTGGAGAACCTGCGCAGCAAGCCCGGGCCGCAGTTCCTGCACGTGATCACCAAGAAGGGCTTCGGCTACAAGCTCGCCGAGGCCGACCCGATCGCCTACCACGGGCCGGGCAAGTTCGACCCCGCGCAGGGGCTGCAGAAGTCGGCGCCGGGCAAGCCGACGTTCACGCAGGTCTTCGGCCAGTGGCTGTGCGACATGGCTGCCGAGGACGAGCGGCTGGTGGCGATCACGCCGGCGATGCTCGAGGGTTCGGGCATGGTCGAGTTCCAGCGCCGCTTCCCGCGCCGCTGCTTCGACGTCGGCATCGCCGAGCAGCACGCCGTCACGTTCGCCGGCGGGCTGGCCTGCGAGGGGCTGAAGCCGGTGGTCGCGATCTACAGCACCTTCCTGCAGCGCGGCTACGACCAGATGATCCACGACGTCGCGCTGCAGAACCTGCCGGTCGTGTTCGCGCTCGACCGCGCCGGCATCGTCGGCGCCGACGGCGCGACGCACGCCGGCGCGTTCGACATCGCCTACGTGCGCTGCATCCCGAACATGTCGCTGCTGGCGCCGTCCGACGAGAACGAGTGCCGCCAGGCGCTGACCACGGCGTACCGCCAGGACCACCCGGTGGCGGTGCGCTACCCGCGCGGCGTGGGCGTCGGTGCCGCGATCGACCCGGCGCTGACGGCCTGGGAGTGGGGCCAGGGCGTCGTGCGCCGGGCCGGCGAGCGCGTCGCGATCCTCGCGTTCGGCACGCTGCTGCACCCGGCGCTCGAGGCGGCCGAGCGGCTCGGCGCCACGGTGGCCGACATGCGCTTCGTCAAGCCGCTCGACACGGCGCTCGTCGAACAGCTCGCGCGCACGCACGAGGCGGTCGTCACGATCGAGGAAGGCTGCGTCAGCGGCGGTGCCGGCGCGGCCGTGATGGAGGCGCTGCAGGCCGCGGGGCTCGCGACGCCGGTGCTGGCGCTGGGCCTGCCCGACGAATACGTCGAGCACGGCGACGCCGCCAAGCTGCTGGCCAGGCTCGGCCTCGACGCGGCCGGCATCGAGCGCGCGATCGTCGAGCGCTTCGGGCTGCGTCCGCCGCGCGCGACGCCGGTCGTCGTCGCGTCGCGCGGCTGAGGCCGCCTCGCCGGGCGACCCCGATCCAAAGGGCCCAGGCCGGCACGGCGCGCGTTTTGGTGCGAAGCTACGGGTTCTCCCGGGGATGCGCGCGAGGCGGCGTCCCGACCCAGTCCATGAGCCACCCGACCGACTCCCTGCACATCCCCGACACACAGAGCGAGCGCGACGAGCGCCGTCTCGCGATCCAGCGCGTCGGGATCAAGGACGTGCGCTACCCGCTGCAGGTGCGGGTCGGCGGCGTGGTGCAGCCGGTGCAGGGCACGTGGTGCCTCGACGTGGCGCTGCCCGCCGAGCGCAAGGGCACGCACATGTCGCGCTTCGTCGCGTGGCTCAACGACCTGGTGGTCGGCGAGGTCGTGCTCGACGCCTCGACGCTGCGCCAGCATTTGGCGGCGATGCTCGACCGCCTGCACGCCGACGAGGGCCGCATCGACGCCGCGTTCACGTTCTTCGTGCGCAAGCGCGCGCCGGTGTCGGGCGTGTCCAGCCTGCTCGACTACCGGGGCCGCTGGATCGCCGAGACGCGCGGCGGCGCGACGGCGGTGTGGGCCGAGGTCGCGGTGCCGGTCAAGAGCCTGTGCCCGTGCTCGAAGGAGATCGCCGACTACGGCGCGCACAACCAGCGCTCGCTCGTGACGATCCGTGCCGAGCTGCTGGCGAGCGTCGAGTGGCACGAGCTGGTGCGCTTCGCCGAGGACAGCGCGTCGAGCGAGGTCTGGCCGCTGCTCAAGCGCACCGACGAGAAGTGGATCACCGAACGGGCCTACGAGAACCCGAAGTTCGTCGAGGACCTCGTGCGCGACGTCGCGCTGCGCCTGAACGTCGATGCGCGCATCGGGCGCTACACGGTCGACGTCGAGAACTTCGAGTCGATTCACAATCATTCGGCCTACGCGAGCATCGAGCGCGCGTAGGTGCCCGCGACGCGGGCAGCGCGCTGCGCACGCCCGAATGATTGCGGCAACCACTCACTTGCGACTGGCAAGTGAGTGGTTGTCACAACCACAGTGCCTACGCGCGCATCGAGCGCTGAGGCCGCGCCGCCGTCGCGTCAGGGTCGGCGCTCCAGGCGCATCACGTCGTTCTCGCGCGTCATCTGGAAGCGCGTCAGGAACGAGTTGCCCAGCAGCACGACAGGCATCGACGTCGGCAGCACCGTGGCCGCGACCTGGCCGACCTCGACTTCGCCGACGCGCACCGAGCGCAGCGTCACCGAGTGCGACTGCACGTCGCCGTTGGCCGTGCGCGTGACGACGGGCCGGCCTTCGCGCCACGGCACGCCGAGGCGCTCGGCGTCGTCGCGGCCGAGCGAGACGGTGGTCGCGCCGGTGTCGACCATGAACTGCACCGGGCGGCCGTTGATCGCGCCCAGCGTGACGAAGTGGCCGCCGGGTCCGGCGGTGAGCACGATCGTCGACGCGGCGCCGACGTTGCCGGCGTCGCCCACCGACACCGGTGCGCCGCCGATGCGCAGGCGCTGGCGACGGCCGCCGACGTCGACCTCGGCCTCGCCGCCTTGCAGCGAGATCAGCTTCACGCCCTGCACCGAACTGCCCACCGCGACGGTGCGCGGCTGGCCGTCGATCACCAGCAGCGCGGCACGCTCGCCGATGCTGCCGCTCATCGACACCGACTGCGCCGCGGCGGCGCCGACGACGAGGGCCAGCGCGGCAGCGGCGACGAGCGGGGCGGGTCGCATCGTCAGTCGCGGAAGTTCGTGAACGACAGCGGCAGGTCCGCGACGTCCTTGCGCAGCAGCGCGATCGCGGCCTGCAGGTCGTCGCGCTTGGCGCCGCTGACGCGCACGACGTCGCCCTGGATCGACGCCTGCACCTTGAGCTTGCTCTGCTTGACCAGCGCCTGCATCTTCTTCGCGTGTTCGCCGTCGATGCCGGCCTTGATGCGCAGCACCTGCTTGACCTTGTCGCCACCGATCTTCTCGACCTTGGCGCCGTCGTCGACGAAGCGCACGTCGACGCCGCGCTTGGCGAGCTTGGCGAGCAGGATGTCCTTGACCTGGCCGATCTGGAAGTCGCTGTCGCCGAAGAGCGTGACTTCCTTGCCCTTGTCGCCGAGCTCGACCTTCGCGCTCGTCCCTTTGAAGTCGAAGCGCGTACCGATCTCCTTGCCGGTCTGGTCGACGGCGTTGCGCACCTCGACGAGGTCGGGTTCGAGCACGGCGTCGAAGCTGGGCATCGCGACAGTCAGGAAGAGATGATCGGCGAAAATTCTGCCATGCAAGATCCCGCGCCCAGCGACCTCGCCGTCGAGCGCAACGTCAGTCTGCGTGACTACAACACGTTCGGACTGCCGGCGGTGGCGAGCGCGATGGTGCGCATCACGAGCGACGCCGACGTGCGCCGGCTGCTCGCCGACCCCGAGCTCGGCCGCCTGCGCAAGCTCGTGCTCGGCGGCGGCAGCAACATCGTGCTCACGCGCGACGTACCGCATGTCGTGCTCAAGGTCGAGGTGCGCGGGCGGCGCGTCGTCGAGGCGCGCGACGACGCCGTGATCGTCGAGGCCGGCGGCGGCGAGAACTGGCACGACTTCGTCGCGTGGACGCTGGCCGAGGGCCTGCCCGGCCTCGAGAACCTGGCGCTGATCCCGGGCACGGTCGGCGCGGCCCCGGTGCAGAACATCGGCGCCTACGGGCTCGAACTGACCGAGCGCTTCGAGTCGCTCGACGCGGTCGACCTCGTCACCGGGCGCAGCGTCACGCTCGACGCCGCCGCGTGCC
>JBBION010000005.1:0-7212 GCA_037443345.1 Rubrivivax sp. | reverse complement strand
GTCACGGCCGAGCAGTGCCGCGACATCATCGGCCGCGATCCGCACGTCGTGCACTACGTGCTGCCCGACGGTCGCTGCAAGCTCGCCGCCGGCTGGCTGATCGACGCCTGCGGCTGGAAGGGCAAGTCGATCGGCCGCGCCGGGGTCTACGACAAGCAGGCGCTCGTGCTCGTCAACCGCGGCGGCGCCAGCGGCGCCGAAGTCGTCACGCTGGCGCGCGCGATCCAGGAAAGCGTCTACGGGCGCTTCGGCATCCGGCTCGAGCCCGAGCCGGTGGTCGTGTAGCGGGGCGGGCGTTCGCGCTGCTCGGCGCGCGATTCTTGCGTTCTGGCCTTCGGGCGGCACCGCCTGCGCAGGTCGTGGCGGCAGGTCGACGGCGGCACCTGCGTGCTCCGGCCCACCTCGCGCATCATCGTCGTGCCCGGCCAGGGGATGCGCGGTCGGCACTGGGTTCGCACTGACGAGGCTGGCACGAGCGCGAATGGGGCCTGCGCCCGCAGATGCCGCCATCGCCCTGCGTTCCACCCTTGGCGTGCTGCTCGCGCGTGCAGTGCGCAAGCGTCGGGATGGCGCGTGGCGCGGGTGTGCGGGCGCAGGCCCCATTCGCGCTCGCCACCGCAAGCGGCAGGGCACGACGCAGCCGACCGCACGACGGTCGCGTCGTGCCGACGGCGCCGCGCGAGTTGGGCCGGAGAACGCATGCCCGCGCCGCGTGCCACGCACCGGCCTTCGCAGTCGGACCCTCGCGAACGGCCGCGACGCGCCGTCGTCAGCCGTTCACTGCCGAACCGGTGATGGCAGGCAGTGCGGCGTCACTCACCGTCGTCGGCGTGACCGAGCTGCGGCATCGCGGCGCCGCTACCCAGCGACAGCAGCCCGGCGCGCGAGTAGATGCCCAGCTTGTCGCGCGTGTCGACGATGTCGAGGTTGCGCATCGTCAGCTGGCCGATGCGGTCGGCCGGCGTGAACATCGACGCGCCCTTTTCCATCGTCAGCCGCTCGGGGTGGTACGTCAGGTTGGGACTCTCGGTGCTCAGGATCGAGTAGTCGTTGCCGCGGCGCAGCTCGAGCGTGACCTCGCCGGTGACGGCGCGTGCCACCCAGCGCTGCGCCGCCTCGCGCAGCATGATGGCCTGCGGGTCGAACCAGCGGCCCTGGTACAGCAGGCGGCCGAGCTTGCGGCCGTTGTCGCGGTACTGCTCGATCGTGTCCTCGTTGTGGATGCCGGTCACGAGCCGCTCGTAGGCGATGAACAGCAGCGCCATGCCCGGCGCTTCGTAGATGCCGCGGCTCTTGGCCTCGATGATGCGGTTCTCGATCTGGTCGCTCATCCCCAGCCCGTGGCGCCCGCCGATGCGGTTGGCCTCGAGCATCAGGCTGACCGCGTCGTCGTAGGTCACGCCGTTGAGCGCCACCGGGCGGCCTTCGTCGAAGCGCACCGTCACCGTCTCGCGCGCCACCGGCACGTCGTCGCGCCAGAACGCCACGCCCATGATCGGCTGCACGATCTTGATGCCGCTGTTCAGGTGCTCGAGGTCCTTGGCCTCGTGCGTCGCGCCGAGCAGGTTCGAGTCGGTCGAGTACGCCTTCTCGACGCTCATCTTGTAGTCGAAGCCGTGCGCGATCAGGAACTCGCTCATCTCCTTGCGTCCGCCGAGCTCGTCGATGAAGGTCTGGTCGAGCCACGGCTTGTAGATCTTCAGCGCCGGGTTCGCGAGCAGGCCGTAGCGGTAGAAGCGCTCGATGTCGTTGCCCTTGTAGGTGCTGCCGTCGCCCCAGATGTGGACGTCGTCCTCCTTCATCGCCGCCACCAGCATCGTGCCCGTCACGGCGCGGCCGATCGGCGTCGTGTTGAAGTAGGTCACGCCGGCGGTCGAGATGTGGAACGCGCCGCACTGCAGCGCGGCGAGGCCCTCGGCCACCAGCTGCGCGCGGCAGTCCACCAGCCGCGCACGCTCGGCGCCGTAGGCCAGCGCGCGCTTCGGGATCGCGTCGTAGTCGGGCTCGTCGGGCTGGCCGAGGTTGGCGGTGTACGCGTAGGGCACGGCGCCCTTCTTGCGCATCCACAGCAGCGCGGCGCTGGTGTCGAGACCGCCGGAGAACGCGATGCCGACCTTCTGGCCGGCGGGGAGGCTTTGGAGGATCGTGGCCATGGGGCTTTGGGGGAGGTGGACGAGGACGCGTCGCGCGTGCGGCGCGAAGCGGCTATTGTCGCCGCGCTGCGAGGAGCGGGCTCAGCGTGCCGCGCGCAGCCGCCGCAGCGCGAGCTGCAGCGCGCGCGCGTCACTGCTCGCGCGGTGGCGTCCGAGGTTCATCTCGGCGAGCACCTGCGCGTGCACGGCGGCCAGCGCCTGCGCCTGCGCGTCGTCGAGCAGCGAGCGCAGGTGCTCCAGGCGAAAGCGCGGCGTGCGCTCGGCAGCCTCGAACAGCGCCGCCAGCCAGGGGTAGTCGTGCGCCCAGCCGTCGCAGTAGACGGTCTGGCCGTCGAGGTGGCGGTTGAGCCAGTCGGCCACGTCGGCCGCGTCGCGGCCGAAGCGCAGCGCCAGGTCGCGCGCGATGCCGTGCACCTGCTCGGCCTGCGCGTCCCAGTGCGTCCATTCGGGCCGCGGGCGCACCAGCGTGCAGTGCGCTCGCCCGTCAGGCAGCACGAAACCGACCTCGATCGGGTAGCTGTCGCGCCCGAAGCCCGAGGCCTCGATGTCGAGCACGCAGGGCGCGTCGGCGTCGGGCGGGGCAGGCGGCAGCATGGGCGCGAGCATAACGGGCGCCGCGCCGCCCTGCCGCGGCCATGGCGCAAGGTCGCTCGCCGCGTCAGCGATCGAGCAGGTCCTGCGTCTCGGGGTGGCGCCGCATGTAGACGGCGACGTAGCTGCACAGCGGGCGCACGCGCAGGCGCTCGGCGCGCGCCCAGTCGAGCGCGGCCTGCACGAGCCGCGCGGCGATGCCGTGGCCCTGCAGCTCGGGCGGCACCTCGGTGTGCGTCATCAGCAGCACGTCGCCCTGGCGGCGGTAGGCGCACACGCCCAGGCGGCCGTCGACGATGGTCTCGAAGCGCGAGCGTTCGGGGTGGTGCACGATGTCCATGGGCGTCGTCGCGTCGGCGCGCTCAGGCCGGGAAGAGTCGCCGTGGCACCAGCTCGACGGCGCGCTCGCCGTCGCCGACCCACACGTGGCCGTCCTGCACCGTGACCTGCAGCTGCATCGAGCGCTGGGCGAGCGTGGCGAGTTCGCGCGAGGCGTCGCTGGGTAACTGCCAGACCTCGAGGTTCGTGCAGCGCGCGACGCGGTCGGCCAGCGGCGCCCACCACAGCGGCACCGACGCGCTGTAGGCCAGCACCGTGACGCGCTCGGCACGCCCGCAGGCCTTCAGCAGACGGCGCTCGTCGGGCTGGCCGACCTCGATCCACTGCACCAGCGCGCCGGTCAGGTCGTGCTGCCACAGGTCGGGCTCGTCGGTGTCGGACAGGCCGCGCGCCATCTCGAGCCGCCCCCGCGCGTCGTCGGCCGGCACGTGCAGCGCGAAGGCGAGCAGGCGCACCATCAGCCGCTCGTCGGTCTCCGACGGGTGGCGCGCCAGCGTCAGCGCGTGATCGGCGTACAGGTGGCGGTCCATGTCGGCGATGGCCACCTGCGCCTTGTAGACGGTCGATTTCAGCGCCATCGGCGTGTGTCCGTCAGCCGTGCTTGCCGGTGCTCCAGCCGCGCGGAGCCAGCCAGCGCTCGCCGTCGGCGGAGGCGGGCGCCTCCAGTTCGGTGGCCATCGCGTCGTTCCAGCGGTTGAGGAAACCGAACAGCGCCACGACACCGGCGATCTCGACGATCTCGCCGTCGTCCCAGTGCGCGCGCAGCCGCGCCGCGACGTCGGGCGTGACGTCGTTCGGCACGCTGGCCGCCGCGCGGGCGAAGTCGAGCGCGGCGCGCTCGGCGTCGCTGAACAGCGGGCTCGTCGCGTACTGCCACACGGCGTCGAGCCGGCGCGCATCGGTACCTTCGTCGGCGCCGAAGCGCGCCGCGGCGCGGATGGTGTGCGCCTCGCAGTAGCGGCAGCCCGCGGTGGTGCTCGCCACGTGGCCCACGAGGCGCTTGAGCTCGCTCGTCACGCGGCCGTGGTTCGTCATCACGGCGCGATTGAGCGCGGTGAAGGCACGCGCGATCTCGGGGCGGCGCATCATCGTCAGCACGCTGTTCGGCGCGAAGCCGAGCGTGGTGCGGAAGAACTGCGCGAGCTGCTCGATCTCGGCATCGTGGTCGGCGGGCAGCGGGGCGACGAGCGGCATGGGTGGGCGGTGCAGGCAGCGTGCGCACTGTGCCACAGCGCCGCGGCGGCCCCGGCGGGGCAGGCGGTTGCCATCGCGCCGTGGCACGACGGCCGCGGGCCGTGTCACGCCGGCGTCGCAGGCCCGAACAGCAGGTCGAGCGACTTCATGAACGCGCGGAAGTCCAGCGGCTTGGTCCAGTAGTCGGCGAAGCCGGCGGCCAGCGCGCGCTCGATGTCCTGCGGCATCGCGTTGGCCGACAGCGCGATGCACGGGATGTCGGCGGTGCGCTCGTCGGCGCGCAGGCGGCGCAGCACCTCGTGACCGTCGAAGTCGGGCAGCTGCATGTCGACCAGGATCAGGTCCGGGTGCTGCGCCTGCGCCGCGCGCACGCCACCTTCGCCGTCGGTGGCGCTGTCCAGGCGCAGGTCGGGCCGGCGCGCGATCAGCTCCTGCACGATCATCAGGTTGACCGGGTTGTCCTCGATGTAGAGCAGCCGCTTGCGGCGCAGCCCCGTCAGCGTGGCCGTCGTCGGCGTGTCCTCGAACAGCGGCGCGGGCACCGTCTCGGGCTCGTCGTCGGCCGCGGCCGGCAGCTCCACTTCGAAGCGGCTGCCCACGCCGGGCTCGCTGGTCACGTCGACGCGCCCGTTCATGCGCTCGACCAGCGCCTTGACGATCGCCAGCCCGATGCCGGTGCCCTCGATGCCCTCGCGCTCGGCGCCGAGGCGGTTGAACGGCTCGAACAGCTGGCGGCGCTGCGCCGGGGTCAGCCCGCGGCCGCTGTCGGCCACCGCGATGCGCACGCGCCGCTGGCCGCCGGCGCCGGTCACGGCGGCCTCGACGCGCACCCAGCCGCCGGCGCGGTTGTACTTGATCGCGTTGCTCAGCAGGTTCACGAGGATCTGCCGCAGCCGTGTCGCGTCGGCGTGCACGCGCGCGGCCAGCGCGCCGAGCTCGATCTTCACGCCGCGCGCGCGGGCCACCTGCTCGACCAGCGGCAGCGTCTCGACGACGAGGCGCTCGAGCACGACGGCGCCCGGCTCGAGCCTGAGCTCGCCGCTGTCGACACGCGACAGGTCGAGCACGTCGTTGATCAGCGACAGCAGGTGCCGGCCGGCCGACTCGATGTGCCGCAGCCGCCCGAGCTGTGCGGCGGCGTCGGCGCGGCCGGCGTCGTGGATCAGCAGCTGCGTGAAGCCGAGCACGGCGTTCAGCGGCGTGCGCAGCTCGTGGCTCATGCGCGCGAGGAAGCGGCTCTTGGCCTCGCTCTCGCGCTGCGCGATGAGCTTCTCGCGCAGCGCCGCCTCGGCGGTCTTGACCTCGCTGACGTCCCAGTTGATGCCGATGCGCCGCGCGCCGCGCCCCTCGGCGGCCGGCATCAGCACCGAGCGCGACGCCAGCCAGTGCCAGCTGCCGTCGGGCCAGCGCACGCGGAACTCGACCTGCGTCGGCAGGTGCGCGACGTCGGCACGCGCGTAGATCCCCTGCACGCGCGGCAGGTCGTCGGGGTGCACCAGCGCCAGGCGCTCGGCGTCGCTCAGCGCGCGCGCGCCCGGCGGCAGCCCGCGCAGCGTGAACATCTGCGCGTCCCACGTCGCCTCGCCGGTGTCGAGGTCGACCTCCCACGTGCCGATGCCCACGCCGCGCGTGATCAGGTCGGCGCGCTCGTGGGCGCGCCGCAGCGCCTGCATCGCCTCGTGCTGTTCCGTCACGTCGAGCGCGACGCCGAACAGCCGCCGCCGGTCGGTGCGCTGGCGGTCGACGTCGGCGCGCAGCACGATCCAGCGCGTGCGGCCGTCGCGGCGCAGCGTGCGCAGCTCGACCTCGAGCGGCTCGTCGCCAGCCTTCAGGTAGGTCTTCGCGCGCGCGAGCACCTGCTCGCGGTCGTCGGGGTGCACGCAGCGCTCGACCCACTCGGCCAGCGACGGCGGGCGCGGCTCGCCGACCATGTCGAACAGCTCGTACATCTGCGCGTTCCAGTCGGTCTCGTCGGTCGTCATGGTCGTCGACCAGATGCCCACGCGCGCCGCACGCGCGGCGGCCTCCAGGCGCGCCGCCAGTTCGAGCGAGCGCGCGGTGCGCTCGACCTGCTCGGTCATGTCGATCGCGACGCCGACGAACGCGACGGGCTGGCCGGCCGCGTCGCGCTCGAGCACGCGTCGCATGAACAGGTAGCGCCAGCGCCCGTCGGCATGGCGGAAGCGCGCCTGCTCGTCGCTCGGCTCGCCCGTCGCGAAGGTGCGCTTGGACGACTCGATCACGGCGGCCACGTCGTCGGGGTGGATCCATGAGCGCACCTCGGCGAGCTCGATGCCCTCGGGGCGCATCGGCAGCCCGAGGATCTGGAACGCCCGCGCGTCGTAGAAGGCGCGGTCGGTGCGAAGGTCGTGCCGCCACAGCCCGATGCGCCCGGCCTCGAGCGCGAGGCGCAGCTGCTGCTGCGCCGTCTCGACCGAGCGCGCGAGCTCGAACGCCTCGGTGTCGTCCATCATCACGCCGACCACGCGCTCGGGGCGGCCGTCGGCGCCGTCGATCACGCGCCACTGCGAGTGCAGCCGGCGCACGCCCCCGTCGGCGCGCAGCACGCGAAAGCGCGCGCTGTAGGTGCCGGCATGCCGCAGCGACGCGCGAAACGCCTCGTCGAGACGGTCCTCGGGCGGCACGCGGTGGATCGCGGCGGCGAAGTTCGGCGTGCCGTCGGTCGGCTCGAGGTCCCAGAAGCGGAACATGTGCCGGTCCCAGCGGCCGTCGAGCGTGCGCACGTCGCGCTCCCAGGAGCCGATGCGGCCGAACTCCTGCACCAGGTCGAGCCGGTCGGCGAGCTGGCGCTGCTCGGTCACGTCGGCCAGCGACGCGACGAAGCGCCGCTCGCCCGCGCCGTCCAGCGGGCGCAGGTGCACGCGGTGGGCACGCGCGCCGCCGCGGCCGTCGGCGGCGACGAACACGGCGGCGT
>JBBION010000004.1:0-29919 GCA_037443345.1 Rubrivivax sp. | reverse complement strand
TCCGCCGGCGGCGGCGCCGCCGCGATCGGTGCGGCCGGCGCCGCGGGCGCGGACGTCACCGGCGACGTGACGCCGGGCGCCGTCGCCTGCACCGGCGGGGCCGGCATGACGCGCGGGGGATCGAGCAGCACCGTGTACTCGCGCACCAGGCGGCCACTGGCCCACGTCATCTCGAGGATGACGTCGACGAAAGGCTCCTGCACCGGTCGGTCGCTCGTCAGCCGCAGCACGGCACGGCCGTCGGGGCGCCGCACCAGCGTGGCGCGCGTGCTCGGCAGCACCGCGCTGTAATCGAGGCCGGCGGCCCGATACGACTCGGGCGGCGCGACGCGCACCTGCAGCGACGCCGCTTCGTCCGGCGTCAGGCTGGTGACGTCGATCTCCGCGCGCAGCGTTTCGCCCAGCGCCGATTGCACCTGCAGCCGCCCCAGTCCCAGCGCCCACGACCCGGAGGCCAGGACACACAGGGCTGCTGCCGCCACGCTCTTCAGGGCAAAACGCCCTGTCTTGACAGGACTGACGTTCAAAGCCTCTCCCAACGAGTCTGGACGGACCGTCAAGGGTCCGCTGCCGCCGAGTCTAGTCCCCGGACGGCCATTGTCGATCGGCCGAAACCGCCGCGAAATCAAGCATATCGGCGATGAGCCTCACCCAAAGTCGCGTTTCGGCCTGTATTTGTCACGCTTCTTTGGTCCGAACGCCCGTCGCGTCCCGGCCGCGGCGCCCGCGCGGCGGCGCCTCAGGCCTCCAGCAGAATGCGCAGCATGCGCCGCAGCGGCTCGGCCGCGCCCCACAGCAACTGGTCGCCGATCGTGAACGCCCCCACGTATTGTGGGCCCATCGCCAGCTTGCGGATGCGCCCGACGGGGATCGTCATCGTGCCCGTCACCGCCACCGGCGTCAGGTGCTGCAGCGTGGCCTCGCGGGTGTTCGGCACCACTTTCACCCAGTCGTTGTCGGCGGCGATCATCGCCTCGAGGTCGGCGACCGGCACGTCCTTCCTCAGCTTGAACGTCAGCGCCTGGCTGTGGCAGCGCATCGCGCCGACGCGCACGCAGAAGCCGTCGACCGGCACCGCGGGGGTGCCGAAGCCGTCGCCCTGGCCGAGGATCTTGTTCGTCTCGGCCATGCCCTTCCATTCCTCGCGCGACACGCCCCAGCCGGCCTCGTCGCGGCCCTTGCCGACCCCGAGGTCCTTGTCGATCCACGGGATCAGCGAGCCGCCGAGCGGCACGCCGAAGTTCGCGGTCTCGTCGGCCGTCAGTGCCTTCTGGCGCGCCAGCACCTTGCGGTCGATCTCGAGAATCGCGCTCGCGGGGTCGTCGAGCAGTGCCCTGACCTCGGCGTGGAGCGTGCCGAACTGCGTCAGCAGCTCGCGCATGTGCTGCGCGCCGCCGCCGCTGGCGGCCTGGTAGGTCATCGAGCTCATCCACTCGACCAGCCCCGCCTTGTACAGCGCGCCCACGCCCATCAGCATGCAGCTGACGGTGCAGTTGCCGCCGATCCAGTTGCGCCCGCCCTTGGCCAGCGCGTTCTTGATCACCGGCAGGTTGACCGGGTCGAGGACGATGACGGCGTCGTCCTTCATGCGCAGCGTGCTCGCGGCGTCGATCCAGTGCCCGTTCCAGCCCGCGGCGCGCAGCTTCGGGAAGACCTCGGTCGTGTAGTCGCCGCCCTGGCAGGTGAGGACGACGTCGCAGCGCTTGAGCGCGTCGATGTCGTGCGCGTCGCGCAGCGTCGTCTCGTTCTTCGCCATCGCGGGCGCCGCGCCGCCGGCGTTCGACGTCGAGAAGAACAGCGGCTCGATGAGGTCGAAGTCGCGCTCGGCGCGCATGCGCTCCATCAGCACGGAGCCGACCATGCCGCGCCAGCCGACGATGCCGACCAGCGGTGGGTGCGAAGTAGCCATCTCAGTCTTGCCTTTCCAGTGTGATCCGGACCCCTCGGTGCCCCGGCTCGTGTCGCCGGGGTCCAGGAGGTGGAGGCGAGACGACCCGAGAGCGGCTAGCTCTTCGTGATGGTTTTGCCGGTGATCGCCGCGACCACGGCGTCACCCATCTCGCGCGTGCCGACCCGCGTCGTGCCCTCGCTCCAGATGTCGCCGGTGCGCAGACCCGCGGACAGCACGGCCTGCACCGCGCGCTCGACGCGGTCGGCGGCTTCGGGCTGGGCGAGCGAGTAGCGAAGCATCATGGCAGCGGACAAGATTGTAGCCAGCGGGTTCGCGACGCCCTTGCCGGCGATGTCCGGCGCACTGCCGTGGCTGGGCTCGTAGAGGCCCTTGTTGTTCGCATCCAACGATGCCGACGGCAGCATGCCGATCGAGCCGGTCAGCATCGCTGCCTCGTCCGACAGGATGTCGCCGAACATGTTGCCGGTGACGAGCACGTCGAACGCCTTCGGCGCCTTGACGAGCTGCATCGCGGCGTTGTCGACGTACATGTGCTCGAGCGTCACGTCGGGGTACTGCGCGTGCACCTCGGTGACGACGTCCTTCCAGAACTGGAACGTCTCGAGCACGTTGGCCTTGTCGACGCTGGTGACCTTCCCGCGGGCGTTCGACCGCCCGCTTGCCGCGGCACGCTTGCGCGCGGCCTGGAACGCGACGTGCGCGATGCGCTCGATCTCGGGGCGGCTGTAGCGCATCGTGTCGAACGCCTCGGGCGCGCCGGCGAAGGCGCCGTCGGGCGCGGTGCGGCGCCCGCGCGGCTGCCCGAAGTAGATGTCGCCGGTCAGCTCGCGGATGATGAGGATGTCCAGCCCCGCCACCAGCTCGGGCTTCAGGCTCGACGCGTGCGTCAGCTGCGGGTAGCACACGGCCGGGCGCAGGTTGGCGAACAGCCCGAGGTGCTTGCGCAGGCCCAGGATCGCCTGCTCGGGGCGCAGGTGGCGCTCGAGCTTGTCGTACTTCCAGTCGCCCACCGCGCCGAACAGCACGGCGTCGGCGGCCTGGGCCAGCTTCAGCGTCGCGTCGGGCAGCGGGTGACCGTGCGCCTCGTAGGCCGCGCCGCCGACCGGCGCCGTGTCCATCTCGAGCGGCAGCTCGAGCGCCTGCAGCACCTTGACCGCCTCGGCGACGATCTCGGGGCCGATGCCGTCGCCGGGCAGGATCGCGATCTTCATGCGTCGTCCTTCAGCCGACCGCGCGGTGCGCGAGCCAAGGCATCTTCGCCAGCCGCTCGGCCTCGAACGCGCGGATCGCGTCGGCGTGACGCAGCGTCAGGCCGATGTCGTCCCAGCCGTTGAGCAGGCACTGCTTGCGGAATGGCTGCACATCGAACGGCAGCTCGCTGCCGTCGGGCTTGACGACGACCTGCCGCGGCAGGTCGACCGTCAGCGCATAGCCCGGGAACGCGGCGACCTCGTCGAACAGCCGCGCGACCTGCGACTCCGGCAGCACGATCGGCAGCAGCCCGTTCTTGAAGCAGTTGTTGAAGAAGATGTCGGCGAAGCTCGGCGCGATCAGCGCGCGAAAGCCGTACTGCTGGATCGCCCACGGCGCGTGCTCGCGGCTCGAGCCGCAGCCGAAGTTCCTGCGCGCGAGCAGGATCGACGCGCCGGCGTAGCGCTGCTGGTTGAGCACGAAGTCGGGATTGGGCTTGCGCGAGGCCGGGTCCTGGCCCGGCTCGCCGCGGTCGAGGTAGCGCCACTCGTCGAACAGGTTCGGGCCGAAGCCCGAGCGCTTGATCGACTTGAGGAACTGCTTGGGGATGATCGCGTCGGTGTCGACGTTCTCGCGGTCGATCGGGGCCACGAGCCCCTGATGCACGGTGAAGGCGTCCACGCCGGTCCTTACTTCTTCTTCGCCGCTTCTTCGATCTTGTCGCCAGCGCGCGAGAGGTCCTTGCCCAGGCCCTCGATCGTGTTGCAGGCGCTCAGTCCGATCACGGCCGCCAGCGCGGCCAGCGTGATCCACAGCTTGCTCATCGTCGTTCTCTCCTTCAGGAAATGCGGCGCACGTCGACGAAATGCCCGGCCAGCGCCGCCGCGGCGGCCATCGCCGGGCTGACGAGGTGGGTGCGGCCGCCGGCGCCCTGGCGGCCCTCGAAGTTGCGGTTGCTCGTGCTGGCGCAGCGCTCACCGGGCTCGAGGCGGTCGGCGTTCATCGCCAGGCACATGCTGCAGCCGGGCTCGCGCCACTCGAAGCCGGCGGCCCTGAACACCTCGTGCAGCCCCTCGCGCTCGGCCTGCGCCTTGACCTGGCCCGAACCGGGCACGACCATCGCGACCTTCACGTTCGCCGCGACGCGGCCGCCCACCTTGCGCACGACGGCCGCGGCGTCGCGCAGGTCCTCGATGCGGCTGTTGGTGCACGAGCCGATGAACACCTTGTCGATGCGGATGTCGGCGATCGGCTTGTTCGGCTCGAGGCCCATGTAGCGCAGCGCGGACTCGATCGCGTTGCGCTTGCTGGCGTCCTTCTCCCTGTCGGGGTCGGGCACGCGGTCCTCGATCGAGACGACCATCTCGGGGCTCGTGCCCCAGGTGACCTGAGGGCGGATCTGGCTCGCGTCGAGGTCGACGACGGCGTCGAAGTGCGCGCCGGGGTCCGAGTGCAGCGTGCGCCAGTGCGCGACCGCCTGCTCCCACTCGACGCCGGTGGGCGCGAACGGCCGCCCCCTGACGTACTCGATCGTCTTGTCGTCGACGGCCACCAGCCCGGCGCGCGCGCCGGCCTCGATCGCCATGTTGCACACCGTCATGCGCCCTTCCATGCCGAGCGCGCGGATCGCCGAGCCGCCGAACTCGATCGTGTAGCCGGTGCCGCCGGCGGTGCCGATCTTGCCGATGATCGCGAGCACGATGTCCTTCGCGGTGCAGCCGCGCGACAGCGTGCCCTCGACCCTGACGAGCATGTTCCTGGCCTTCTTGGCCAGCAGCGTCTGGGTGGCCAGCACGTGCTCGACCTCGCTCGTGCCGATGCCGTGCGCCAGCGCGCCGAACGCGCCGTGCGTGCTCGTGTGGCTGTCACCGCACACCACCGTCATGCCCGGCAGCGTCGCGCCGTTCTCGGGGCCGATCACGTGCACGATGCCCTGGCGCTTGTCGAGGAACGGGAAGTACGCCGCCGCGCCGAAGGCCTTGATGTTGGCGTCGAGCGTGACGATCTGCTGCCGGCTGATCGGGTCGGCGATGCCGTCGTACCCGCGCTCCCAGCCGGTGGTCGGCGTGTTGTGGTCGGCGGTGGCGACGATCGAGCTCACGCGCCAAGGCTTGCGTCCCGCCAGCCGCAGCCCCTCGAAGGCCTGCGGGCTCGTGACCTCGTGCACCAGGTGGCGGTCGATGTAGAGGATGGCGGTGCCGTCGTCCTCGGTGCGGACGACGTGTTCGTCCCAGAGCTTGTCGTACAGCGTGCGCGCGATCGTCATGGCCGGGTTCCTCGAGCCGGCTATTGTCGCAGCACGGCCGCGCCGGCGCAGGGCCGGCCGACAATCGCTCGATCGCAACCGCGGGAGACGCACGCATGGACTTCGAGCACCACGTGGTGGTGGCCACCGGCGCAGCCGGCCACCTCGGTCGCGCGGTGGCACGCCACTTCGCCGCGCGCGGCGCGCGCTTGGTGCTGGTCGACGTCGACCGGCCCCGGCTGGCGCAGGCGCACGGCGACGAGCACGACCGCCTGCTGTTCGCCCCCGCCGATCTGCGCGACGCGGCACAGGCCGCCGCGGTGGCGCAGGCGGCGCTGGCCCGGTTCGGCCGCATCGACGTGCTCGCCAACGTGGCCGGCGGGTTCCGCATGGGCGAGGCAGTGCACGAGACGCGCGACGAGACCTGGACCCTGCTGTTCGACCTCAACGCGCGCACGATGCTGAACATGTGCCGCGCGGTCGTGCCGCCGATGCTCGCCGCCGGCCGCGGCGCGATCGTCAACGTCGGCGCCTACGGCGCGCTGCGCGGCGGCGCGCTGATGGGCGCCTACGCGGCGTCGAAGGCCAGCGTGATCCGGCTGACGGAGTCGATGTCGGCCGAACTGCGCGAGCGCGGCGTGCGCGTCAACTGCGTGCTGCCGAGCATCCTCGACACGCCCGACAACCGCGCCGCGATGCCCGACGCGGACCCGTCGCGCTGGGTCGCCACCGACGCGCTCGCCGACGTGATCGGGTTCCTCGCCGGCGACGCCGCGCGCGCGGTGCACGGCGCGGCGGTGCCGGTGACGGGGCTGGTCTGATCAGCCCAGCGCCGCGACGACCTCCGGCGGCGCCTGCACCAGCTCGATCAGCACGCCCTCGCCGCCGAGCGGGAACTCGTCGCTGCCCTTCGGGTGGACGAAGCAGATGTCGTGGCCCGCGGCACCCTTGCGAATGCCGCCTGGCGCGAAGCGCACGCCACGCGCCGTCATCCACTCGACCGCCTTCGGCAGGTCGTCGACCCACAGGCCGACGTGGTTCAGCGGCGTCGTGTGCACCGCGGGCTTCTTCTCGGGATCGAGAGGCTGCATCAGGTCGACCTCGACCGCCGTGTGGCCGCGGCCGAGCGCGCAGATGTCCTCGTCGACGTTCTCGCGCTCGCTGACGAATGTGCTCTTGACCTCGAGGCCGAGCACGTCGACCCACAGCGCCTTCAGGCGCTGCTTGTCGGGGCCGCCGATCGCGACCTGCTGGATGCCGAGGACGCGGAAGGGACGTTCGCTCATCGCAGCGCTCCGGTCAGGGGCAGGTCCAGCCGCCGCAGCAGCGCGCGGTCGTCGGCGGCGTCGGGGTTGCCCGTGACGAGCAGCTTGTCGCCATAGAAGATGCTGTTGGCGCCGGCCATGAAGCACAGCGCCTGTACCGCCTCGCCCAGTTCGCGCCGGCCAGCCGACAGACGCACGCGGGCGTTCGGCATCGTGATGCGCGCTGCGGCGACCGTGCGCACGACTTCGAAGGGGTCCAGCGTCGGTGTGTCGGCCAGCGGCGTGCCCGGCACACGCACGAGGTCGTTGACGGGCACCGACTCCGGCGGTGGATCGAGGCTGGCCAGCGTGGCCACCAGTGCCGCGCGTTGCTCGCGCGTCTCGCCCATGCCCACGATGCCGCCGCAGCACACCTTCACACCGGCCTCGCGCACCGCCGCGAGGGTGTCCAGGCGGTCCTGGTACCGCCGCGTGCCGATGATGCCGGGGTAGAAATCGGGGGCGCTGTCGAGGTTGTGGTTGTAGAAGTCGAGCCCGGCGTCGGCCAATGCGTGCGCCTGCGCCAGCTCGAGCATGCCCAGCGTCGCGCAGGTCTCGAGCCCGAGCGCGCTCACGTCGCGCACCATTGCGGCGACCTTCTCGACGTCTCGGTCCGTCGGGCTTCGCCAGGCGGCGCCCATGCAGAAGCGGGTGGCGCCGGCCTCCTTCGCGGCCCGCGCCGCGGCCAGCACCTCGTCGGGCGACATCAGCTTGCTGGCGGCCACGCCGGTGTCGTGGTGCACCGACTGCGGGCAGTAGCCGCAGTCCTCCGGGCAGCCTCCGGTCTTCACCGACAGCAGCGAGGCGAGTTCGATGTCGCCGGCAGGCCAGTGCGCCCGGTGTACGGCGTGCGCCTGCTGCACGAGGTCCATGAACGGCTGCGACATCAGCCCCAGCACGGCCTCGCGCGTCCAGCGCGGCGGCGTGGCAGGGGAAGGCCGGCCCAGCGCCGAGGCGTCGATGGTGACCGAATGGCTCATGCAAACCTCACGATGGGTTGATCGACCGCCAGGCTCTCGCCCCGGGCAGCCATCAGCTCGGCCACGGTGCCGTCCTGCGCCGCGGTGAGGATGTTCTCCATCTTCATCGCCTCGATCGTCGCCAGCCGCTGGCCGGCCTGCACGGCCTGACCCGGCTGCACCGCGAGATCGACCAGCAGCCCCGGCATCGGCGACAGCAGGAACTTGCTCATGTCGGCCGGCGGCTTGTGCGGCATCAGCCGCAGCAGCTCGGCCGCGTGCGGCAGCAGCACCATCGCGTCGATCGCGCGGCCGTTGTGCGCGATCTTGATCCACAGCCCGCGGCGCTCGACCTGCGCGGTGAACGGCTTGCCGTTGCAGGTGCCGCTGGCGCGGATGTCGCGGTAGGTCCAGTCCTTCGCGATGACGTAGCTCTTGCCGCCCACCGTCACGCGCATCGCGCCTTCGGTCACGTGCACCTCGGCAGGGTGGTGCGCGTGCTCGCCGCCCTCGCCCTTGACGACGACGACGTAGGCGTTGCCGACCTGCAGCCCGTGACCGGGCAACTGGCCGCTGATCATCGCGGCGCGCTTGCGGTAGGTGCGGTTGACGGCCGCGGCGAGCGCGACGAGGAAGTCCGGGTCGTCGTGCGGAACGTCCTCGGCGCGAAAGCCCTGCGGGTACTGCTGCGCGATGAAGCCGGTGTCGAAGTCGCCGGCAACGAACTTCGGGTGCGCGAGCAGCGCGGCCTGGAACGGGATGTTGCTCGCGATGCCGCGGATCACGAACGCGTTGAGCGCGTCGCGCATCTTCGCGATCGCGTCGTCGCGGTCGAGCCCGTGCACGACGAGCTTGGCGATCATCGAGTCGTAGTACATCGGGATCTCGCCGCCCTCGTAGACCCCGGTGTCGACGCGCACGCCGCCGCCCTCGGGCACCGGCAGCGCGGCCTCCATCGTCGTCGGCGGCGGCTGGTAGCGCACGAGCCGGCCGGTCGACGGCAGGAAGCCGCGGAACGGGTCCTCGGCGTTGATGCGGCACTCCATCGCCCAGCCGCGGCGGCGCACCTGCGCCTGCCCGAAGCCGAGCGGCTCGCCGGCCGCCACGCGGATCATCTGCTCGACCAGGTCCAGCCCGGTGATGCACTCCGTGACCGGGTGCTCGACCTGCAGCCGCGTGTTCATCTCGAGGAAGTAGAAGCTCTGGTCGCGGCCGACGACGAACTCGACCGTGCCGGCGCTCTGGTACTTGACGGCCTTCGCGAGCGCGACGGCCTGCTCGCCCATGGCCCTGCGCGTCGCGTCGCTGATGAACGGGCTCGGCGCCTCCTCGATCACCTTCTGGTGACGGCGCTGGATGCTGCACTCGCGCTCCCACAGGTACACGACGTTGCCGTGCGCGTCGCCGAGCACCTGGATCTCGATGTGGCGAGGCCCCTCGACGAACTTCTCGATGAACACGCGGTCGTCGCCGAAGCTGGCCTTGGCCTCGTTGCGGCACGACGTGAAGCCGTCGAACGCCTCCTGGTCGTTCCAGGCCACGCGCAGGCCCTTGCCACCGCCGCCGGCGCTGGCCTTGATCATCACCGGGTAGCCGATGTCGCGCGCGATCTGCACCGCCTGCTCGGGCGAGCCGATCGCGTCGTTCCAGCCGGGGATCGTGTTGACCCTGGCCTCGTTCGCGAGCTTCTTCGACGCGATCTTGTCGCCCATCGCCGCGATCGAGTAGTGCTTCGGGCCGATGAAGACGATGCCCTCGGCCTCGACGCGCTTGGCGAACTCCTCGTTCTCGCTCAGGAACCCGTAGCCCGGGTGCACGGCCTGCGCGCCGGTGGCCTTGCACGCGGCGATGATCTTGTCCATCGCGAGATACGACTCGCGGCTCGGCGCCGCGCCGATGAACACGGCCTCGTCGGCGAGATCGACGTGGCGCGCGTCGCGGTCGGCCTCGGAATAGACGGCCACGGTGGCGATGCCCATCTTCTTCGCCGTCTTGATGACGCGGCAGGCGATCTCGCCCCGATTGGCGATCAGGATCTTCTCAAACATAGGGCACCTCGATCGGGTCGACATCGCCTGTGCACGCTTCGCGTGCCAGGCAATCTGGCTTCGCCGCAACGGCCTGTCGGCCGTTGTCGCCGCGGTTGGCAATGAGGATCTTCCTGAACATGGCCCTCTCCGCGCTCACAGGGGGATGTTGCCGTGCTTGCGCCACGGGTTCTCCAGCTTCTTGTCGCGCAGCATCACGAGCGAGCGGCAGATGCGCTTGCGCGTCTCGTGCGGCTGGATCACGTCGTCGATGTAGCCGCGCGCGCCGGCGACGAAGGGGTTCGCGAAGCGCGCCTTGTACTCGGCCTCGCGCGCGGCGAGCTTGGCCGGGTCGGCCTTGTCTTCGCGGAAGATGATCTCGACCGCGCCCTTGGCGCCCATCACGGCGATCTCGGCGTTCGGCCACGCGAGGTTGACGTCGCCCCTCAGGTGCTTGGAGCTCATCACGTCGTAGGCGCCGCCGTAGGCCTTGCGCGTGATCACGGTGACCTTGGGCACGGTGCACTCGGCGTAGGCGTAGAGCAGCTTGGCGCCGTGCTTGATGATGCCGCCGTACTCCTGCGCCGTGCCGGGCATGAAGCCGGGCACGTCGACGAAGGTCACGACCGGGATGTTGAACGCGTCGCAGAAGCGCACGAAGCGCGCCGCCTTGATGCTCGACTTGATGTCGAGGCAGCCGGCCAGCACCATCGGGTTGTTCGCGACGATGCCCACGGTGTGGCCCTCCAGCCGCCCGAAGCCGACGACGATGTTCTTCGCGTGGTCGGGCTGGAGCTCGAAGAAGTCGTGGTCGTCGAGCACCTTGACGATCAGCTCCTTGATGTCGTACGGCTTGTTCGGGTTGTCGGGCACCAGCGTGTCGAGGCTGAAGTCGAGCCGGTCGGCCGGGTCGCCGCTGGCGCGCACGGGAGGCTTGTCGCGGTTGTTCTGCGGCAGGTAGTTGAAGAAGCGCCGCAGCATCAGGATCGCCTCGACGTCGTTCTCGAACGCGAGGTCGGCCACGCCGCTCTTGGTGGTGTGCGTCGTCGCGCCGCCGAGCTCCTCGGCGGTGACCTCCTCGTGCGTCACCGTCTTCACGACCTCGGGGCCGGTGACGAACATGTACGAGCTGTCCTTGACCATGAAGATGAAGTCGGTCATCGCCGGGCTGTACACAGCGCCGCCGGCACAGGGGCCCATGATCAGGCTGATCTGCGGAATCACGCCCGAGGCCATCACGTTGCGCTGGAACACCTCGGCGTAGCCGCCGAGCGACGCCACGCCCTCCTGGATGCGCGCGCCGCCACTGTCGTTGAGGCCGATGACCGGCGCCCCGACCTTCATCGCCTGGTCCATCACCTTGCAGATCTTCTCGGCATGCGCCTCGCTGAGCGCACCGCCGAAGACGGTGAAGTCCTGGCTGAACACGAACACCAGCCGGCCGTTGATCATCCCGTAGCCGGTCACGACGCCGTCGCCGGGCACCTTCTGGTCGGCCATGCCGAAGTCGGCGCAGCGGTGCTCGACGAACATGTCCCATTCCTCGAACGTGCCCTCGTCGAGCAGCAGCGTCAGGCGCTCGCGCGCCGTGAGCTTGCCCTTGGCGTGCTGCGCGTCGATGCGCTTCTGCCCACCGCCCAGCCGCGCCGCGGCGCGCTTCTTTTCCAGCTGTTCGATGATGTCGTGCATGGTCCAGGGTCCCCTGCCGGGGTTGTCAGTGAAAGAGGTCGAGCAACCGCCGCGCGGCCACCGAGGCGGCGACGCGTCCGGCGCGCACGTCGGCCGTCGTCGCAGGCAGCGCCGCGGCAACGGCGGGATGCTGGCGGAAGCGCTCCTTGAGCCCGGCGTCGATGCGCTCCCACAGCCACGCCACGGTCTGCCGCTCGCGGCGCTGCGCCAGGCGCCCGCTCGCGGTCTGCAGGTCGCGGAACTGCGTGACGGCGTCCCAGAACTCGGCCAGGCCCCGGCCCTTCAGGGCGCTGAGCTGCAACACGCGCGGGTGCCAGACGGTCGCGTCGTGGTGGGCGTGGTCCGGGTGCCCGTGCAGGCCGAAGATGCGCAGCGCCGACGTGATCTGCGCCCGTGCGCGGGTCGCCGCCGCCTCGTCGAGGTCGGCTTTGTTGATCGCGACGAGGTCGGCGAGCTCCATCACGCCCTTCTTGATCGCCTGCAGGTCGTCGCCCGCGTTGGGCAGCTGCAGCAGCACGAACATGTCGGTCATGCCGGCCACCGCGGTCTCGCTCTGCCCGACGCCCACCGTCTCGACGATCACGACGTCGTGGCCCGCCGCCTCGAGCACCAGCATCGCCTCGCGCGTCTTCTCGGCCACGCCGCCGAGCGTGCCGGCCGACGGGCTCGGGCGGATGAACGCGCGCTCTTCGACCGACAGGCGCTCCATGCGCGTCTTGTCGCCGAGGATCGAGCCGCCGGAGACGCTCGACGACGGGTCCACCGCGAGCACCGCGACGCGGTGACCGCGCGTGGTCAGGAACAGGCCCAGCGCCTCGATGAACGTGCTCTTGCCGACGCCGGGCACGCCCGAGATGCCCAGCCGCAGCGCGCGGCCGGTGGCCGGCAGCAGCGCGTTCAGCAGCGCGTCGGCGCGCTCGCGGTGGTCGGCGCGCGTCGACTCGAGCAGCGTGATCGCCTTGGCGATCGCGCGACGCTGCGCGGGGCCCGGCGCGCCGACGATGGCGTCGACGAGCTGCTGGTCGGCTGCGAGCATCGTCGGCCCGTCAGGCCGCCTTCACGGCAGTTCTGATCTGCTCGAGCACGTCCTTGGCGCTCACCGGGATCGGCGTGCCCGGGCCGTAGATGCCCTTGACGCCGGCGGCGTAGAGGAACTCGTAGTCCTGCTGCGGGATCACGCCGCCGACGAAGACGACGATGTCGTCGCCGCCCAGCTTCTTCAGCTCCTCGATGATCGCCGGCACCAGCGTCTTGTGGCCGGCGGCGAGGGTGCTGACGCCCACCGCGTGCACGTCGTTCTCGATCGCCTGCCGCGCGCACTCCTCCGGCGTCTGGAACAGCGTGCCGATGTCGACGTCGAAGCCGAGGTCGGCGAACGCGGTGGCCACCACCTTGGCGCCGCGGTCGTGACCGTCCTGGCCGAGCTTGGCGATCATCACCCGCGGTCGGCGGCCCTGCTCCTGCGCGAAGGCGACGATCTCGGCCTTGAGCTGGTCCCAGCCCTCGGCGCTGTCGTAGGCGGCGGCATACACGCCGGTCACCTTCTGGATGTCGGCGCGGTGGCGGCCGAAGACCTGTTCGAGGGCATCGCTGACTTCTCCGACGGTGGCGCGAAGACGCATCGCGTGGATGGCGAGGTCGAGCAGGTTGCCCTGGCCGGTGCGGGCGCACTGCGTCAGCGCCGCGAGGGCAGCCCGCACGCGCTCGCCGTCGCGCGCGGCCTTGATCTTCTGCAGGCGCGCGATCTGCTGCTCGCGCACCTTGTGGTTGTCGACCTCGAGGATCTCGACCGGCTCCTCTTTCGGCAGCCGGTACTTGTTGACGCCGACGATGACGTCGCGGCCGCTGTCGATGCGCGCCTGCTTCTCGGCCGCGCTGGCCTCGATCTTCAGCTTGGCCCAGCCGCTGTCGACGGCCTTCGTCATGCCGCCCATCGCGTCGACCTCCTCGATGATCGCCCAGGCCTTGTCGGCCATCTGTTGGGTCAGCGACTCCATCAGGTAGCTGCCGGCCCAGGGGTCGATCACGTTCGTGATGTGCGTCTCCTCCTGGATGATGAGCTGCGTGTTGCGCGCGATGCGGGCGCTGAACTCGGTGGGCAGCGCGATCGCCTCGTCGAAGCTGTTGGTGTGCAGGGACTGCGTGCCGCCGAACACCCCGGCCATCGCCTCGATCGTCGTGCGCACGATGTTGTTGTACGGGTCCTGCTCGGCGAGGCTCCAGCCCGAGGTCTGGCAGTGCGTGCGCAGCATCAGGCTCTTCGGGTTCTTGGCACCGAACTCTTTCATGATGCGGCACCACAGCAGGCGCGCGGCGCGCATCTTGGCGATCTCGAGGTAGAAGTTCATCCCGATCGCCCAGAAGAACGAGAGCCGGCCGGCGAACTCGTCGACGTCGAGCCCCTTGGCGAGCGCCGTCTTGACGTACTCCTTGCCGTCGGCGAGCGTGAACGCGAGTTCGAGCGCCTGGTTCGCCCCCGCCTCCTGCATGTGGTAGCCGCTGATGCTGATCGAGTTGAAGCGCGGCATCTTCTTCGCCGTGTACTCGATGATGTCGCCGACGATGCGCATCGACGGCTCCGGCGGGTAGATGTACGTGTTGCGGACCATGAACTCCTTGAGGATGTCGTTCTGGATGGTCCCCGACAGCTGCTCCTGCGAGACGCCCTGCTCCTCGGCCGCGACGACGTAGCCGGCGAGCACCGGCAGCACGGCGCCGTTCATCGTCATCGACACGCTGACCTTGTCGAGCGGGATGCCGTCGAACAGGATCTTCATGTCCTCGACGCTGTCGATCGCCACGCCGGCCTTGCCGACGTCACCGAACACGCGCGGGTGGTCGCTGTCGTAGCCGCGGTGGGTGGCCAGGTCGAACGCGACGCTGACGCCTTGCGCGCCGGCGGCGAGCGCCTTGCGGTAGAAGGCGTTGCTGTCCTCGGCGGTCGAAAAGCCGGCGTACTGGCGGATCGTCCACGGCCGCACCGCGTACATCGTGGCCTGCGGGCCGCGCACGAAGGGCTCGAAGCCGGGCAGCGTGTCGGCGTGGGGCAGCCCGGCCGTGTCGGCGGCGGTGTACAGCGGCTTGACGACGAGGCCCTCGGGCGTGAGCCAGTCCAGCGCGCCGACGTCGCCACCCGGCGCCGACTTGGCGGCCGCGCGCTGCCACTGCTCGAGCGTGGCGGGCGTGAATCCAGGTCCGGCTGCGGTCGACGATGTCATGCGGTTCTCCTCGGCGGGCGGGCACCGCGCGTCGCGGCGGCCCCGGCGGTCGTCCCGGCTGCACCCGCCGCCGCGGGCGACGCGCTTGCGGGATCGGATCGATTATGCATAATTATGAATTCAAAGCCAACGCCAACCTGACGTCCCGACCCCGGATCCGCCGTGCCGACCGCCGACGCCGCGACTGCCGCGGGCCCCCTCGAGCGCCGCGCCCTCTACGAGGACGTGGCCGATCGGCTGCGCCAGCAGATCTTCGCCCGCGAGCTTAGCCCCGGCAGCTGGATCGACGAGCAGAAGCTCGCCGCCGAGTACGGCATCAGCCGCACGCCGCTGCGCGAGGCGCTGAAGGTCCTCGCCGTCGAGGGCCTGGTGACGATGCGGCTGCGCCGCGGCGCCTACGTCACCGAGATGAGCCGCGACGACGTCGCGCAGGTCTACCACCTGCTCGCGCTGCTCGAGAGCGACGCCGCCGGCACCGTCGCGTGCAGCGCCGACGAGGCGCAGCGCGCGCGGCTGCGGCAGCTGCACGAGCAGCTCGAGGCCGCGGTGCACGAGCGCGACGCCTTCTTCGCGACCAACGAGCGCTGGCACCGCGCGCTGCTCGAGATCGCAGGCAACCGCTGGAGCCAGCAGGTCGTGGCCGACCTGCGCAAGGTCATGAAGCTCAGCCGCCACCACTCGCTGTTCAAGCAGGGGCGTCTGGCCGACTCGCTGGCCGAGCACCGCGCGATCATGGCCGCCATCGCGGCGCGCGACGCCGCGGCGGCGACGCGGCTGATGCACGCGCACTTCGAGAGCGGCTTCGAGGCCGCCGCCGGCTGAGCGGTGCCCGGCGTCACCGCGGGCCCCAGAAAGCAAACGCCCCGCACACGGCGGGGCGACGCGGCAACGCGGGACGCGCGTCAGGACTTCAGCTGCGCCTCGAGTTCCTTGCACGAGGGCGCACACACCGTCTGCGAGCGGCCGAGCAGCTTGCGCGTCTTCAGCATCGAGCGCGGGCGGTGCTTGCCGCACAGGAAGCACGACATCGTGCCGGCACCGAACGCGCCGGCCACCGAAAACGGCGAACCGGGCGCCTTGGACTTGTAGCGCAAGCCGTCGGGTTCCACCAGAGTCTTGATCTCGTCTTTGGCCATCTATTGCTCCACGGCGGCAGGGGTGCAAACCTGCGTCAGCATTAAGGATACTGTATATACCCTCAGCTTGCTGGCGCAGGGCCATTGCGGCACAGGCTCAGCCGCGCTCGGCGATGGGCTTGACCTGGCGCGGCGTCGAGCCGACGAACAGCTGGCGCGGCCGGCCGATCTTGTACTCGGGGTCGCCGATCATCTCGTTGAGCTGCGCGATCCAGCCCACCGTGCGCGCGAGCGCGAAGATCGCGGTGAACAGGCTCACCGGGATGCCGATCGCGCGCTGCACGATGCCGGAGTAGAAGTCGACGTTCGGGTACAGCTTGCGCGCGACGAAGTACTCGTCCTCGAGCGCGATCTTCTCGAGCGCCATCGCCAGCTTGAACAGCGGGTCGTTCTCGAGCCCGAGCTCGCCGAGCACCTCGTGGCAGGTCTCGCGCATCAGCTTGGCGCGCGGGTCGTAGTTCTTGTAGACGCGGTGGCCGAAGCCCATCAGCCGCACCGTCGAGTTCTTGTCCTTGACCTGCCTGATGAACTCGCCGATCTTCTCGACGCCGCCGTTGCGCTGGATCTCCTCCAGCATGTTCAGCGCCGCCTCGTTGGCGCCGCCGTGCGCCGGGCCCCACAGGCACGCGACGCCCGCGGCGATCGCCGCGAACGGGTTGGTGCCCGAGCTGCCGCACAGGCGCACCGTCGACGTCGACGCGTTCTGCTCGTGGTCGGCGTGCAGGATGAAGATGCGGTCGAGCGCGCGCACCAGCACGTCGTTCGGCTCGTACTCCTCGCACGGCGTCGCAAACATCATGCGCATGAAGTTCGCGGTGTAGGACAGCGAGTTCTTCGGGTACATGTACGGCTGGCCGACACCGTACTTGTAGGACATCGCCACCAGCGTCGGCATCTTCGCGATCAGGCGGTGGGCGGCGATCTCGCGGTGCTTCGGGTTGTTGATGTCGGTGCTGTCGTGATAGAAGGCCGACATCGCGCCGACCAGACCCGTCATCACCGCCATCGGGTGCGCGTCGCGACGGAAGCCGCGCAGGAAGAACTGCATCTGCTCGTTGACCATCGTGTGGTTGGTGATGGTCTTCGAGAACTTGTCGCGCTGCTCCAGCGTCGGCAGCTCGCCGTACAGCAGCAGGTAGCACACCTCGAGGAAGTCGCACTGCGTGGCCAGCTGCTCGATCGGGTAGCCGCGGTACAGCAGCTCGCCCTTGTCGCCGTCGATGTAGGTGATGGCCGACTGGCACGACGCCGTCGACAGGAAGCCCGGGTCGTAGGTGAACTTGCCCGTCTGCGCGTACAGCTTGCGGATGTCGATCACGTCCGGGCCGATGCTGCCCTTATAGATCGGCAGCTCCATGTTCGGGCTGCCGTCGGAGAACGACAGGGTGGCTTTCACGTCGGAGGGCGTCATCGCAGGTTCCTTTCGTCAGTCGTCGGTCGGACGCGGGCGCCGCATCAGCGCCAGCACCTCGTGCACTTCGGGCCGGTCGAGCGCGTCCCGCGGCTCGGTGCGCGCGAGCAGCAGGTCGAGCAGGTCGTTGTCCGGCAGGTCCATCAGCGCGGTCAGCCCCGCGGCCTGCCTTGTCGTGATCGTCTCCTCGTGGTGGCGGAAGAAGCGCTCGACGAACAAGTCGTTCTCGAGCAGCCCGCGTCGGCAGCGCCAGCGCAGGCGGCTCAGGTCCCGGGTGTCGAGCCGTTCGTCCATCGTGCCTCGGTCAGACGGCGCGACGCACCATCAGCTCCTTGATCTTGCCGATGGCCTTCGTCGGGTTCAGCCCCTTCGGACAGACGTCGACGCAGTTCATGATCGTGTGGCAGCGGAACAGCCGGTACGGGTCCTCGAGGTTGTCGAGGCGCTCGGCGGTCGCCTGGTCGCGGCTGTCGGCGATGAAGCGGTACGCCTGCAGCAGGCCGGCCGGGCCGACGAACTTGTCCGGGTTCCACCAGAAGCTCGGGCAGCTGGTGGAGCAGCTCGCGCACAGGATGCACTCGTACAGGCCGTTGAGCTCGTCGCGCTCCTCGGGCGACTGCAGCCGCTCCTTCTCGGGCGGCGGGGTGTCGTTGACGAGGTACGGCTTGATGCTGTGGTACTGCTTGAAGAACTGCGTCATGTCCACGATCAGGTCGCGGATCACCGGCAGGCCGGGCAACGGCTTGAGCACGACCGTATCGGGCAGCGTGCGCAGGTTGGTCAGGCACGCGAGCCCGTTCTTGCCGTTGATGTTCATCGCGTCCGACCCGCACACGCCCTCGCGGCAGCTGCGGCGGAAGCTCAGCGTCGGGTCGACCGACTTGAGCTTCATCAGCGCGTCGAGCAGCATGCGCTCGCTGCCGTCGAGGTCGACCTGCAGCGTTTGCATGTAGGGCTTGGCGTCCTTGTCGGGGTCGTAGCGGTAGATCTGGAACGTGCGCTGGGCCATGACTTCTCTTCCTTGCGCGAATCAGAACGTGCGGACCTTGGGCGGCACGCTGTCGACGGTGAGCGGCTTGAGCTGCACCGGCTTGTACGCGAGGCGGTTGCCCTGCGCGTACCACAGCGTGTGCTTCATCCACTCGCGGTCGTTGCGGCCGAGCGGGCAGTCGGGGTCGTCGGCGCCGCGCTCGTAGTCCTTGACGGTGTGCGCGCCGCGGCACTCCTTGCGCGCCGCAGCCGAGACCATCGTCGCCTGCGCCGCCTCGATCAGGTTCTCGACCTCGAGCGCCTCGACGCGCGCGGTGTTGAACACCTTGCTCTTGTCCTTCAGCGTGATCGCCGCGACGCGCTCGCGCAGCTCGGCGATCTTCGCGACGCCTTCGTCCATGCTCGACTGCGTGCGGAACACGCCGGCGTGCTGCTGCATCGTCTTGCGGATGTCGTTGGCGACGTCCTGCGCGTACTCGCCGCTGGTGCTCGCGTCCAGCCGCGACAGCCGCTCGAGCGTGCGGTCGAGCGCGTCCTTCGGCAGCGGCCTGTGCGCCTGGTCGGCGCGCTTGAAGGTGTCGACGATGTGGTTGCCCGCCGCGCGGCCGAACACCAGCAGGTCGAGCAGCGAGTTGGTGCCCAGCCGGTTGGCGCCGTGCACGCTGACGCACGAGCACTCGCCGACCGCGTACAGGCCGTTGACGACGGCGTTCGGGTCGCCGCCCTTCGGCACGACGACCTGGCCGTGGATGTTGGTCGGGATGCCGCCCATCTGGTAGTGGATCGTCGGCACCACCGGGATCGGCTCCTTCGTGATGTCGACGTTGGCGAAGTTGTGCCCGATCTCGAACACGCTGGGCAGGCGCTTCATGATCGTCTCGGCGCCCAGGTGCGTCATGTCGAGGTGGATGTAGTCCTTGTTCGGACCGCAGCCGCGTCCTTCCTTGATTTCCTGGTCCATGCAGCGGCTGACGAAGTCGCGCGGCGCGAGGTCCTTCAGCGTCGGCGCGTAGCGCTCCATGAAGCGCTCGCCGTTGGCATTGCGCAGGATCGCGCCCTCGCCGCGGCAGCCCTCGGTCAGCAGCACGCCCGCGCCGGCCACGCCGGTCGGGTGGAACTGCCAGAACTCCATGTCCTCGAGCGGGATGCCGGCGCGCGCCGCCATGCCCAGCCCGTCACCGGTGTTGATGAAGGCGTTGGTGCTCGCCGCGTAGATGCGCCCGGCGCCGCCGGTGGCCAGCAGCGTCGTCTTGGCCTCGAGGACGTAGACCTCGCCGGTCTCCATCTCGAGCGCGGTGACGCCGACGACGTCGCCGTCGGCATCGCGGATCAGATCGAGCGCCATCCACTCGACGAAGAACGTCGTGCGCGCGCGCACGTTGCGCTGGTACAGCGTGTGCAGCATCGCGTGGCCGGTGCGGTCGGCCGCGGCGCAGGCGCGCTGCACCGGCTTCTCGCCGTAGTTGGCGGTGTGGCCGCCGAACGGGCGCTGGTAGATCGTGCCGTCGGGGTTGCGGTCGAACGGCATGCCGAAGTGCTCGAGCTCGTAGACGACCTTCGGCGCCTCGCGGCACATGAACTCGATCGCATCCTGGTCGCCGAGCCAGTCGCTGCCCTTGACGGTGTCGTAGAAGTGGTAGTGCCAGTTGTCCTCGCTCATGTTGCCGAGCGAGGCACCGATGCCCCCCTGCGCGGCCACCGTGTGCGAGCGCGTCGGAAACACCTTGGACAGCACGGCGACGTTGAGACCGGCCTCGGCCAGCTGCAGCGACGCGCGCATGCCCGAACCGCCGGCACCGACGATGACGACGTCGAATCGGCGACGGGGAAGAGACGTTGCGATGTGCATTACAGCCTCCACAGCACTTGAACGGCCCACCCCGCGCAGCCGAGCAGCCACGCGATGGTGAACACCTGCAACGCCAGCCGCACGCCGACCGGCTTGACGTAGTCCATCCAGATGTCGCGCATGCCGACCCACACGTGGTACAGCAGCGAGACGACGACGACGAAGGTCAGCACCTTCATCCACTGCGCGGCGAAGATGCCGCTCCAGCGGTCGTAGTCGAGCTCGCCGGGCAGCAGCAGTTGCACCAGCAGCACGAGCGTGAACAGCGCCATCAGCACCGCCGTGACGCGCTGGCTGAGCCAGTCGCGAAACCCGTAGTGCGCGCCGACGACGAGACGCTTGGATCCGTAGTTGACAGCCATCGCGGTGACCTCAGTAGATGCCGAACAGCTTGGCACCGAGCAGCAGCGTCAACACGACGCTGGCCGCCAGCGTGAACAGCGCCGAGCCGTGGCCCTGCGCCTTGCTGACGCTGTGCGTCGTGTCCATCCACAGGTGACGCACGCCGGCGATGAAGTGGTGCAGGTACGCCCAGATCAGCGCGAGCGCGACGAGCTTGAGGAACCAGCCGGCGAACGGACCGATGCCGGCGACGAACGCGCTCGTGAACGCGTCGTACGACACCTCCGACGTGACGCTGGCGTCGAACATCCAGATCACGAACGGCAGCAGCACGAACATCAGCGCGCCGCTGACGCGGTGCAGGATCGACACGATGCCCGCCGGCGGCAGGCGGTACTTGACGATCTGCGTGACGTGGATGTTGCGGTAGACCGGCCGCGCGGAGGAAGACGGGGAAGGTGAAGCCATGTCGGTTCGTCCTGGTGCGCCGCGCGGCGGGCCGCCTGCGGCGGTCTTTGCGTCGCGCGAAACCTTCGAAGTTTATTGCAATGCAGCAGCGTACGAGAGCGGCCCGACGCGGGCCTGACAAGCTTGCCGCACTCAGCTCAGTTCGTTGCGGTAGTGGTGATTCGTGGTGTCGTAAAGCCCACGGCGCAGCTCGACGCGGCGGTCGCCGTACGTGAAGGCGATGCGCTCGACGCTCAGCAGCGGCGCACCCGGCGGGCGCTCGAGCAGCGCCGCGGCGGTGTCATCGGCAGCCACCGCGCGGATCTTCTCCTCGGCGCGCACCATGTGCACACCGAACTCGCTTTCGAACAGGCGGTACAGCGGCCCGCGCCAGTCGGCCAGCCGCTCGGCCGTCAGGCCCTTGAACAACGCGCCTGGCAGCCACAGGTCGTCGAGCACGACGGGCCGGCCGCGGAACGACAGCAGGCGGCGGATCTGCACCACGGCGTCGCCGCTCTTGAGGTCGAGCGCGCGCGCGACCTCGGCCGGCGCACGCAGCCGGCGGCAGTCGAGAAAGCGGCGCTCGAGGCGCTCGGCGCTGCCGTCGTCGGGCACCAGGCGCAGGAAGCGGTACTGCACCTGCGCCTCGGCGTGCGTCGCGACGAAGGTGCCCTTGCCCTGGCGGCGCACGAGCAGGTTCTCGGTGGCCAGTTCGTCGATCGCCTTGCGCACCGTGCCCTGGCTGACCTTGAAGCGCTGCGCGAGCTCGTTCTCGCTCGGGATCACCTCGCCGGGCTTCCAGTCCCCGGCCTGCAGGCCTTGCGTGATCAGCGCCTTGATCTGCTGGTACAGCGGGCTGAACGCCGGGGTGGCCCCGGCGGAATCGGCAGCGGCGGCAGGCGCGGGCATGGCCGGATTGCACCACAAGCGGGCGCCGGCGTCCACGTGATTCGCTCTCTTATATAAGACAACAGATACGCAGATTCGCCGCGCGCGGCGGTCGGCTGTAAGCGCTCGCGTAAGGTGGATTCCCCTACACTTCGAGCGTCGGCGACGGGCCTGCCCGGCGCCCCGCGTCCATCCTCTTCCGGAGCCCCACCATGAGCAAGAAGCCCGTTCGCGTCGCCGTCACCGGCGCCGCCGGCCAGATCGGTTACGCCCTGCTGTTTCGCATCGCCTCGGGCGAGATGCTCGGCAAGGACCAGCCGGTGATCCTGCAGCTGCTCGAGATCCCCGACGAGAAAGCGCAGAAGGCGCTCAAGGGCGTGATGATGGAGCTCGAGGACTGCGCGTTCCCGCTGCTCGCCGGCATGGAGGCGCACAGCGACGCGACGAAGGCGTTCAAGGACACCGACTACGCGCTGCTGGTGGGCGCGCGTCCGCGCGGCCCCGGCATGGAGCGCGCCGACCTGCTGGCCGCCAACGCGCAGATCTTCACCGCGCAGGGCAAGGCGCTCAACGCCAGCGCCAGCCGCCACGTCAAGGTGCTCGTCGTCGGCAACCCGGCCAACACCAACGCCTACATCGCGATGAAGTCGGCACCCGACCTCGACCGCCGCAACTTCACCGCGATGCTGCGGCTCGACCACAACCGCGCGCTGAGCCAGATCTCCGCCAGGACCGGCAAGCCGGTGGCGAGCATCAAGTCGCTGTGCGTGTGGGGCAACCACAGCCCGACGATGTACGCCGACTACCGGTTCGCGACGATCGACGGCGCGAGCGTCAAGGACATGATCAACGACCACGCGTGGAACAAGGACGTGTTCCTGCCGACGGTCGGCAAGCGCGGCGCCGCCATCATCGAGGCGCGCGGGCTGAGCTCGGCGGCGTCGGCGGCCAACGCCGCGATCGACCACATGCGCGACTGGGCGCTGGGCACGAAAGGCGAGTGGGTCACGATGGGCGTGCCGAGCAACGGCGAGTACGGCATCCCGAAGGACGTGATGTTCGGCTTCCCCGTGACCTGTGCCGGCGGCGACTACAAGATCGTCGAGGGACTGCCGATCGACGAGTTCAGCCAGGGCTGCATCGACAAGACGCTGGCCGAGCTGACGAGCGAGCAGGACGGCGTCAAGCACCTGCTCTGAGCGCCGCGCACGCGGCCCCGGCCCGCGGCCGGCAGGTGCGCAGCCTGCCGGCCGCCGCGCTTTTCGTCCCCGTCCACCTCTACATTCGCCCGCCGATGACCCTGTCGTCCACCGTCCACCCGCGCGACGCGCTGTTCGGCGCCGGCGAGCGCCCGCCTTCGCTGCCGGTGTGCGACCACTACGCGGGCGTGCCCGAACGCATGCGCAAGAGCCTCGAGCTGCAGGCCGAGCTGGGGCCGGTGTTCGACGTCACGCTCGACGGCGAGGACGGCGCGCCCGTGGGCGGCGAGATCGAGCAGGCGTACCGCATCGCCGAGCTCGTCACGTCGCCGCTGAACGTGCACGGGCGCGTCGGCGCGCGCGTCGTCCCGGTGTCGCACCCGGCCTTCTTCGGCATGGTCGAGGTGATCGTGCGCCGCGCCGGCGCGCGGCTGGCGTACCTGATGATCCCCAAGGTCGACGCGGTGGCCGACCTGCACGCCGCGGCGCAGGCCATCGATCACGTCGCCGCCGGCGCCTGCCTCGAGCGGCCGATCCCGCTGCACGCGCTGGTCGAGACGCACGGCGCGCTGCGCGACGTGCACGCGCTGGCCGCGCACCCGCGCGTCGAGTCGCTGTCGTTCGGGCTGATGGACTTCGTCTCGGCGCACCGCGGCGCGATCCCGCAGTCGGCGATAAGCGCGCGCGGCCAGTTCGAGCACCCGCTCGTCGTGCGCGCCAAGCTCGAGATCGCCGCCGCCTGCCACGCCGCGGGCAAGACGCCGTCGCACTGCGTCGTCACCGAGTTCAAGCACCCGGCCAAGCTGCAGGAGGCCGCCACACGCGCGGCGCGCGAGCTCGGCTACACGCGCATGTGGAGCATCCACCCGGCGCAGGTGCGCCCGATCATCGACGCGTTCACGCCCAGCGTCGCCGAGGTCGACCAGGCCATCGAGATCATCGCCAAGGCGCGCGCGGCGCACTGGGCGCCGATCAGCCACCTCGACACGCTGCACGACCGCGCCAGCTACCGCTACTTCTGGCAGGTGCTCGAGCGCGCGTGGCGCACGTCGTACCCCGGCGGGCCGCAACTGCCCGCCGAGGTGCGACGCGCCTACTTCGAAGCCGAGTCCTGATTCCCGGCACGCGGCGCGCCGGGTTCCGTCGGCGCGCGGCGAAAACGAGAAATGTGCCCGCGCCGCAACATCCGGATTCACCTGCCGCGGCGTGCACGCTCACAATGCGCCCATCTCGCCACCGGGAGCCCATCGATGAAGCGTCTCGCCCTGATCGCCACCGCCGTCGCCTTCGCCCTGCCGGGCGCCGTGCTCGCCCAGTCCGCACCGGCCGCGACGTCGTCGCCGCAGGCCAAGGCCAACCGCATCGCGAGCCAGCCCGCGCGCAGCGCCGCGCCCGCCGCGGCGCCGACACCGGTCGACCTGCCGGCCGCCGGCGGCGAGCAGATGGCCGCCGCGTCGATGGCGCACTTCGGCGAGTACCAGTGCGAGTTCAACCAGACGCTGAACGTCGCGATGAACCCCAGGCACGACGGCTACATCGACGTGTCGTTCCGCAACCGCACCTACACGATGAAGCCGGTGCTGTCGCACACCGGCGCCGTGCGCCTCGAGGACGTGCGCGGCCAGATGCTGATCGTGCAGATCGCGACCAAGTCGATGATGATCGACACCAAGCTCGGCCAGCGCGTCGTCGACGGCTGCATGCACGAGGCGCAGCGCGTCGCGGCCGCGAAGCCGTCCACCGGCGCCGGCATCGGCATCGAGCCCGCCCGCGGCGCGCCGGCCACCACCGCCGCGCGCTGAACGCGCGCAGCCCCCGCGCCCCCAAGCCCGCCACCGGCGGGCTTCGTCGTTTCGGGGACCCGGCGTCAGAACGTGCCCGGGTACGCGCCGCCGTCGATCAGCAGGTTCTGCCCCGTCAGGTAGCCGGCGTGCACGCTGCAGACGAAGGCGCACAGCGCGCCGAACTCGTCGGCCGTGCCGAAGCGCCGCGTCGGGTTGAGCTGGCGGCGCTCGTCCATCACGGCCTCGATGCTGCGCCCGCTCGTGGCCGCGGCGCCCTGCATCGTGCCGCGCAGGCGGTCGGTGTCGAACGGGCCCGGCAGCAGGTTGTTGATCGTCACGTTGCGCGACGCGAGCCGCGGCTGGCGCGCCAGACCGGCGACGAAGCCGGTCAGGCCGCTCCTCGCACCGTTGGACAGGCCCAGGATGTCGATCGGCGCCTTCACCGCGCCCGACGTGATGTTGACGACGCGCCCGAAGCCGCGCTCGGCCATCGCGTCGACGGTGGCCTTGATCAGCTCGATCGGCGTGAGCATGTTGGCGTCGAGCGCGGCGATCCACGCATCGCGGTCCCAGTCGCGGAAGTCGCCCGGCGGCGGGCCGCCGGCGTTGTTGACGAGGATGTCGACCTGCGGGCACGCCGCCAGCGCCGCCGCGCGCCCGGCCGGCGTCGTGATGTCGCCCGCCACCGTGCGCACCTCGACGGCCGGGTTCAGCGCGCGCAGCTCGCCCGCGGTCGCCTCCAGCGCGTCGGGCCCGCGCGCCGTGACGACGACGTGCACGCCCTCGCGCACCAGCGCGGCGGCGCAGCCTTTGCCCAGCCCCTTGCTCGCAGCGCACACCAGCGCCCACTTGCCCTGCAGTCCCAGATCCATCGTCGTTCCTCGTCGTGATCGTTGCGATTCCGTGCGTCGTTCTGTCCGTGCCGCGCCGACAGACCCTCCACGCAGCGCTGTCAAGCGCCCGCCGCGGATCCGGCTGTGCCGGTCCGCGGGCGGCGCGCCCTCGAGGGGGCGCGCCGCAGGCGCTGCGGGGGTGGGCCCCTCACCTCGCCCGCGTGAGCATCCACACGCCCAGCAGCACCAGCGCCGTGCCCGCCGCGACCCAGGCGTTGAACGGCTCGCCCAGGATCAGCACGCCCATCACGATCGTGCTCATCGGCCCGATCATGCCCGTCTGCGACGCCAGCGTCGCGCCGACGCGCTCGATGGCCATCATCACCATGATCACCGGCGCGAAGGTGCACGCCACCGCGTTGAGCACCGACAGCCAGATCACCTCGGGCGCCACCGTCCACGCCACCTCGAGCGGACGCAGCAGCGCGAACTGGCCGATGCACAGCACGCACGCCACCGTCGTCGCCAGCCCCGTGAGCCGCAGCGACCCGAGCCGGCGCACCTCCTCGCCGCTGTAGACCAGGTACAGCGCATAGCTCACCGCGCTGCCGAACACCAGCGCGGCGCCGAGCACGACGTGGGGCCCCTCGAGTCTGGCCTCGTGGCCGAACACGAGCGCGACGCCGGCGTAGCTCACCGCCAGCGCCGCCAGCTCGCGCGCGCCGAACCGCCGCTTGAACAGCAGCGCGCCCAGCAGCAGCACCAGTGTCGGGTTCAGGTACAGGATCAGCCGCTCGAAGCTCGCGCTGACGTACTGCAGCCCGAGGAAGTCGAGGAAGCTCGCGAGGTAGTAGCCGCTGAAGCCGAGCGCGGCGACGACGCGCCAGTCGCGCGCCGTCAGCGGCGGCTTGCCTCGCCCGGCCCACCACGCCAGCAGCACGAACAGCGGCAGCGCGAACAGCATGCGCAGCATGATCAGCGTCACCGCGTCGACGCCGTGGCGGTACGCGAGCTTGACGATGATCGCCTTGCCCGAGAACGCGACTGCCCCGCCCGCGGCCAGCAGCAGCCCCGGCCACAGCGGCGCCGCGGCGCTCGGCGAGGCAACGGGAACGGCAGGCGGCGTCGACATCGGGGGGCGATGGTAGCGGCGGCGGGCTGCTGCCGCGCGCCGCACGATCGGCGATCATCGCGATGCCACCCCGGCCGACAGCCCACCCCACCGCGACGAGGAAGCGCCGATGACCGCCTGGCACAGCCGCCACTGGGCCGACCACACGAGCGAGCAGCTCGCGCAGCTGCCGCGCGAGCGGCTGATCGCCGTGCTGCCGATCGCCGCCACCGAGCAGCACGGGCCGCACCTGCCGCTCGCGACCGACTTCGCGATCGCCGACGGACTCGTCGCCGCGACGATCGCCAAGCTGCCCGACACGCTGCCGGTGCTGTTCCTGCCGACGCTGCCGTTCGGCAAGAGCAACGAGCACGCGCGGTACCCCGGCACGCTCACGCTGTCGGCGCACACGCTGATCGAACTGTGGATGGAGGTGGCCGCCGGCGTCGTGCGCAGCGGCGTGCGCAAGTTCGTGTTCTTCAACACGCACGGCGGGCAGATGAACCTGATGGACGTCGTCACGCGCGACCTGCGCGAGAAGCACGGCGTGATGGTCGTGGCCACCAACTGGACCGCGCTCGGCCTGCCGCCGGGCATGTTCGACGACCACGAGCTGCGCCACGGCATCCACGGCGGCGACCTCGAGACCTCGGTGATGCTGGCACTCGCGCCGCAGCACGTGCGCATGGACCGCGCGCAGCGCTTCGGCTCGCTGACCGAGCAGCTCGCCGAGGGCCACCGCTTCCTGTCGATCACGAGCACCGGCAAGCTCGGCTGGCAGACGCAGGACCTGAACCCGCTCGGCGCGTGCGGCGACGCCTCCCGCGCCAGCGCCGACAAGGGCCGCGCCGTGATCGACCACGTCAGCGACCGCTTCGTCGAGCTGCTGCACGAGGTCGACCGCTTCGACCCCGCGCGGCTCGCGAACGCGCCGGCCTGGCGCTGAGAGGTTGAGAGGCGCGCCGCTCAGAACGCCGCGCGGGCGCGCGCCGCGAGGTCGACGACCGGGCCGTCGCCGGCCCCATCCCCGTCGCCGGCCGCCGCGTCGGTGACGGCGGTCTCGACGTCGAACCACGCCGCCACCGACGGCGGCACGAAGCGCGTCAGGGCCGCGTAGACGTGGCGGTCGCCGAGCCGGTGCTGCGCCGTGACGTGGAAGCGCTGCGGCACCAGCAGCGCGAGGTGGCGCTTCGCGCGCGTCATCGCGACGTACAGCAGCCGGCGCTCTTCCTCGATCTCGGCCACGCTGCCGGTCGCGAGGTCCGACGGCAGGCAGCCGTCGACCGCGTTCAGCACGACCACCGCGCTCCACTCCTGGCCCTTCGCGGCGTGGATCGTCGACAGCACGAGGTAGTCCTCGTCGCGGTGCGGCGCACCGGCCTCGTCGCTCGTGGCCTGCGGCGGGTCGAGCGTCAGCTCGGCGAGAAATCGCGCGCGGCTCGGGTAGCCGACGGCGAGCCGCGCGAGCTGCTCGAGGTCGGCGAACCGCACGGCGGCGTCGTCGTGCAGCCGCTCCAAGTGCGGGCGGTACCACTGCAGCGCGCGCGCGACGTCGGCGGGCCAATCCCCCTCGCGCAGCGCGGCGGCCGCCTCGAGCCACGCCGGCCAGTCGGCCGCCGCGGCGCGCGGCGGGCGGAAGTCGTGCATCGCCTGCACTGGGTCGGCCGCCTGCACCATCGCGTCGACGAGCCGCCGCGCGTGCGCCGGGCCGACGCCCGGCACCCTCTGCGCGACGCGCAGCCCCGCGAGCCGGTGGCGCGGGTTCTGCACCCAGCGCAGGACCGACAGCAGGTCCTTCACGTGCGCCGCCTCGAGAAACTTCAGGCCGCCGAACTTCACGAACGGAATGTCGCGCCGCGCCAGCTCGAGTTCGAGCGCCGTGCTGTGCTGCGCGGTGCGGAACAGCACCGCCTGCTGCTTGAGCGCGAGCCCCTCCTCGCGCCGGCGCAGCACCTCGTCGGCGACCCAGCGCGCCTGCGCGGCCTCGTCGTCGACGGCGACCAGCCGTGGCCGCTCGCCCTCTCGATCGCTCCACAGCGTCTTCGCGAAACCCTGCGGCGACAGTGCGATGACGGCGTTCGACGCGGCGAGCAGCGGCTGCGTCGAGCGGTAGTTGCGCGTCAGCGTGACGACGCGCGCCGGCGGCGCGAACTGCGCCGGGAAGTCGAGGATGTGGCGCACCTCGGCGGCGCGGAAGCCGTAAATGGCCTGCGCGTCGTCGCCGACCACCGTGAGACCCTGCCCATCGGGCTTGAGGCCGTGCAGGATCGCGGCCTGCAGCCGGTTCGTGTCCTGGTACTCGTCGACCAGCACGTGGTCGAAGCGCGCGCGCAGCGCGTCGGCCAGCGCCGGCTCTTCGAGCAGCAGCTGCCAGTACAGCAGCAGGTCGTCGTAGTCGAGCAGTTGCTGGCGCTGCTTCTCGGCCACGTAGGCGCGCAGCAGCCGGCGCAACTCGTCCTCCCAGCCCAGGCACCAAGGGAACGCGTCGCGCACGACGTCCTCGACCGGCTGGCGCGCGTTGACGGCGCGCCAGCCGATCGCCAGGCACGTGCCCGGCAGCGGGAAGCGCCGCGCCGTGGCGGCCAGCCCTTGTTCCTGGCGCACCAGGCCCATCAGGTCCTCGGCGTCGCCGCGGTCGAGGATCGTGAACGACGGCGCGAGCCCGATGCGCTCGGCGTGCTCGCGCAACAGGCGAGCCGCCACCGCGTGGAACGTGCCGGCCCACGGCAGCTGCGGCGGCGCCAGCGTGGCCGGCAGCCCGAGCGCCGCGTGCAGCAGGCGCCCGGCGCGCTGCGCCATCTCGTGCGCGGCGCGGCGCGAGAAGGTCAGCAGCAGCACGCGCTGCGGGTCGGCACCGGCGAGCACGAGCTTGGCCACGCGCGCGGCCAGCGTCATCGTCTTGCCGGTACCGGCACCGGCGACGACGAGCAGCGGCGGCGCCGTCGCGTCGCGCAGGCCGTGCTCGGCCGCCGCGAGCTGCTCGTCGTTCAGCGCGTCGAACGGGTTGGAACGGTGAAGGACAGCGGCCATCGCAAGGCCGCGAGCATACTGGATGGACATACAGAGTCTCGCGAACCCGGCGGTGGCACGGCGGGCGCACCGCATAGACTGCGCGCCGCATGGACGCCGCCGCCCCGACCGACGACCGCGCCGCGGTGCTGGCGACGCTGCAGGCCCTGGCCCCCGAAGCCGATCTGCATGCGCTCGACGCGGCACGGCCGCTGCGCGAGCAGGTCGACCTCGACTCGATGGACTGGCTCAACCTGCTCGACGCCGTCGGCGAGCGGCTCGGCGTCGCGCTGGCCGGCGCGGGCCTCGCGCCCGATGCGACGCTGGACGATGTCGTCGCCGCGGTGCGGCGCCGGCGCGGCGCGCCGCGGCGGC
>JBBION010000003.1:28030-30085 GCA_037443345.1 Rubrivivax sp. | reverse complement strand
GCGTGCGCGCGCTTGAGCACCGTCAGGTCGCTGACGCCGCGGCTGTACAGGTAGGTGTCGGGGAAGAACCAGCCCTCGGCGGGCTTGTCCGGCGCGCCGATCGCGGCCATCACGTCGGCGTCGCTCAGCCCGGTGATCGTCGCGCGCAGGTTCGGCGCCGCGGCGAGCGCGGCGCGGAACTGGCGGAACGTCCAGCCCTCGATCAGCCGCACGGCCTCGAGCACCTCGTCGCCGCGCACCATCTTGGCCAGCAGTTCGTGCGGCGTGACGCCGGTGTGCACCTCGTAGCTGCCGGCGCGGATGCGCGGCGCGTCGCCCGACCAGCGGAACCACTGGTACAGCAGTTCGGGCGAGGTGCGCACGCCGGCGTCGACCCAGGCCTGCGCGACGGCGCGCGGCGACGTGCCGCGCTCGATCGACACCTCGACGACGGGCTGCGCCAGCGGCAGCGGACGCTGCAGCCACCACGAAGCGACGCCGGCCGCGGCCGCGGCGAGCAGCGCAGGCACGGCCAGCCCGGCGAGCAGCCACCGCCACTTCATGCGTGCCCTGCGCCGACGCCCCTGACGACCGTGTCCCCCATTGCGGCTGATGATAATCGTCGCCATGACTTCGACCGCCTCGCCCACCGCCGCCGTGCAGCCGATGCCGACGATCCCGGCCGACGGGGCCGTGGTGCTGCCGCACTGGGGCCTGATCCGCGCCGAGGGCGCCGACGCCGCGCACTTCCTGCACGGCCAGCTGACGCAGGACGTCGAGCACCTCGGCGACGGCCAGGCGCGGCTGGCGGGCTACTGCTCGGCCAAGGGCCGGCTGCTCGCGAGCTTCGTCCTGTGGCGAGCGCAGCCCGACACCGTGTTCCTCGCGTGCAGCGCCGACGTGCTGCCGGCCGCGCTGAAGCGCCTGTCGATGTTCGTGCTGCGCGCGAAATGCAAGCTGGCCGACGCGGGCGCTGCGTGGCGGCTCGTCGGGCTGGCCGGGCCGTCGGCGCTCGCGTGGGCCGGCGATGCCTGGCCTGTAGCCGCGTGGCGGGTCGGCGGAGCGAATGCGGGCCGGCTGATCCGCCTGCCCGACGTGGCCGGCGTGCCGCGCGCGCTGCTCATGCAGCCCAGCGGCGAGGCGCCGCCCGCCCTGCCCGCGCTGCCGCTGCCGTACTGGCAGGCGCTCGAGGTGGCCAGCGGCGTGCCCGTCGTCGTCGCCGCGACGGTCGAACAGTTCGTGCCGCAGATGGTCAACCTCGAGCTGGTCGGCGGCGTGAACTTCCAGAAGGGCTGCTACCCGGGACAGGAAGTCGTCGCGCGCAGCCAGTACCGCGGCACGCTCAAGCGCCGTGCGTTCCTGTGCCGCACCGCCGCACCCGCGGCGCCCGGCCAGGAGGTGTTCGCTGCCGACGACCCCTCGCAGCCGGCCGGCCTGGTCGCCAACGCGGCGCCGCTGCCCGACGGCGGTCACCTCGCGCTCGTCGAGCTCAAGCTCGCCGCGCTCGAACAGCCACTGCATCTCGGTGCACCCGACGGACCGGCATTGCACCGCGTTGCGATGCCCTACCCCGTCGGCGAGCCGGGCTGAAGGCTGGAATGCCGGCTGCGCCCGCGCCGTCGGCCCCCGCGGGCCGCGCGCTGTTCGTCTACTACCGCGTCGAGCCGGCCCGCCTTTCGGCGACGGTCGACGCCGTGTGCTTGATGCAGCAGCGGCTGCGGCAGGACCACGCCGGCGTGCAGGCCGACGTGTGGCGCCGCCCGCCGGTGGCGGGCCAGCCGGTCACGCTGATGGAAACCTACGTCGCCGCCGGCGGCATCGACGACGCCCTCGCCGCCGCGATCGAACGCGCGGCGCTCGCGCTACCCGCCGGGCGACTCGGCGAACGCCACGTCGAGGTCTTCGAGTCGGCGACCTGAGCGTGGCGTGTCAGCCTGCCACCACCGGCGGCGCGATCGCCTTCGCCATCGCGACGTGCGCGATGCCGGCCTCGTCGAAAGGCTCGCCACGCACCGCGAAACCGAGGCGGCGGTAGAAGCCCTCGGCGCTGCGCTGCGCGTGCAGCAGCACCTCGCA
>JBBION010000003.1:9389-27930 GCA_037443345.1 Rubrivivax sp. | reverse complement strand
GCGTCGAGCGCGTCGCGCAGCTGCGCCGGCACCGGCTGCGAGGTCTGCGTCGTCGGGTCGGCGAAGACGTAGACCAGCTCGCCCGAGACCAGCAGCTCGTCGCCGCGGAACACGCCGCCGACGAACTGCATCGACGAGTTGCCGATGCGCGCGCAGCGCAGACCGACGTCGAGGCGGTCCTCGTAGTGCGCCGACGCGTGGTACTCGAGCGTCGCCTTGCGCACGTAGAGGTCGCCCTGCAGCAGCGCCATCGTCTCGTGGTACGGCAGCGCCATCGCGCGCCAGTAGCCGGCCACCGCGGTGTCGAAGTACATCAGGTAGTGGCCGTTGAAGACGATCTTCTGCATGTCGACTTCGGCCCAGCGCACGCGCAGGGTGTCGAAGTGGCGGAAGTCGCGGCGGGTCGTCGTCATGCGGTGGGTCTCCAGGCGGCTCGGAGCGCGTCGGCGGCGGCCTGCTGCGCCAGCCCCGCCTCCTTCAGCACGCGCCCCATCTTGATGAAGTCGTGGGTCAGCCCGCGGTACAGCTCGAGCGCGACCGGCACGCCGGCCGCGCGCAGGCGGTCGGCGTAGGCCAACCCTTCGTCGACCAGCGGGTCGCACTCGGCGAGGATGACACAGGCCGGCGCGACGCCGTCGAGGTCGTCGGCCAGAAGCGGCGCGAAGCGCCAGTCGTGGCGCTGGTGGCGGTCGACGTAGTGGTCGAAGAACCACTCGATCGTCGCCGCGTCGAGCAGGAAGCCATTGGCGAACAGCTTGTGCGACGCCGTGTCGGCCGCCGCGCCGGTGCCCGGCGTGATCAGCAGCTGCAGCGCCAGCGGCAAGGCGTGGTCGCGCGCGAGGATCGCGGCCACCGCGGCCAGCGTGCCGCCGGCACTGTCGCCGCCGACCGCCAGGCGTGTCGGGTCCAGGCCCAGCCCGGCGCCGTGCGCGTGCAGCCAGCGCAGCACGGCCCAGGCGTCGTCGACGGCGGTCGGGAAGCGGTGCTCCGGCGCGAGCCGGTAGTCGAGCGCGACGACCGCCCCGCCGCTCAACGCCGCGAGCCGGCGGCACAGCCCGTCGTGCGTGGCCAGGCTGCCGATCACGAAGCCGCCGCCGTGCAGGTACAGCAGCGCCGGCAGTGCGTCGCCATCGGCCGCCGGCGCGTACAGGCGCGCGGGCAGCGGCGTGCCGTCGGCGGCGGGGATCGTCAGGTCCTCGACGCGCGGCAGCCGCACGTGCGGCGGCTCGAGCACCTCGGCCGCGGCCTCGTAGGTGCGGCGTGCCTCGGCCACGCCCATCGCGTGCCACGGCGGCCGGTTCGCACGGCGGATGCGCTCGAGCAGCCCGGACATCACGGGGGTCAGCAGGTGGTGCGCCAAGGCGGTTGTCGCGTGCAGGACGGCGTTGTCGCGCGGGCCTGAAGCATACTCACCACGCCACCCCCTTCGCCCCGCCGCCCGCCATGGCCTACATCTACTACGTCACGCACATCCACCTCGACTTCGGTGCGGTGCTGCAGCTGCCGGCCGAGTGCGCACGCGTGGGCATCTGCCGCCCGCTCGTCGTCACCGACGCCGGCGTGCGCGCCGCCGGCGTGCTCGCGCAGGCGCTCGTGCCGCTGGCGGACCTGCCGCACGCCGTGTTCGACGGCACGCCGTCGAACCCGACCGAGGCGGCCGTGCGCGCGGCGACCGCGCGGTACCGCGAGCAGCGCTGCGACGGTCTGATCGCGGTGGGCGGCGGCTCGAGCATCGACCTCGCCAAGGGTGTGGCGATCGCGGCGACGCACGACGGGCCGCTCGTGACCTACGCGACGATCGAAGGCGGCAGCCCGAGGATCACCGACCGCGTCGCGCCGCTGATCGCGGTGCCGACGACGGCCGGCACCGGCAGCGAAGTCGCGCGCGGCGCGATCCTGATCGTCGACGACGGGCGCAAGCTCGGCTTCCACAGCTGGCACCTGGTGCCCAAGGCCGCGATCCTCGATCCGGCGCTGACGCTGGGCCTGCCGCCGGTGCTGACCGCGGCCACCGGCATGGACGCGATCGCGCACTGCCTGGAAACCTTCATGGCCCCGGCGGTGAACCCGCCGGCCGACGGCATCGCGCTCGACGGCCTCGAGCGCGGCTGGGCGCACCTCGAGCGCGCGACGAAGGACGGCAGCGACCGCGACGCGCGCTGGCAGATGATGAGCGCGAGCATGCAAGGCGCGATGGCGTTCCAGAAGGGGCTGGGCTGCGTGCATTCGCTGAGCCACAGCCTCGGCGGCGTGAACCCGAAGCTGCACCACGGCACGCTCAACGCGGTGTTCCTGCCGGCCGTCGTGCGCTTCAATGCGCAGGCCGAGTCGATGCGGCGCGAGCGGCGGCTGCAGCGCATCGCGCAGGCGATGGGGCTGGGCTCGTGCGACGGCGCCGGCACCGAGGTCGCCGAGGCGATCCGCGCGATGAACGCGCGGCTGGGGCTGCCGAGCGGGCTGGCGGCGATGGGCGTCACGCGCGACCAGTTCGAGCGCGTGATCGACGGCGCGATGGCCGACCACTGCCACAAGACGAACCCGGTGATCGCGACGCGCGACGACTACCGCTCGATGCTCGACGCGTCGCTCTAGCGCCGACGCGCGGCGTCAGAACCGCATCAGCGCCGCCACGCCGAGCGCCCACGCGGACTCGCGCGGCGACGTCGCGTCGGGACGCGGCCAGAAGTGGCCGACCGTGAACTCGCCGATCAGCCAGTCGCGGTACACGGGCTGCCGCCAGCGCAGGCGCAGCCCGTAGTCGTCGACCGTGACGTTGGTCGCCGTCTTGCCGGTGACCAGCGCTTCGGCCGCGAGCTCCCGGTCGACGCCGAAGTCGCGATACAGCCCGACGAGGCTCGACCACTCGACGCCGTCACTCTGCTGCGTCACGGTGGCGGCATTGAGCCAGCGCGCCTCGAGCGCGGGCGCCAGCGGGTGCGCGAACGACAGCGCCGTCGTCGAGCCGAAGCCGTCGTCGACGGTCCAGAACACGGTCTCGCGGAAGTCGAGCCGCAGGCTCTCGCCGATCTCCCACGCGTTCGCGTAGCGCGCCTGCGCATAGGCGTCGAGCCCGCCGCGCAGACCGGCACGCAGCTCGATGCGCTCGCTCAGCGGCAGTGCCAGCCCGGCGAAGAACGACGACTCGTCGCGGCGCGGGTCGACGCGCAGGCGGTCCTGCTGCGAGAACGCGGCCGGCTTGTCGGTGACGACCTCGCGCTCGTCATCGCGCCCGAGGAACGCGTACGCGCGCTCGCGCAGGTTCGGCAGCTCGAAGCGCGCGTCGAGCCGCACCGAGACGTCGAGCCCCTCGTCGCGTCGCCAGGCGGTGCGCAACTCCAGGCGCCCCTGCTCGACCTTGCCGCCGTCCTCGAAAGGCCGCTCGCCGAACCAGCTGTCGACGCCGCGGGCCAGACGCACCGTCGTCGCCCGCACCCATGCGCGCACCGTCTCGAGGCCGCCCGCCGTCGCGGTGGCGTCGCCGACGGCGTCCTCGTTGGCCGACGCCGGAACCCACGAGGCCCACGCGAGGGCACAGACGACCAGAAGACGGGGCAGGGTCAAGTCGGTGCGGATCCGGACGATCGGAGGAGCTTCCCGGCCACGGCGCGGGCACGTACGTCGTGGAGTATGACCGCATCGCCCCGTGCGCGAAGCCGTCGCGGGCGCATGCCGAAAAGACAGAACCCGGCCGCAGCCGGGTTCGAGTCCGCATCAGGGGCGGCCGGCGAGGGCCGCCGCGTAGCGCGCGATCAGTGGAACTGCTCTTCCTCGGTCGAGCCGGTCAGCGCCTTGACGCTCGACGAGCCGCCCTGGATCACGGTGGTGACGTCGTCGAAGTAGCCGGCGCCGACCTCCTGCTGGTGCGACACGAACGTGTAGCCCTGCTCGCGCGCCTTGAACTCGGGCTCTTGCACCTGCTCGACGTAGTGCCGCATGCCTTCGCCGCGCGCGTAGTCGTGCGCGAACTTGAAGGTGTTGAACCAGTTGATGTGGATGCCGGCCAGCGTGATGAACTGGTATTTGTAGCCCAGCGCCGAGAGCTCGTCCTGGAAGCGCGCGATCGTCTTGTCGTCGAGGTTCTTCTTCCAGTTGAACGACGGCGAGCAGTTGTAGCTCAGCAGCTTGCCCGGGTGCTTGGCGTGCACGGCCTGCGCGAACTCGCGCGCGAAGCCCAGGTCGGGCGTGCCGGTCTCGCACCACACCAGGTCGGCGTAGGCGGCGTACGCGACGCCGCGGCTGATCGCCTGCTCGAGGCCGTTCTTGACGCGGTAGAAGCCCTCCTGCGTGCGCTCGCCGGTGAGGAACGGCTTGTCGTTGGCGTCGTGGTCGCTCGTCAGCAGGTTGGCGGCCTCGGCGTCGGTGCGCGCGAGCACGATGGTCGGCACGCCCATCACGTCGGCGGCGAAGCGCGCGGCGATCAGCTTCTCGATCGCCTCCTGCGTCGGCACGAGCACCTTGCCACCCATGTGGCCGCACTTCTTGACCGCGGCGAGCTGGTCCTCGAAGTGCACGCCGGCGGCGCCCGCGGCGATCATGTTCTTCATCAGCTCGAACGCGTTGAGCACGCCGCCGAAGCCGGCCTCGGCGTCGGCCACGATCGGCAGGAAGTAGTCGACGTAGCCCTTGTCGCCGGGGCCGATGCCGCGGCTCCACTGGATCTCGTCGGCGCGCTTGAACGTGTTGTTGATGCGGCGCACCATCGTCGGCACCGAGTCGTAGGCGTAGAGCGACTGGTCCGGGTACATCGTCTCGCTCGTGTTGCCGTCGGCGGCGACCTGCCAGCCCGACAGGTACACGGCCTCGAGGCCCGCCTTGGCCTGCTGCATCGCCTGGCCGGCGGTGATCGCGCCAAACGCGTTGACGTAGCCCTTGGCGGCTTCGCCGTTGATCAGCTTCCACAGCTTCTCGGCGCCGCGCTGGGCCAGCGTGTGCTCGATCTGCACCGAGCCGCGCAGGCGCACGACGTCGGCGGCGCTGTAGCCGCGCTGGATGCCTTTCCAGCGCGGGTTGTGCGCCCAGTCCTTCTCGAGGGCGGCGATCTGCTGTTCACGGGTGAGGGTCATGTGGGGCTCCTGCCTGGGTGATGACGATGGCAGAAGCGTACCCCCCGAGGGCACCGCTGGGAAGACTTATGTCTTATAGAAGAGAAAAGATTGGAGTCAATGGATTCAATGACTTACGGAGACACTTCCATGATGCGCAACGAGATCGCCAAGCCGTGAAATCCGATGCTGCACTGCCGCATGCTCGAATTCCACATCGTGAGACGTGCTTGTCGTCAGGCAGAACAGCCCTCGCCCCAGCCCGGCACGCCTGACCACCAGCGCGCATAGAGGCGGTCGGCCAGCGCCTGCTGCGCCCGCAGCCGTGCCCCGGCGTCGGCGCGCATCGCATCGGCGCCTTGCACCGTCGCGTGGCGCGCGACGAGCATGGGGTCGACCTCGTCGGCCCAGCGCTCCAGCTTCTCGACGTCGAGTTCGACGTGGAACTGCATCGCCAGGTGCGGCCCGATCGCGAACGCCTGGTGCGTGCAGGCGGCGCTGGTGGCCAGCGGCACCGCGCCCGCCGGCAGGTCGAAGGCTTCGAAGTGCCACTGGAACACGGTCACGTCGCCGTCGGCGCCGAACCAGTCGACCGCGGCGTCGTGCCGGTGCACGCCGATCGGGTGCCAGCCGATCTCGGGCGCCCGCGCCGCCGTGACGCGCGCCCCGAGGGCGCGGGCCATCAGCTGCCCGCCCAGGCAGTGGCCGATCACGGGCCGGCCCTGCGCCATCGCGTCGAGGATCAGCCGCTCGGCGTCGCGCAGGCTGGGCAGCGGGTCGTTCGCGCTCATCGAGCCGCCAAGGATCGCGAGTGCCGCGTGCTCGTCGATCGACGCCGGGAACGTGTCGCCGGCCTGCGTGTTGCGCAGGTCGACCGCGATGCCGCGCCGGCGCAGCCACTGCAGCAGGTACGACGGGCCGTCCTGGTGCTCGTGCTGCAGCACCAGCACCGGCTTCATGCAGCGACCTCGTCGAGGAAGGCGTCGAGCGCCTGCGCGACGGCGTCCACGTCGTCGGCACCCGCCATCGGCGGCACCAGCAGCATGTTGTGGAACGGGGTCACGAGCACGCCGCGGTTGAGCAGGTACAGGTGCAGCGTGCGCTCGAGCGGCTCGTCCATCGCCGCGCGCGCGGCGGCCGCGTCGGCCGGCGCCGCGGCACAGAACTGCAGCTCCATGCGCGCGCCCAGCCGCGTCACGCTCCACGGCCAGCCGCGGCGCTGCACCACGTCGCCCAGCGCCGCCTGCAGCGCGGCAGCCGTGGCCTCCATGCGCGCGTAGGCCTCGGCCGTCATCACGTGGTCGAGGTTGGCCTGCAGCGCCGCGAGCGCGAGCAGGCTCGCCGACAGCGTCGTGCCGATGCCCGAGTGCCCCTCGGGTGCGGCGTCCTTCGCCGCCGTCATGCGCCGCGCGAGTTCGTCGGTGACGCCGTAGACGGCGCAAGGCACGCCGCCGGCCACCGCCTTGCCGACGACGACGGCGTCGGGCGCGAGCCCGTGCACGCGCGCGTAGCCGCCCAGACCGCTGCTGACGGTGTGCGTCTCGTCGAGCACGAACAGCGCGCCGTGTCGCCGGCAGCTCGCCTGCACCGCCTCGAGAAACCCGGGCGCCGGCGGCACGAGGCCGCAGTTGGTCAGCGCGGGCTCGGTCAGCACGCAGGCCACGTCGCCGTGCGCGAGCGCCGCCTCGACGGCCGCCGTGTCGTTGAACGGCACGACGACGGTGCCCCGCGCCAGGTCGTGCACCTGCCCGAGCAGGCTCGCGCGCGTCAGCGTGCGCCCGTCGTCGCCGAGATCGACCAGCGTGTCGTCGACGGTGCCGTGGTAGCAGCCGTCGAACACCAGCACCTTCGGGCGGCCGGTCACGGCACGCGCCCAGCGCAGCACGAAGCGGTTGGCGTCGCTCGCGCTGAGCGTGACCTGCCAGCGCGGCAGACCGAACACGCGCTGCAGCGCCTCGCCGACCGCGGCGAGCATCGCGCCGGGCAGCATCGCCGTCAGCCCGCGCGCGCCCTGCGCCGCGACCGCCTGCGCGAGCGGCGGCGGCGAGTGCCCGAACATCGCACCGGTGTCACCGAGGCAGAAGTCGACGTAGGCGTGGCCGTCGACGCAGTGCACCCGGCTTCCCTGCGCGCACTCGACGAACAGCGGGTGCGGCAGCGCCCAGTCGCGCATCCAGTGCAGCGGCACGCCGTACAGGAAGTGCGGCGCGCTCGCGGCGGCCAGCGCGGCGCTGCGCGGGTGCGTGTCGACGTAACGCCGGCGCTCGCGCTCGTGAAGCGCGCGCAGGCGCTGCGGGTCGCGGACGGGGGGCGTGCTTATCATCGGCCGACGATTGTGTCCGAGCGCGCCGCGCGCCCCTGCCATGACCAGCTTCGCGTTCCTGTCCGACAGCGGCTTCCTGAAGGCCGGCCCCGCGACCGACCAGCCGTTCGCGGTGGCCGGCATCGGCTGGGACGGCTCGACGACGAACCGCCCCGGCGCGCGCTTCGGCCCGCGCGCGATCCGCGAGGCGAGCCACATGCTGTGCGACGCGACGCACCCGTGGTTCGACGTCACGCCGCTCGGGCGCCTCGGCGACGCCGGCGACCTCGCGCTGCCCAACACGTCGCTGGCGGCGATGCGCGAGGCGCTCGCGCCGATGGCCGACGCGCTGATCCGCCGCCACCACGTGGCGTGGCTCGGCGGCGACCACAGCATCACGCTGCCGCTGCTGCGCGCCTACCGGCGCTGGCTCGGCCGGCCGCTGGCGGTGGTGCACTTCGACGCGCACTGCGACACCTGGCGCGACCACTTCGGCGAGCCGAGCGGGCACGGCACCTGGGTCTACGAGGCGATCGCCGAGGGCCTCGTCGTGCGCGAGTGCTTCACGCAGCTGGGCATCCGCTCGGCCGGCGAGCGCGACGCGCGCGAGTACGTCCGCGACCAGGGGGGCCTGATCTTCACCGCGCGCGACCTGCGCGGCCTCGAGAGCCCGGCCCAGCTCGCGCCGGTGCTCGACGCGATCGGCGCGCGGCTGCGAGCGCACGGGCAGCCGCCGCTGTACGTCAGCCTCGACATCGACTGCCTCGATCCGGCCTTCGCGCCGGGCACCGGCACGCCGGAACCGGGCGGGTTGAGCACCAACCAGGTGCTGTCGCTGCTCGAAGGGCTGGCCGCGCACCACTGCGTCGGCATCGACTGCGTCGAAGTCGCGCCGCCCTACGACCACGCCGAACTGACGAGCTACGCGGCGGCGAACTTCGTCTGGACCTACCTGTGCGGCCAGATCGCCCGCTGAACCGGCGCCGGTTTTGATTTCGCGCAAGTCCGACCCTGCCCGCGTCACAAGAATTGGGGCAAACCCGCAAGGAGTGACGCCATGAGTCAGACCCCTGCCCGCTCGATCAAGGCCACCCGTCCACAGCGCCCCACGTTGGTGCCCCCCGACGGGTTCGAGGTGCTCGACGAGGCGCACCGTGCCGTGATGGAACAGCTCGGCCTGCTGGCCGAACTGATCGAGCGCCTCGACCGCGAAGGCATCGACGCCCGCGCCAGCGAACTGGCGCGCGGCATTGGCGCGTTCTTCAACGGCCACGCGCGCGAGCACCACGCCGAGGAGGAGCGCCGCGTGTTTCCCGGCCTGCTCGCCGACGGGGCGCCCGAGCTGGTGCAGCACGTGCGCCGGCTGCAGCAGGACCACGGCTGGCTCGAGGAGGACTGGCTCGAGCTGGCGCCGCAGCTCGAGGCCGTGGCCAACGGCTACAACTGGTACGACCTCGCGATGCTGCAGCACGCGCTGCCGATCTTCACCGAGCTGTACCGCGAACACATCGCGCTCGAGGAGTCGCTGATCTACCCCGAGGCCAAGCGCCGGCGTGCCGCCGAACAGGCCGGCGCGCGCGAGCGCCTCGGCTGAGGGCGCAGCCTCTCAGACCGGCAGCGCCGTCGTGCGCTTGACGGTGCGCAGCACCAGCATCGAGTTCGACCGCGCGACGCCCGGCAGGCGCATCAGCACCTGCGTGTGGAAGCGCTCGAGGTCTTCCGCGTCGCGGTACGCGAAGCGGATCAGGTAGTCGTTCGAGCCGGCGACGTAGTAGCAGTCGAGCACCTGCGGCTCGTCGCGCACCGCCTGCTCGAAGGCCTCGAGCAGCGGCGTGTTCATACTCTCGAGGTTGATGATCGTGAAGCTCGTGCCGTGCTGGCCGACCGCCTTCGGATTGAGCAGCGCGACGTAGCGCGCGATGACGCCGGCGTCCTCGAGCTGCTTGACGCGACGCAGGCACGCCGACGGCGACAGGTGCACCCGATGCGCGAGCTCGACGTTGGACAGGCGGCCGTCGTCCTGCAACTCGCGCAGGATCGCACGGTCGATCGCATCCAGTTGCGCTGAAAACGCAGCGTTTCGCATCTTCATTCCTAAATCGATAGCCGATTCGCATCTTATGCGAAGCCTCGGGGTCCACCCCGGCCCGTTGTGCAAGCACATTGCGCCCGCGGCTGTCTAGACTGAGGCCTGCGTCGGGCCGACACTGGACGGCCCGAGGCCGTGTTGCGCAAGGAGCCCCCGCATGGACCAGGACATGGACGCCTACTGGATGCCGTTCACGGCCAACCGCCAGTTCAAGAAGGCGCCGCGACTGCTATCCCGGGCCGCCGGCATGCACTTCTGGACGCCCGAGGGGCGCGAGATCCTGGACGGCGTCGCCGGCCTGTGGTGCGTCAACGCCGGCCACGGGCGACCGAAGATCGTCCGGGCGATCGCCGAGCAGGCGGCCGAGATGGACTACGCGCCGCCGTTCCAGATGGGCCACCCGAAGGCCTTCGCGCTCGCCGAGCAGCTCGTCCAGCTGACGCCGCAGGGGCTGAACAAGGTCTTCTTCACCAACTCGGGCTCGGAGGCGGTCGAGACGGCGCTGAAGATGGCGATCGCTTACCACCGCGTGCGCGGCGAGGGCCAGCGCACGCGGCTGATCGGGCGCGAGCGCGGCTACCACGGCGTCAACTTCGGCGGCATCTCGGTCGGCGGCATGGTCGCCAACCGCAAGATGTTCGGCACGCTGCTGGCCGGCGTCGACCACATCCGCCACACGCACGACCCGGCGCGCAACGCCTTCAGCGTCGGCCAGCCGGCGCACGGCGCCGAGTTCGCCGACGACCTCGAGCGCCTGATCGCGCTGCACGACGCGAGCACGATCGCCGCGGTGATCGTCGAGCCGGTGGCCGGCTCCACCGGCGTGCTGATCCCGCCGGTGGGCTACCTGCAGCGACTGCGCGAGATCTGCACGAAGCACGGCATCCTGCTGATCTTCGACGAGGTCATCACCGGCTTCGGGCGCACCGGCCACCCGTTCGGCGCGCAGACCTTCGGCGTCACGCCCGACATCATGACGGTGGCCAAGGGCATCACCAACGGCGCGGTGCCGATGGGCGCCGTGTTCGTGCAGCAGGCGATCCACGACGCCTTCATGCAGGGCCCCGAGCACCTGATCGAGTTCTTCCACGGCTACACCTACTCGGCGCACCCGCTGGCGTGCGCCGCCGCGCTGGCCACGCTCGAAACCTATGCCGACGAGGGCCTGCTGACCCGCGCGGCGCAGCTGCAGGGCTACTTCGCCGACGCGCTGCACTCGCTCAAGGGCCTGCCGCACGTGATCGACATCCGCAGCATCGGGCTGGTCGGCGGTGTCGAGCTGACGCCGATCCCCGGCGACCCGAGCAAGCGCGCGTTCAGCGTCTTCCTCGACTGCTGGGAGCGCGGCGTGATGATCCGCACCACCGGCGACACGATCGCGCTGAGCCCGCCGCTGATCATCGAGAAGTCGCACGTCGACCGGCTGGTGGGCACGATCGCCGACGCGCTCAAGCGCGCGGCCTGAGCCCTGGTCGCCCCAGCGCCGTCACCGACCCGACCCCGAGGGCCTGCCTAGCGCGTACCGTATGCCGCTGCTCGACGCCGACCGCGAACTGACCCGCCACTCGTACTACGCCGCCACGGTGTCGCGCGAGGCCCCCTTCCCCCGGCTGCAGGGTGCGGTCAGCGCCGACGTCGCCGTCGTCGGCGGCGGGCTGGCGGGGCTGAGTGCGGCGATCGAGCTGCACGATCGGGGCTTCGACGTCGTGCTGCTCGAGGCGCTCGACGTCGGCTGGGGCGCGAGCGGGCGCAACGGCGGTCAGGCGATCCACGGCCTGGCGTGCGACCAGGCCGTGATCGAACAGCAGCTCGGCCTCGCCGAGGCGCGGCGCGTGTGGGCGATGTCGATCGAGGCGCTGGACCTGATCCGCCAGCGCTGCCAGCGCTTCGCGATCGACTGCGACTGGCGCGACGGCCACCTCGGCGTCGCGACGAACGAGCGCAAGGCGCGCGAGCTGCGCGCGTGGGTCGACCGCATGGCGTCGGTCTACGGCTACGCACAGGCCTGGGTCGAGCGCGCCGACCTGCCGCGCTGGATCGCGAGCCCGCGCTACGCCGCCGGCGTGCACGACCCGCGCTCGGGCCACCTGCACCCGCTGAAGTACAGCCTGGGCCTCGCGCAGGCGGCCGCGCGGCTGGGCGTGCGCCTGTACGAGCGCAGCGCGGTGACCGCGCTCGAGACGGGTCCGACAGTGCGGCTGCGCACCGCCGACGGTGAGGTCAGCGCGCGCAGCGTGCTGCTGGCCGGCAACGTGTACCTGCAGCAGTTCGCGCCCGCGGTGGCGCCGCAGCTGGCCGCGCGCATCATGCCCGTCGGCACCTACATCGTCGCGACGCAGCCGCTGGGCGCCGAGCGCGCGTGCGCGCTGATTCCGTGCGGCGCCGCCGTGTGCGACACCAACTTCGTGCTCGACTACTTCCGCACCAGCGCCGACCACCGGCTGCTCTACGGCGGGCGTGTCAGCTACAGCACCGCGACGCCGATGAACCTGGCCGCGAGCATGCGCCGGCGCATGATCAAGACGTTCCCGCAGCTCGACGGCGCCGAGGTCGAGCACGCGTGGGGCGGCTTCGTCGACATCTCGATGAACCGCGCGCCCGACTTCGGCCGCGTCGGCGCCAACGTCTACTACCTGCAGGGCTTCTCGGGCCACGGCCTCGCGCTGACCGGGCTGGCCGGCAAGCTGGTGGCCGAGGCGATCGCCGGCGACGCCTCGCGCTTCGACACCTTCTCGCGGCTGAGGCACCGGCCGTTCCCCGGCGGGCGGCTGCTGCGCATGCCGGCGCTGGTGGCCGGCATGGCGTGGTACCGGCTGCGCGACCTGTTCTGAGGCCGGCCTGGCACGCGCGCGGCAACACCGACCGTCATGAGCTCCGAACACCTTCCCGTCGTGCTCGTGCCCGCGTGCAACCGCGTGCTCGGCCACCACCCGTTCCACATCGCCGGCCAGAAGTACGTCGACGCGGTGCGCCTGGCCGGCGGCCTGCCGCTGGTCGTTCCCAATGCGAGCGACGCCGAACTGGCCACGCTGCTCGCGCTCGCCGACGGCGTGCTGCTGACGGGCTCGCCGTCCAACGTGCACCCGCAGCACTTCGACGAGGGCGTGCACGACCCGGCGCTGCCGCTGGACACCGCGCGCGACGCGTGGACGCTGCCGTTCATCCCGCAGGTGCTGGCCCGCGGCATCCCGCTGCTGGCGATCTGCCGCGGGCTGCAGGAGACCAACGTCGCGCTCGGCGGCACGCTGCACCAGGCGATCCACCGCGTGCCCGGCTTCGCCGACCACCGCGCCGACGACGACGCGCCGGTCGACGTGCAGTACGGCCCCGCGCACGAGGTCGTCGTCGAGCCCGGCGGGCGGCTGGAGGCGCTGCTGCCGATGCGGCGCTTCGCCGTCAACTCGCTGCACGGCCAGGGCGTCAACCGGCTGGCGCCCGGGCTGCGCGTCGAGGCGTGCGCGCCCGACGGCGTCGTCGAGGCCTTCTCGACGACCGACACCCCGGGCTTCGCGCTCGCGGTGCAGTGGCACCCCGAGTGGCAGGCGGCGAGCAACCCGGTGTCGACGGCGCTGTTGCGCGCGTTCGGCGACGCGTGCCGTACCTACCGCGAACGGCGCAGCGGGCCGGGGTCGTAGCGACGGCCGTCGCCACGCCCCGCAGCGGCCGCCGCCGGCGGCCCGAAACCGACACAGGTGTCCCATGGCCAACCGCAAAGATTTCACCTTCGCCGACCTCGAGCACTGGCTCAACCAGAACCGCGTCACCGAGATCGAGTGCCTCGTGCCCGACCTCACCGGCGTGGCGCGCGGCAAGATCCTGCCGCGCGAGAAGTTCAACGAGGACCGCGGCATGCGTCTGCCCGAGGTCGTCGTCGCCACCACGGTGACCGGCGTCGCGCCGACCGAAGGCCCGTTCTTCGACATCATCAGCCCGACCGACCACGACATGCACCTGCGCCCGGACCCGGGCACGGTGCGCATCGTGCCGTGGGCCACCGACCCCACCGCGCAGGTCATCCACGACTGCTACGACCGCGAGGGGCGCATCATTCCGTTCGCGCCGCGCTCGGTGCTCAAGCGCGTGTGCGACCTTTACGCGTCGGCCGGCTGGCAGCCGGTCGTCGCCCCGGAGCTCGAGTTCTACCTGGTGGCGCGCAACGTCGACCCCGACGTGCCGCTGAAGCCGCCGATCGGGCGCAGCGGCCGCTCGGAGACGTCGCGCCAGATGTACTCGATCGACGCGGTCAACGAGTTCGACCCGCTGTTCGAGGACGTCTACGACTACTGCAACAAGATGGACCTCGGGGTCGACACGCTGATCCACGAGATTGGCGCCGGGCAGATGGAGATCAACTTCTTCCACGACCACCCGCTGCAGCTCGCCGACGAGGTGTTCTTCTTCAAGCGCCTGCTGCGCGAGACGGCGCTGCGCCACGACATGTACGCCACCTTCATGGCCAAGCCGATCGCCGGCGAGCCGGGCAGCGCGATGCACGTGCACCAGAGCCTGACCGACGTGGCCAGCGGGCGCAACCTGTTCAGCAACGCCGACGGCAGCGCAAGCGACTTCTTCCGCTGGTACATCGGCGGACTGCAGCGCTACGTGCCGGCGTGCATGGCGCTGTTCGCGCCGTACGTCAACAGCTACCGGCGCCTGACGCGCTACACCGCGGCGCCGATCAACATCCAGTGGGGCACCGACAACCGCACCGTCGGCATCCGCAGCCCGGTGGCGCCGCCCGAGAACCGGCGCATCGAGAACCGCGTGATCGGCGCCGACGCGAACCCGTACGTCGCGCTCGCCGCGACGCTCGCGTGCGGGTGGCTGGGCATCCAGAAGCGCATCGAGCCGACGCCCGAGTGCAAGGGCGACGCCTACCTCGGCGACTACCAGCTGCCGCGAAGCCTGAGCGACGCGCTCGAGAAGCTGCGCCGCGAGGAGGACCTGGCCGAGGTGCTCGGCGAGGCGTTCGTCACGATCTACACCGAGGTCAAGGAGATCGAGTACGCCGAGTTCATGAAGGTGATCTCGCCGTGGGAGCGCGAGCACCTCCTGCTGCACGTATGACCACCCCCGAAGCGGCCTGCGGCCGCCTCCCCCTCGAAGGGGGCACCGCCGGCGGCCCGGCCGAGCCGGCTGCGCGGCGGTCGCCTGAAAGGATCACTCCGATGCACCGCACCACCGCCGAGTGGCAGGCCGCCGACGCCGCCCACTTCCTGCACCCGTTCACCGACTTCCAGTCGCTGGCCAGGAAGGGCGCACGCATCATCACGCGTGCCGACAACATCTACCTGTGGGACAGCGACGGCCACAAGATCCTCGACGCGATGTCGGGGCTGTGGTGCGTCAACGTCGGCTACGGCCAGGCCGCGCTCGTCGACGCGGCGACGCGGCAGCTGAAGGAACTGCCGTTCTACAACGCGTTCTTCCAGACCGCGACGCCGCCGGCGATCGAGCTTGCCGAGCTGCTGTCGGAGGTGACGCCGCCGCAGTTCAAGCACGTGTTCTTCAGCGGCTCGGGCTCCGAGGGCAACGACACCGTCGTGCGCATGGTGCGCCGGTATTGGGACATCCTCGGCCAGCCCGAGCGCCAGGTCATCATCAGCCGCAGGAACGCCTACCACGGCTCGACGATGGCCGGTGCCTCGCTCGGCGGCATGAGCGGCATGCACGCGCAGGGGGGGCTGCCGATCCCCGGCATCGTGCACATCGAGCAGCCGCACTGGTTCGAGCACGGCCGCCCGCAGGGCCTGTCGCGCGACGAGTTCGGCCGCGTGGCGGCGAGCTGGCTCGAGCAGAAGATCCTCGCAGTCGGCCCGGACAAGGTCGCAGCCTTCATCGGCGAGCCGGTGCAAGGCGCCGGCGGCGTCATCGTGCCGCCCGAGACCTACTGGCCCGAGGTGCAACGCATCTGCGATCGCTACGGCATCCTGCTCGTCAGCGACGAGGTGATCTGCGGCTTCGGACGCACCGGCCACTGGTTCGGCTGCGAGCGCTTCGGCACCCGGCCCGACCTGATGACGTTCGCCAAGGGCGTGACGAGCGGCTACGTGCCGCTGGGCGGCGTGATGGTCGGCGACCGCGTCGCCGACGTGCTGATCCGCCAGGGCGGCGAGTTCGCGCACGGCTACACCTACTCCGGGCACCCGGTGGCCTGCGCGGTGGGCATCGCCAACATCCGCCTGATCCGCGAGCTCGGTCTCGTCGAGCACGTGCACGACGACGTGGGCCCGTATCTTGCAAGCGTGTTCGCGTCGCTGGCCGAGCACCCGCTCGTCGGCGAGGCGCAAACCTGCGGTCTGATGGGCGCACTGCAACTGGTCAAGGACAAGGCGAACGGCACACCCTTCCCGTCCGACCTCGAGGTCGGGATGGTGTGCCGTGGCCACTGCTTCGGCAACGGCCTGATCATGCGCGCCGTCGGCGACCGCATGATCATCGCGCCGCCGCTGGTCATCACGCGTGCGCAGATCGACGAGATGGCCGCGCTGATCCGCCGCTGCCTCGACCTCACGCTGGCCGACGTGCGCGCCCGTGGCTGGCTGTGAACCCACGCACCTCGGTGCCGACCCGAAGCCGTGCACCATGCCGGGGCGAATAGACTTGCGCCTTCGCGACCGTCACCGAAACGTCACCGTTCCCCTCAACCCTTCGCTGGAGGCTCCTCGATGAAGCTGTCGTCTGTCCGGTCCTGGGGCGTGCGCACCCGCCTGCTCACCGTCGCCGCCCTGGCGCTGGCGTCCACCGCCGCGTGGTCCCAGCCGGAGGAGCCGAAGGTGCTCAACATCTACAACTGGTCGGACTACATCGCGCCGGACACGATCGCCAACTTCGAGAAGGAAACCGGCATCAAGGTCCGCTACGACAACTTCGACAACAACGAGATCGTCCACGCCAAGCTGGTGGCGGGCAAGACGGGCTACGACATCGTCGTGCCGTCGTCGAACTGGGCCAAGCTGCAGATCGACGGCGGGCTGCTGCAGAAGCTGGACAAGAGCAAGATCCCGAACCTGAAGAACCTCGACCCCGCGGTCCAGGCCCAGCTGTCCAAGATGGACCCGGGCAACGACTACATGGTCAACTGGATGTGGGGCTTCACCACCGTCGGCATCAACGTCGACAAGGTCAAGGCCGCGCTGGGCAGCACGCCGATGCCCGACAACGTCTGGGACCTGATCTTCAAGCCCGAGTACGTCAGCAAGCTCAAGAGCTGCGGCGTGTCGTTCCTCGACTCGGCCACCGAGGTCATCCCGGCGGCGCTGCACTACCTGGGCAAGTCGCCGTACAGCAAGAACCCGTCGGACTACGCCGCCGCCGCGCAGCTGCTCAAGACGGTGCGGCCGCACATCACGCTGTTCAGCTCGTCGGGCTACATCAACGACATGGCCAACGGCTCGATCTGCGCGGCGATGGGCTGGTCGGGCGACATCAACATCGCGCGCCAGCGCGCGATCGACGGCAAGACCGGCCAGAACATCCAGGCGCTGATCCCGAAGACGGGCGGGCTGCTGTTCTTCGACGTCATGGTCATCCCGGCCGACGCCCCGCGCCCGGGCAACGCGCACAAGTTCATCGACTACATCCTGCGCCCCGAGGTCAACGCCGGGCTGGTCAACAAGGTCTTCTACGCCAACCCGGTGCCGGCGGCCAAGCAGTTCGTGCGCCCCGAGGTGGCGAACAACCCGACGGTGTTCCTGTCGGCGGCCGACATGGCCAAGATGATCCCGCCCGAGCCGCTCAACAACGACCTGCGCCGGCTGATGACGCGCACGTTCACCTCGTTCAAGACCGGCCTGTGACGCGGCCGGTCCGGCGGCACTGACTCTCGCGGCGGAGGACGCCCCCTTCATGGGCCCAGCAAACAAGGACGCCACGTTCCTGCAGATCCAGGACGTGGTGAAGGACTTCGACGGCTTCAAGGCCGTCAACCACGTGAGCCTCGACGTCGCCAAGGGCGAGATCTTCGCCCTGCTCGGCTCGTCGGGCTGCGGTAAGAGCACGCTGCTGCGCATGCTCGCCGGCTTCGAGAAGCCCACGTCGGGGCGCATCGTGCTCGCCGGCCGCGACCTCGCGACGCTGCCGCCGTACGAGCGGCCGATGAACATGATGTTCCAGAGCTACGCGCTGTTCCCGCACCTGACGGTGTGGGACAACATCGCGTTCGGCCTGCGGCGCGAGGGCATGGCCAGGGACCGCGTCGCCGAGCGCGTCGAGGCCATGCTCAAGCTCGTGCAGCTCGAGCGCTTCGCGCAGCGCAAGCCGCACCAGCTGTCGGGCGGGCAGCAGCAGCGCGTCGCGCTCGCGCGCAGCCTGGCCAAGCAGCCCCAGCTGCTGCTGCTCGACGAGCCGCTGGGCGCGCTCGACAAGAAGCTGCGCGAGCAGACGCAGATCGAGCTGGTCAACATCATCGAGTCGGTCGGCGTGACCTGCGTGATGGTCACGCACGACCAGGAAGAGGCGATGACGATGGCCTCGCGCATCGCGGTGATGAGCGAGGGCCGCTTCCTGCAGGTCGGCGCGCCGAGCGAGATCTACGAGACGCCGTCGACGCGCTTCGTCGCCGACTTCATCGGCAACGTGAACCTGATGGACGGCTCGGTGATCGTCGACGAGCCCGACCACGTCGTGATCGACTGCGCCGACTGCAAGCACTACGTCGGCCACGGCATCACCGGCACCAAGGGCATGGCCGTCTCGGTCGCGCTGCGGCCCGAGAAGATCCACCTGTCGCGCCGCCAGCCCGCCGACGAGTTCAACTCGGTGACGGGAACGATCAAGGAGCTGTCGTACTTCGGCAGCTTCACGGTCTACCACGTGCAGCTCGCCAGTGGCGCGCTGCTCAAGGTCAGCCTGGCCAACATCCAGCGCCACCGCGACGACGAGTTCACGTGGGGCGACACGGTGTGGGCCCATTGGTCGCGCACGGCCCCGGTCGTGCTCACGCAGTGAGGGCCCGGTGAGCGCCGTCGTCGACGACACCGCTGCCGGCGGCACCGCCGCGGCGAAGCCCGCCGTCGCCCGGCTGCCGAAGATGCTGCGCGGGCGCGCGCTCGTGATCGCCACGCCCTACCTGTGGCTGCTGCTGTTCTTCATGCTGCCGTTCGTCAT
>JBBION010000003.1:0-9289 GCA_037443345.1 Rubrivivax sp. | reverse complement strand
TGATCGCCACGCCCTACCTGTGGCTGCTGCTGTTCTTCATGCTGCCGTTCGTCATCGTCGCGCGCATCAGCGTGTCGCAGATGGACGGCGTCACGTTCGGCGACCTCGTGTCGTTCGACGGGGGCGTGCTGCAGCTGGTGCTGAACTTCTCGAACTACGCGTTCCTGACGCAGGACGCCCTGTACGTCCGCACCTACATCGCGAGCATCGAGTACGCGCTGGCGACTACCGTGCTGTGCCTGCTGATCGGCTACCCGTTCGCCTACTTCATGGCACGGGCCAAGCCCACGCTGCAGCCGGCGCTGGTCATGCTCGTGATGCTGCCGTTCTGGACCTCGTTCCTGCTGCGCGTCTACGCCTGGAAGGGGCTGCTCAGCGAAGGCGGGCTGGTGGCCGACTGGATGATCGGTCTGGGCCTCGACCAGCTGCTGGCCCAGTTGGGGCTGATCACCTCGCCCGGGCGGCTGATGCACACGCCGTTCTCGCTCGTGCTCGGCATGACGTACACCTACCTGCCGTTCATGATCCTGCCACTGTACGGCAACCTCGCCAAGATGGACCTGCGGCTGCTCGAGGCCGCGGCCGACCTCGGGGCGACGCCGTGGACGGCGTTCTGGAAGATCACGGTGCCGCTGTCGAAGGCCGGCATCATCGCCGGCTCGATGCTGGTGTTCATCCCCTGCGTCGGCGAGTTCGTGATCCCCGAGCTGCTCGGCGGCCCCGAGACGCTGATGATCGGGCGCGTGCTGTGGGACGAGTTCTTCAGCAACAACGACTGGCCCATGGCCTCCAGCGTGGCGGTGGTCATCATCCTGCTCGTGATCGTGCCGCTGGCGCTGTTCAACAAGTACCAGGCCGAGGCGCAGGAGAAGCGCGCATGAGGGTCTCCGGCACGCCCGCCTTCAACCGCTGGTTCGGCCGCGGCTGGCTCGCGCTGGGCTTCTTCTTCCTCTACCTGCCGATCGTCGCGCTCGTCGTCTACTCGTTCAACGACTCGCCGGTGCCCAACGTCTGGCGCGGCTTCACGCTCAAGTGGTACGAGGCGCTGCTGCGCGACGGCGAGCTCATGACCGGCCTGCGGCTGAGCCTGCAGATCGCGTTCCTGACCGCCTGCGGCTCCGTCGTGCTCGGCACGCTGGCCGCGTTCGCGCTCGTCAAGTACAAGCGCTTCACCGGGCGCACGCTGTTCTCGGGCATGGTCAACGCGCCGCTCGTGATGCCCGAGGTCGTCGTCGGGCTGTCGCTGCTGCTGATGCTGGTGTCGGTGCAGCGCGCGATCGGCTTTCCCGAACGCGGCATGACGACGATCTGGCTCGGTCACCTGCTGCTGGGCATGGCCTACGCGGCGGTGATCATCCAGTCGCGGCTGCAGGACCTGAACCCGCAGCTCGAGGAGGCGGCGATGGACCTCGGCGCGCGGCCGAGCCAGGTGTTCTGGCTCGTCACGCTGCCGATGATCGCGCAGTCGCTGGTGTCGGCCTGGCTGCTGACGTTCACGATCTCGCTCGACGACGTCGTGATCTCGGCCTTCCTGTCCGGCCCGGGGTCGACGACGATGCCGCTGGTGATCTTCTCGCGCGCGCGCCTCGGGCTGAACCCCACCGTCAACGCGATGGCCACCGTGATCGTCGTCATCGTCGCGATCGGCGTCGTCGCCGCCAGCTACCTGATCGCGCGCGCCGAGCGCCAGCGCGCCCTCGAGATGAAGGCTGCCACCCGCGCCTGAGCGCGGCCGCCTGCGAACCGACCCGTTGCGAATCCGAACCGTAGCCCGAGGAGAGACCCGATGAACCGCATCCGCCCCACCCTGCTCGCCCTGGCGCTCGCGGCCGCCTTCCCGGCCTGGGCGCAGACCAACGCCGAACTGCTCAAGGAGCTGCAGGCGCTGCGCGACCGCGTCAACGAGCTCGAGAAGAAGCTGCAGCAGGCCCAGCCTCCCGGCGGCCAGTGGGGCATGACGCCCGAACAGGCGGCCGAGTTCAACCGCATCGCCGTGAAGACCGAGGCGATGCAGGACAGCTTCGAGGACCAGGGCTACAAGGGGCTGAAGATCACCGGCTGGGCCGAGGTGGCCTACATCTGGAACCGCAACGAGAAGCGCGCCGGCTTCCAGTTCCTGAACCAGCAGGAGGACGGCTACTTCTACGACACCTCGTACATCGGCGCGGTCAACCTGACGCTCACCAAGGAGACCGACAGCGGCACGATCTGGAAGCTGTCGCTGATGCCCAACCGCAGCCCGGGCGCGGTGGTCGACGGCAAGAGCATCGTCGACGAGGCCAGCGTCTCGGTGCCGCTGACGGACCTGCAGACGCGCCTGATCGCCGGCCAGGTGCCCGACTGGTCGGGCTACGAGTACATGCAGCCGACGCTGAACCCGTTCATCACGCACAACCTGCTGTTCGACTTCACGCTGCCGACCACGTACACCGGCGTCGGCCTCGACCTGACGCGCGGCAAGTGGTGGATCCGCGCGATGCTGGCCAACGTCAACGAGAACATCGTCCAGGCGAAGTCGCGCGAGCCGGTGCTGGTCTATCGTGCCGACTACGAGCGCGGCGAGTTCTCGGGCTGGGGCTTCGCCGGCCTGCACGGCAAGACCGCGAACTACAACTGCGTCGACGACGACTGCAGCAAGACGATGACGCACCTGTTCGAGGTCGACGGCTGGTTCACGCGCGGCGACCTGACGCTGGGCGGCCAGATCGGTCTCGGCACGCAGAAGAAGGGCGCGATCATTCCCGACGCCGACGGCAACTTCCGTGACTCGCGCTGGTGGGGTGTCTCCGGCATGGCCGGCTGGAACTTCACGCCGCGGCTGCAGGGCCTGGTGCGCGTCGACTACCTGAACAACGCCAAGAACGGCGGCGGCCTGTTCGGCTACAACGGCTACTGGACCGTCGACGGGTACGAAGGGGACTACCGAAACGGCATCGGGCCGGACGCCAACCTCGACTGCAGCGATCAAACGACCGAAGGCTGCAGCCGCGGCGCCAACCGCTACGCGCTGTCGCTCGGGATGAAGTACCTGTTCAACGAGCACACGACGCTGAAGGCCGAGTACCGTCTCGACCGCGCCGACCGTCCGGTGTTCTACGACGTCGGCAGCGACAGCTTCAAGAAGCTCAACCACCTGCTCGGCGCGTCGGTCGTCGTCGCGTTCTGACGACCCAGCGGGTGCGCCGCGCTCGGCGCACCCCGCCATGACAGCCAGGAGAACGAGATGCACACAGCGGCCACCGACTGGCGGGCCCGCGCGGCCGACCTGCGTCCGGACGGGCGCGCCGTCGTCGACGGCCGGCGCGTCGTCACCGCCGACGGCCAGACCTTCGACAAGCACTCGCCGATCGACCACCGGCTGCTCGGGCCCGTCGCCCGCGGCCAGGCGGCCGACGTCGACGCGGCGGTGAAGAGCGCGCGCGCCGCGTTCGACGACGGCCGCTGGGCGCATCGCCCGCCGGCGGCGCGCAAGAAGGTGCTGCAGCGCTTCGCCGAGAAGATCCTCGCCGCGAAGGACGAGCTCGCCCTGCTCGAGACGCTCGACATGGGCAAGCCGATCCAGTACGCGCTGTCGGTCGACGTGCCGGCGACCGCGCGCTGCATCGCCTGGTACGCGGAAGCCGTCGACAAGGTCTACGACGAGATCGCGCCGACGGGGGCGAACGCGCTCGCGCTGATCACGCGCGAGCCGGTGGGCGTCGTCGGCGCGATCGTGCCGTGGAACTACCCGATGATCATGGCGGCGTGGAAGCTGGGGCCCGCGCTGGCCGCCGGCAATTCCGTCGTGCTCAAGCCGAGCGAGAAGAGCCCCTACACCGCGCTGCGGCTGGCCGAGCTCGCGCTCGAGGCCGGGCTGCCGCCGGGCGTGTTCAACGTCGTGCCCGGTTACGGCCACGAGGCCGGCGAGGCGCTGGCGCTGCACATGGAGGTCGATGCGATCGGCTTCACCGGCAGCACGCGCACCGGCCGGCGCATGCTCGAGTACGCCAGTCGCAGCAACCTCAAGCGCGTCTACAACGAGCTCGGCGGCAAGTCGGCGTTCGTCGTGTTCGACGACTTCGCCGACGTCGAGCGCGCCGCCAGGACGGTGGCCGACAGCATGTTCTTCAACCAGGGCGAGAGCTGCAACGCGCCGTCGCGCGTGCTGGTGCACGAGGCCATCGCCGACCGCTTCGTCGAGGTCGTCGCGGCGCAGGCGCCGCGCTACCGCCCGGCCGACCCGCTCGACCCCTCGACCGTCATGGGCGCGCTCGTGGACGCGACGCAGCTGGGCACCGTGATGGGCTACATCGACGCCGGGCTGAGCGAAGGCGCGCGCTGCGTCACCGGCGGGCGCCAGGCGCGGGTCGAGACCGGCGGCTTCTACGTCGAGCCCACCGTGTTCGACGGCGTGGCCAACTCGATGAAGATCGCGCGCGAGGAAATCTTCGGCCCGGTGATGGGCGTGATCCGCTTCCGCACCGAAGCCGAGGCGGTGGCCATCGCCAACGACAGCCCCTACGGCCTGCAGGCCAGCGTGTGGAGCGACAACGTCAATCGCGCCCACCGCGTCGCGCGCGCGCTGCGCGCCGGCACCGTGCACGTCAACCAGTACGACGAGGACGACATCACGGTGCCGTTCGGCGGCTACAAGCAAAGCGGCAACGGCCGCGACAAGAGCCTGCACGCGTTCGACAAGTACACCGAACTCAAGACCACCTGGCTGCGCATCGACAGCGCCTGAGGAGACGGCGATGAACCACTCGCGCAACGAACAGCTGATGGCGCGAAAGGCGGCGGCCACGCCGCGCGGCGTCGGCGTGATGGGCACCTTCTTCGCCGAGCGTGCGCAAGGCGCCGAGCTGTGGGACGTCGAGGGCCGGCGCTTCATCGACTTCGCCGGCGGCATCGCGGTGATGAACGTCGGCCACGGCCACCCGAAGGTCGTCGCCGCCATCAAGGCGCAGCTCGAGCGCTTCACCCACACCTGCTACCAGGTCGTGCCGTACGAAAGCTACGTCGCGCTGGCCGAGAAGCTCAACGCGCTCACGCCCGGCACGCACGCGAAGAAGACGGCGTTCTTCTCCACCGGCGCCGAGGCGATCGAGAACGCGATCAAGATCGCGCGCGCCCACACGAAGCGCAGCGGCGTGATCGCCTTCGGCGGCGCGTTCCATGGCCGCAGCCTGTTCGCGGTGTCGCTCACCGGCAAGGTGCAGCCGTACAAGGCCGGCTTCGGCCCCTTCCCGCCCGAGATCTACCACGTGCCGTTCCCGTGCCACTGCGCGAGCCTGCCCGAGACGAAGAAGGCCGTGCAGCACCTGTTCAAGGCCGACATCGAGCCGTCGCGGGTGGCGGCCATCGTGTTCGAGCCGGTACAGGGCGAAGGTGGCTTCAACGTGATCCAGCCCGACGCGGTGCGCTGGCTGCGCGACCTGTGCGACGAGCACGGCATCGTGCTGATCGCCGACGAGGTGCAGACCGGCTTCGGGCGCACCGGCAAGATGTTCGCGATGGAGCATTTCGGGGTCGTGCCCGACCTGATGACGATCGCCAAGTCGCTCGCCGCCGGCACGCCGCTGTCGGCTGTCACCGGCAAGGCCGAGGTCATGGACGCCCCCGCGCCCGGCGGCCTCGGCGGCACCTACGCCGGCAATCCCCTGGCCATCGCCGCCGCACACGCCGTGATCGACGTGATGACCGAGGAGCGCCTGCCCGAGCGCGGGGCGCGCCTCGGTGATCGGCTCAAGGCCGAGCTGACCGCGATGCGCGGCCAGGTGCCGCAGATCGCCGACGTGCGCGGGCTCGGCGCGATGGTGGCCGTCGAGTTCGCCCGCCCTGACAGGGGCGACCCGGACGCCGACTTCACGAAGCGCGTGCAGGGCGAGGCGCTGAAGCGCGGGCTGATCCTGCTGACCTGCGGGGTCAACGCCAACGTCGTGCGCTTCCTGTTCCCGCTGACGATCGCCGAGCCGGTGTTCGACGAGGCGCTCGGCATCCTGAAGGACGCGCTGCGCGCGGCGTGACGCCCGCCGTGACCGACGCCGCCGCGCTGCGCCAGCGCCTGCACGACGCCGGCGTGCACACGCTGCTCGTGCAGTTCGCCGACGTGCACGGGACGCCCAAGGGCAAGCTGGTGCCGCTGGGGCACCTCGAGACAGTGCTCGCGATCGGGGCCGGCTTTGCCGGCCCGTCGATCTGGGGCACCGGGCTGGCGCGCACCGGCGCGCGCAGCGAGTACTACGCCCGCGGCGACGCGACGACGCTGCAACCGCTGCCGTGGCAGCCAGGCGTCGCGCGCATCGTCGGCGACGGTCACGTGAACGGCGAGCCGTTCGACGCCTGCCCGCGCCAGGTGCTCAGGCGTGCGCTGGCACGGCTGGCCGAGCGCGGCTGGCGGCTCGAGGTCGGCATCGAGCCCGAGTTCTTCCTGCTCAAGCGCCTGCCCGGCGGCGGCTACGCGCCGCTCGACGAGCACGACCGGCTGGCCAAGCCGTCGTACGACCTCAAGAGCCTCGCGCGTGCGCAGCCGCTGCTGCACGACCTGCGCTCGTGGCTCGAGGCCTGCGGCCTCGACGTGACGCAGGTCGACCACGAGGACGCGCACGGGCAGTACGAGGTCAACTTCACGCACGCCGAGGCGCTCGCGAGCGCCGACCGGCTGATGCTGTTCAAGCTCGCGGCGCACGCCGCCGCCGAGAAGCACGGCGCCGTGTTCTCGCTGATGCCCAAGCCGTTCGCCGACCAGCCGGGCAGCGGGATGCACTTTCACGTCTCGCTGTGGGCGGGCGAGCGCTGCCTATTCGACAGCGGCACGCCAGGCCACGACCTGTCGCCGCTCGGCCGCCACTTCGTCGCCGGCGTGCTCGCGCACGCCGGCGCACTGGCCGCGCTGGCCGCGCCCACCGTCAACAGCTACAGGCGCCTGGCCGTCTACGACTCGATCACCGGCACGACGTGGGCGCCGGTGTGGGTCGCGCACGGGCCGAACAACCGCACGGCGCTCGTGCGCACGCTGCCCGGGCGCTTCGAGTGGCGGCTGCCCGACGCGAGCGCGAACCCGTACCTGGCGCTGGCCGGGCTGATCGCCGCCGGGCTCGACGGCGTCGACCGCGCGCTCGACCCCGGAGCGGCGTGCCACGACGACCTGTACGCCCTCGACGCCGCCGGCCACGCGGCCCTTGCGCTGCCCCGGCTGCCGACCGACCTGGCTCGTGCCGTCGACGCGCTCGAGGCCGACGACGTCATCGGCGCGGCGCTCGGCGAGACGCTCGCGCGCGCGTTCGTGCGCCTCAAGCGCGACGAGTGGCAGGCCTGTGCGCAGCAGGTCACGCCATGGGAACTCGCGCGCTACGCCGAGCTGTTCTGAACGCCGGCCGACGAGGTCAGCGCAGGATCGGGTCGAGCACGCGCTGCCACACCGCGGCGGCCTTGCGGTAACCGCGGTACGTCAGGTGGATCTCGTTGTGAAAGTCGCCGGCGACGCCGGTGTCGGTGGGCTGCGCGAGCACCAGCGGCGCGGTGCGCGTGTCGACCAGGTGCAGGTTGACGCCCGGATCGGCCTGCAGGTGCTGCGCGATCAGGCGCCGCAGCAGCGCCGCGAGGCGGTCGGTGAGCGCGGTCGACACCGCGAGCCACCGCGCCTGCGGCACGTCGAAGCGGCGCAGCGACGGCGCCAGCCAGGGCCCGAAGCCGAGGCCCGCGCCCGCCGGCCGCGGCATCGCGGTGGCGTAGGTGTGGAACAGCATCGGCACGCCGCGGTTGACGCCGCGGTCGCGCCGGCGCACCAGCGCGTCGAACACGCGCTCGAGGTAGCCCTCGAACGTCGCCCAGCCGGCGGGGCTCACGAAGTCGTCGCCGGCGGTGGGATCGAGCGGGCGCTCGGCGGGCGTCAACAGCAAGCGCTTCGCGGCGGGATGCTGCGGGCCGACCGCGGCGGCGTCGATCAGGTCGTTGCCGCCGCCGGAGATCAGGATCGCGTCCCAGTGCATCGCGAGGTTGCCGGCCAGCAGGTTGACGAACCACGACTCGCTGCTCGTGTCGTTCATGTGCTGCAGGACCTGGCCGGGCCGCGCGCAGTTGACGACCGCCGTCGCACGGGCGAGCCTGAGTTCGGCCAGCACGTTCGACGTCGCGCCGGGTGGGAAGGCACCGATCGAGAACCACGAGTCGCCCTGCGCGAGGCACTTGCGTGCGTAGAGGTCGAACGCGAAGCCGCCGCTTTCGCCGCCGACGACCTGCTCCGGGGCCACGAGCTCGACGCGGTAGTGGCGTGGCATGCAAGCTCCTGCAGTGGTGGAGAGGCGATGGTCGACGCGCCGCGCCGGCCCGTCCATCCCCAGCTGCAGCGCGGCCGCGGTGCGCGCTGGCATCATGCGCGGCTTCGCCGCCACCTTTCGATGTCTGCCCGCGCCCTGAGCACCGCCGTGCCCTGGCTCGCCTACGCGAGCCTGAGCGCCAGCATGGCGCTGGTGGGCAGCTACGTCGGGCTGTCGAAGCTGCTGCTGGCGGTGTTCCCGGTGTTCCTGCTCGCGTGGCTGCGCTTCGGCATCGCCGCGCTGGCGATGCTGCACTGGCTGAAGCGCGAGGGCTGGGAAGCGCCGACGACGCGTGCCGACCGGGTGCTGCTGTTCTGGCAGAGCTTCCTCGGCAACTTCCTGTTCTCGGTGACGATGCTGTTCGGCGTTCTGCACACCTCGGCGCTGGCCGCCGGCGTCGTGATGGCGGCGATCCCGGCGGCCGTCGCGCTGCTGTCACGCGTGCTGCTGGGCGAGCGCCTGACGCCGCGCGTGGCCGCCGGCATCGGCTGCGCCGTGGCCGGCATCGCGCTGCTGGCCGTCGTCAAGAGCGGCAGCCACGGTGGTGCCGCCGCCGCGCCGTGGTGGGGCTACGCGCTGCTGCTGGCGGCGGTGTTCTGCGAGGCGGCGTACGTCGTGATCGGCAAGCGGCTGACCGGGCGGGTGTCGCCGCGGCGCATCAGCGCGCTGATCAACCTGTGGGGGCTCGCGCTCGTCACGCCGCTGGGCCTGTGGCAGGCGCTGTCGTTCGACTTCGCGGCCGTCGCCGCGCCGACCTGGGGGCTGCTCGTGTTCTACGCGCTGGCCGCGAGCATGGTCACGGTGTGGCTTTGGATGCGTGGCCTGCGCGAGGTGCCGGCCTCGCGCGCCGGCGTGTTCACGGTGTGGCTGCCGGTCAGCGCGGCGCTGGTCGGCGTCGCCGTGCTCGGCGAACCGTTCGGCGCCGGCCACGTGGCGGCGTTCGCGCTGGCGCTGGCCGGCGGCGTGCTGGCGACCTGGCCGCGCGCACCGGC
>JBBION010000002.1:0-41630 GCA_037443345.1 Rubrivivax sp. | reverse complement strand
CCTCTCGGTCTTCGCGGTGTTCAACGGCTTCGGCCGCCCGCTCGGCGGCCACTAGCCGACCGCGACGGCGTGTTGCCCGTGATGGTCACGACCTACGCCGTTCAGGGCCTGGTGCCGATGACGTTCCCGATCGTCGCCACGTCGGCGGCGACGCTGTACGTTGCCTGCGCCCTGCTCGGCTGGGGCTCTGCGGTCTCGCTGGGGCTGTTTCCGGTGTTGACGTCGCAGGCGTTCGGCGTCAAGCATCTGGGCGGCAACTGTGGCCTCGGGTTCAGTGCGTTCGGGGTCGCCGCGCGGCGCCCCTGGCCGCCTCCAGACTCTACGAGCTCTCGGCAAGTCACGCGCCGGCCTTCGTCGCTGCCGGCATGCTCGCGGCGGCGGGGCTGTACCTGTGCCAGCGCCCAGGCGCCGACCGGCGCTCGGCAGCACCTGAACGGCGCTCGCGGCGCTGAATCCGAGACTCGTCGACAAACGAGGACCCCGGCGCGCGGCATCCGCATGCGTTCGGGCTTGTTCGCTGCTTTCGCGACCGTCGCGCCATTGCGCACGACCAATCAGCACCGTTGGCCTGCGCCTGGCGAGGATCTGCGTTGTCACCGAGCCCAAGACTCAGGTTGTCCACCTCAGCGGTGTACTCGGCCTCGTGTCCAACAGCCGCAAGCGACGGATGTCAGGCCGGCCACCCGACCGTGACGAAGTGGAGCGGCCACTCCCGCGCGGGGTCGACGCCGATCAGCGCGGCCGCCTCGCCGTCGTAGAACGCGCCGACGGCACACACGCCCAGGCCGAGCGCGCCGGCCTGCAGGTACAGCCGCTCGCCCAGCGTGCCGGCCTCGAGAAAGGCGTGTCGATAGGCCCGCGCAACGCCGGCCGGATCGTCACCCTGCGCGGCGAGCGCAAGCGTCAGCACGAATACGATGGTGGCGTCGCCGGCCGCCTCCTGATCGAGGGCCGCAGCGCGCGTGCGCGCCCTGCGCATCGGCGCCGCCGTCGTGCTCGCGCGCAGCGCGTGGCGATCCGCGTCGTAGCGCCATGCCGCCTCGGCAAGACCGTCGACGGCATGCGAGACGAGGTGCACGCCGATCGCGCCGGACAGCACCGGCCCCGGGCGCCTTGCGGCGGCCAGCAGTTCCGACAGCACCTGCAAGGGGACGGGCTGGCCGCGATAGCGTCGCACCGAGCGGCGTGCGGCGATGACGGGCAGCGGGTCGTAGGCGGCGGACGCGGCGCGGTGCAGTTCAAGCAGGGCGCCGCGCGGCATCGGTTCGGCGAGAGTCGGCGCGCTGGCCGCAGCCGCCGGTGCCGAGCGCAGCGACGTGGCCCGGTGCACCGCGTGCGTCAGGTCCTGCGCCTTCGCGGCCGAGGTCGACGTCGGCACGCCCGGCGACCAGGTCCGGGACGGTGTGCTTGCGGAGGCGGTCGCGGCGGCGGTGGCGGCGTCAGTCCGCGCCGATCCCGGCTCGTCCAGCGCCACCAGGGCCAGCACGCCCTCCTCGGTCTCGTCGATGCGCAGCGCCTGGGCGAGTTGCGCCTCGTCGAAAGCGCCGGCAAAGCGCAGCGGCAGCCCGAGGGCCTCGGCGCTGGCGCGCAGGTTCTCCAGCAAGTGCCTGAGGTCGGCCAGCACGTAGCGGTAAGTACGGTCGCCATGCTTGTGGCCGCTGCGCCGGAACACCGCGGTGGCGACGATGGCGCCCGCTGCGTCCGGCGGCAGCTGCGCGTCGAACCACGACGCCGACGCATCGTTCAACCTCGACAGGCCGCCTTGCTGCACCTCGTAGTGCCACAGCCCGGCCGGCAGGTCGCCGATGCGACGTGCCGCCACGTACAGCTCGGTGGCGAACAGCGCTCCCGAGGAAGGCGCCGCGCGCAGGGCCAGGCCGCCCCGGCTCGCCGTGATGCCCGCGGCATGCCACAGCAGTGTCGCCAGCGCGTGCACGTCGAGCGAGGGCCCCGAATGGGGCGCAGCGCGCCAGGGCGCGGGCAGCGCGTGCAACGGACGATCGAATTGGCTCTTGAACGGCGGCGGCGGGGCCCATCGTGCGCTCGGCGCGCGCTGGAGCAGGCCGGCGCGCGAGTGCGACGAGTGGCGATGGAACGCCTCGATCACGGACCAGCCGACGCCTTGCCCCGCGGCGCCGTCGTGGGCGACGCGCAGCACGCTGCGGCCGTGACGCAGGCCGATCCAGTAGGCGACGCCGGTGGCCGACGCCAAGCCGGCGAAGGTGAGCACACCGGTCAGGGAGCGCCTGCGCTCGGCCAGCGGCGGCGCAGCGCGCCGCACACGCAGATGGGCCCACCACTGGCGTGCATTGACGGCCAGGTGCAAGGCCAGCAGCAACAGCGTCGCATACCCGAACAGGTAGTGCCAGTCGAAGACCGGCAGGTGCTGGTTGGCGACCCAGAAGATCCCCAGCGCCGCGGTCGCACCGACATAGACCAGCAGCAGGCTGGACCAGGCATTCAGCACCGGCCGGGACGGCAGACGCCCCTGCCAGGCCAGCCACGCCGCCCACAACGCCGCGAGGGCCAGCGGCACGAGCACCCAGGCGAGCTTCGTCACGGCGCGACCTCCCGCGTGACCGGCTGCAGGCCGGCGGGCACGTGGGCGGGCGCCAGCCGCTCCACCCACCGCTCGATCGCCGCACGAACCTCCTCGGGCCGCTCGGTCAGCGGCCAGTGGCGGCGGGCGATGCTGATCACGCTCACGTCCGGCGGTTGCCCGAGCGGGCGCCGCATGGTGTCGCGGTCGGCGAAGGTCGCGCCTTCGGACAGCAGAGCCAGCACCGGCAGCGACGGCGTCGCCGCGTCCGGCGGCGCACGGAACATCTCGGCGAGATCCTGCAGGTAGGTGGCGGTGCGCGTGTGGCGCAGGTCGGCGCGCGCCGACCTGCAGTGGCGAACGAAAGCCGCTTCGGCTTCGGCCGACTGGTGCAGCGCCTGCCGGGCCAGCGCGGCGAGCGTGCGCAGGTCCAATGGCCCAGTTCGTGCCGGCGCAGGCCCGGCGCATTCAGCGCGCGCACCGCCGATGCCGCCGCGCTCGGCGCCGGCGCACAGGCTGCCAACAGGCGCCAGCGTCCGCGCAGCGCACCGCGGAACACCGGGTCGATCAAGGCCAGCGCGGCGGCGCGGCGCCCGTGGCGGTGCGCGCAGTGCACCGCCAGCTGTGCGCCCAGGCGGTGGCCGACGAGGATGGGCCGTTCGTCGCGCTCCTGATCCAGCAGGGCTGCCACGTCGTCGGCCCAGGCCTCGAGGCCGAGCGGCGAGCCGGCGTCCGAGCCACCGCGCCCGCGAGGTCGATGCAGATCGGGTCGTGGCAACTGCGCGGCGCGCTGCTCTCGACGAACCCGGACCAGCGCGTCAGGTTTCTGGTCAGACCGTGCAACGGCACGATCGCCGCGGTGCGCACACGCCCGAGCGCCGGCGCCGCCCGGTAGGCCATCGTCGCCCCGTCGGGCCGACGCAGCGTGCGAGTGACTTTCGGCGTCAACGGCGGGCGTTGCATCGCTGGTCATTCAGCGGTCGGCACGACCGGCTCCGACATCCAAAACCCGGGTCGGCGCGCCGGCGCGCCAAGGGTCGAGGAGCAAGACATGAGGCATTCGGCGCGACGAAGTTCCATCGTCGGCGCAGCAGAGGATCGCCCTTTGACATTCGTCAACAAGCGCGAGCCGACGCGCCGCGCCGGCGCGGCAGCGGCCCAGAATCTCCGTGTGATCTTGCTCGTCCCCACCCTTCGCACCGTGCGCCACCATGCCCAGCCTGGCATCGCAGGCGTCGCAACGCGCACGGCGAAATGCGCTGGCTCCACACTGTGCGCGCTGGCGGTCTGCGGGGTGGTGGCCCTCAGCCCCGGCATCTCCAGCGCCGGCGCCGGCAGTTCCCCGGCGGACACCGTCACGCTCCACGTCGTCTCACACGGATGGCACAGCGGCGTCGTCATACCGGCCCACCTGGTCGATGCCACCGCGTGGCCCGCAAGACGCGATTTCCCCGACGCCGATCGCTTCGAGGTCGGCTGGGGGCATCGTGACTACTATCAGGCGTCCGATCCCGACCTGTGGGCCGGCTTGCGCGCACTCTTCTGGCCGAGCCCCGGCGTGCTGCACGTGGTCGCCCTGAAGGGTCCGCCGACGGTGCAGTTCCCCGGCTCGCGGGTGGCCGCCATCGACGTCCCGCGCGACGGGGCCGAGCGCCTCGTGGCCGCGATCGCGGCGAGCCACGAACACGACCGCGAAGGCCGTCCGATCGCGTTCGGGCCGTCGCTCTACGGCCAAGGTCGCTTCTACGCCTCGGTCGAACGCTTCCACCTCTTCAGGACCTGCAACGCATGGGTCGCCTCTCGGCTGCGCGACGCCGGCGTTCCGATGCGCCCGGCATTGGCGCTGACGACCGGGCTGCTGTTCGCACAGCTGCCCGAGCGAGCGCAGCGCCAGCCTGGGACCGATCGGCCGCTGCCGGCGCGGCCGGCGTCCGCGCCTGCGGCATCCGCATCGGCGCTCGGGAATTGACGCATGCCGACGGCGACCGGACCGCGCCGCGCTTCTCTTCGCGCGATGGCCGCGGCACCTCTCGCTTCGGTGCGTTCGTCAGACATTCAGGGCACAGACCCGGACCCCCCGCACGCTGAGGCGGCGCACATTTCCCGCCGGCGATGATGGATACCACCACCCCCGCCTGGCTGCGCCGTGGCATCGTGTCTGCGCTGCTCGCCGTCCTGTTGCTCGTCGGCTTCGTGATCGTGCAGCCTTTCCTGACCGCGGTGGCCTGGGCGGCGATCCTGGTCTACATCTCCTGGCCGCTGCATCGGCGGCTGCTCGCGCGCTTCGGTGAGCGGCGCCGCCTCTGGTGCGCGCTGGCCATGACGCTGCTGCTGGCGCTGGTCCTCGGCTCGACGCTGGTGTGGCTCGCCGTGCTGCTGCAACGCGAGGGCGTGGGAGCCCTGCGCGAGGCCGCTGCCCTGCTGCGCGACGGCGTCGAATTGCCCGAGCCGATCGCCCGCATCCCCTGGCTTGGCCCGTGGCTGCAGGAGCGGCTGGCGGCACTGGGCAGCGACCGGGCCGCGTGGGCGCGCCAGTTGGCCGAGTGGGGCGAGCAATGGGGTGAACGGTTCGGTGCGCAGATCGTGCGCCTGCTCGGCGACCTCGGACTCAATGCCTTGCGTTTCGGTGTCGCGCTGCTGACCGCGTTCTTCCTCTACCGCGACGGTGACCGCCTGCTCGCCGAAGTGAGACGCGTCCTTCACGGCCTGCTCGGCATGCGCGTGGACGGCTACGTCGACGCGGTCGGCAGCACCACGCGGGCGGTCGTCTACGGCCTGCTGCTGGCAGCGGGCTTGCAAGGCGCGCTGGCCGGGCTGGGCTACTGGGCAGCGGGTGTCGCCGCGCCGGTCTTCTGGGGTGCGACGACCGCGCTGGTGGCGCTGATTCCTTTCGGTGCGCCGGTGATCTGGGGTTCGATCGGGGTGTGGCTGCTCGCCCGCGGCGAGACGGCCGCCGGCATCGGCCTGCTCCTGTGGGGCGCGCTCGCGGTGAGTTGGATCGACAACCTCGTCCGACCCTGGGTCATCAGCGGCGTGGCGAAGATCCCGTTCCTGCTGGTGCTCTTCGGCGTGCTCGGCGGCTTGGCGGCGTTCGGCCTGATCGGTCTGTTCGTGGGTCCGGTCACCCTCGCGATCCTGCTCGCGCTGTGGCGCGAGTGGGCCACCGGAAGCGACGACGAGGGGCCACGCGACACCGGCTGACGCGCGTGGGCGAGGACCTCGCCGCCAAGGGTCAGCGGTCTCGCGCAGCGTTTCGGGCCCTGGGAAGTCGGGCGCGCCAGCCGCCGCCCTTCACCGCTGCGGGCTTTGCGGCGGATCGCCCGCCTTCGACGGCACCCTCAGATGCGTCGCCGCCTTGGCCAGCAGGTTGGCCGACACTTGCGCGGTGACGAACAGGAACAGCGTGATCAGCAATTCCGGCACGCCGAACTCCCCGCGAGACAACGAGACGGCCACGCTGGCCAGCAGCGCCCCACCTGCGCGGGTTGCGAAGTGCCGCAAGTGTCAACACTGAATCTGGCCGAGTCACTCGCCATGCGCTGCAAGGTAGGCCCGCATGCGCTTGGTGCAGGAGTTGCCGTCGACAGAGAGGAGAACCTCCATGGCCCCGAGCGTTGGCAGGGGGCGTCGGCAACGTACCGTCGGGAAGCTCCATGGTGCTCACGGGCTTCGGGGGCCAAGAACGATCGATCCGCGACGCGAACCAACGGCTTGTGCAGTTCCGCATTTGAGGCATCCTTGACCCGTCCCCACTGCATACCCAAATGATGACGAGAGTTCGTGATACCGGGAGTGCCGCAGGCATCGTGGTGCGGTCGGCGATGGCGTGCCTCGGCCTGGGGCTCGCGGGCTGCGCGGCACTCCTGCCACGAGGCGGCAGTGACCAACCGTCGGCCTTCGCCACTTTCGAAGCCGCCCGCAAGGCGATCGAACAGATCGAGCCATCCCGAACCACGCTGGGAGACATGCAACGACTCGGATTCGATCCCTACGCCGGCAAGAACGTCACTGTGATCCCCTACCCCGACGTCGTGGCGCGACTGGCGCCGCACCCTGGCGTACCGCTCGATGCGCTGGACCCCGGGGTGCGCGAGTGCATCGCAGCGCGCAGCGACTGCCGGGCGTACATGTTCCATCTGGGTGAACAGGCGCGGCGGCGGGAAGGGTCGTTCTGGCTGGACCTGCTGAACTTCAAGCGCACGACCATCGTGACGGGTTGGCGCTTCGACGGGCTGGTCGTGATGCGAGGCGACGTGGTCCTCTTCCGCAACTTTTCCGGCGAGGCGCGCATCGACCGGATCGAGCGGCAAGTCAATCCGCTCGGACCGCTGCAGGGTGCTGGCAACCGACTGGGAGGCCGTCTGTTCGATTGACTGCGATCGCCGGGGAGCGCAGTGCTGTGGCGAAGGCGCGCTCGCCCCGGCACGGCCGGGTGAGTCCGCGCCTGTCTCCTCGTTGCGGACCAGCGCGGCTCGACGGTTGCGGTCGCCGCAGCAGCTTGCCGGGCCGCGATCGCCCGACCCTTGGGGCGGCCCTGCGCGCTCAGGGACGTTGCGGCGTAGCGTTGGCGTGGGCGCCACTGCCGCCCTCGACGCTCGTCACGTCGCGCACCGCACCGAATGCGGCGGAGGTCGCCATGGCCGCATAGGCGCGCAGCGCCGGCGACACCTGGCGCTGGCGCTCGCGCGGCCGCCAGGCCTGCGGGCCGCGTGCCTGCATCGCCGCGCGGCGTCGCCCGAGCACCTGTTGGTCAACGCCGAGGTGGATGTGGCGGGCGCTGATGTCGATCTCGATCACGTCGCCGTCCTCGACCAGGCCGATGGTGCCGCCTGCGGCGGCCTCCGGCGAGACATGGCCGATCGACAGTCCCGAAGTGCCGCCGGAAAATCGCCCGTCGGTGACGAGGGCGCAGGCGGCACCCAGGCCCTTGGACTTCAGGTAGGAGGTCGGGTACAGCATCTCCTGCATGCCGGGCCCGCCACGCGGGCCCTCGTAGCGGATGACGACCACGTCGCCGGGCTGCACGACGTCGCCGAGGATGGCCTCGACCGCGGCGTCCTGGCTCTCGAAGACGCGCGCCGGCCCGCGGAAGGTGCGGATCGTCGAGGTCGGCACGCTGGTGGTGTAGCGCAGCTGCTGAGTCTCGAACATGCTCTCGTCCACGCCGGCGGTCTTCACGATGCAGCCGTCCTCGGCGAGGTTGCCGTACAGCACGGCCAGGCCGCCGTCACGCGAATAGGCATGGGCCGCGTCGCGGATGCAGCCTTCGGCGCGGTCGATGTCCAGGGCCGCGTGGCGCCGCTCCTGGGAGAAGGCCTGTTGCGTCGCGACCCCGCCGGGCGCGGCGAGGAACAGCCGCCGCACCTCGGCGTCGGCGGTGCGCGCGACATCCCAGCACTCGAGCGCTTCGCCCAGGGTGGCGCTGTGCACGGTGGGGCAGCCTCGCCGGATGAGCCCGGCGCGGTCCAGTTCGCCGAGGATGCCGAACACGCCGCCGGCGCGGTGCACGTCCTCGATGTGGTAGCGGGAGGTCGCCGGCGCCACCTTGCATAGCGTGGGCACGCGGCGCGACAGGCGGTCGATGTCGGCCATGGTGAATCCGACCTGCGCCTCGCGCGCCGCAGCCAGCAGGTGCAGCACCGTGTTGGTCGAGCCGCCCATCGCGATGTCCAGGCTGATGGCGTTCTCGAACGCCGAGAACGAGGCAATGGTGCGCGGCAGCGCCGTGGCGTCGTCGCCTTCGTAGAAGCGCCGTGCCAAGGCCACGATCAGCGCGCCGGCGCGCAGGAACAAGCCGCGGCGGTCGGCATGCGTGGCCAGCAGCGTGCCGTTGCCGGGCAGCGACAGTCCCAGCGCCTCGGTCAGACAGTTCATCGAGTTGGCGGTGAACATGCCCGAGCAGGAGCCGCAGGTCGGGCAGGCCGAGCGCTCGATGCGCTCGAGCTCCTCGTCGCCGACGCGGGGGTCGGCGGCTTTGACGATCGCGTCCACCAGGTCGAGCTTGACGACGCCGCCCGGCAACTGCGCACGGCCGGCCTCCATCGGCCCGCCGGAGACGAACACCGTCGGAATGTTCAGGCGCAGCGCCGCCATCAGCATGCCCGGCGTGATCTTGTCGCAGTTGGAGATGCACACCAGCGCGTCGGCGCAGTGCGCGTTGACCATGTACTCCACCGAGTCGGCGATCAGCTCGCGCGACGGCAGCGAATACAGCATGCCGGCGTGGCCCATGGCGATGCCGTCGTCGACGGCGATCGTGTTGAACTCGCGCGCCACGCCGCCGGCCTCGGACACCGCGCCGGCCACGAGCTGGCCGAGATCCTTCAGGTGCACGTGACCCGGCACGAACTGGGTGAACGAGTTGGCGATGGCGACGATCGGCTTGCCGAAGTCGGCGTCGGTCATGCCGGTGGCGCGCCACAGGGCGCGGGCGCCCGCCATCTGGCGGCCGTGGGTGCTGGTGCGGGAGCGATAAGCGGGCATGGTGTGGTGCGGAGTTTCACGCCAGGAGTGGCGGTCGGGGGCGCTGCCCGCCGGCGGGGTCGCGACCGCGACTGTGGGTGCGGACGATCGTAGGCACGGCCGTCAACCCCGGGCCGCTGGGCTGCCGCCGTTGTTGCCGGCCCATCTCATCGCCAGTTTGCGGGCTTCATCCAGCAGCAGGACGCAGGAGGCCACGGCGGCAGCGACAGCCCAGTCAAACAGGGTCAGATCGGTGGTCGAGAAGACGTCCTGCGCCGGCGCCCAGTGCACGACCAGCGCCTGCAGCGAAAGCACGCCCGCCAGCGACAGCCAGAGCCAACCGTTGCGCAAGGTGTTGGGGTTGAACGCCGAGCCGTGCTCGGCGCGCGCGTTGAACACGTTGAAGATCTGGAACAGGACGAAGACGGTGAAGGCCAGCGTCAGCGCGCGAGCCTCGCCTTCGGGTCGGGCCCAGTGGTACAGGCCGAGCGTGCCGGCCGCCATGGTGATGCCGTACAGCAGCAGCCGGCCGAAGCGGGCCGGCGTGAGGATGCGCGCGTCGGGTCGGCGTGGCGGGTCCTCCATCACGCCCGGCCGCGCCGGCTCGACCCCCAGGCTCATCGCCGGCGGGCCGTCCATGATGATGTTGACCCACAGGATCTGGATCGGGGTGAACGGTGCGGGCCAGCCCAGCAGGCTGGCGCCGAGCACCGCCTGGATCGCGCCCATGTTGGTCGACAGTTGGAAGCGGACGAACTTGACGATATTGTCGTAGATCGCGCGCCCCTCCCGCACTGCATTCACGATGGTGGCGAAGTTGTCGTCGGTCAGCACCATCGTGGCCGCTTCCTTGGTCACTTCGGTGCCGGTGATGCCCATCGCCACGCCGATGTCGGCGTTCTTCAGCGCCGGGGCGTCGTTGACGCCGTCACCGGTCATGGCGGTGACATGCCCGGCGGCCCTGAGCGATTGCACGATCCGGACCTTGTGCTCGGGCGCGACGCGGGCGAACACGGCGATGCGGTCGATGCGCGCCGACAGGTCCTGCGGGCTCATGGCGGTGAGTTCGCGACCCTCGACCACCTCGCCGTCGAGCCCCAGCTCGCGTGCGATGGCTGCGGCGGTGATCCTGTGGTCACCGGTGATCATCTTGACTGCGATGCCGGCGCGCCCGCACAGCGCGATGGCCTCGCGCGCCTCGGGCCGGGGCGGGTCGATGATGCCGATCAGGCCCGTGACGGTGATCTCGCGGGCATGCGCCATCAGGTCGCCGGCCGGGTCGAAGGTGGACGCCGGGATCGACTTCTCGGCGACCGCCAGCACGCGCAGCGCGTGGCCGGCGAGCGCTGCGTTCTCGGCTTCCAGGCCGCTGCGCGCGGGCTCGTCCAGCGGCTGCTCGCCGTGTGGGCCGAGCCAGGACGTGGCCCGGCCCAGCAGCACGTCCGGCGCACCCTTGACGTACATGCGCACCGTGTCGCCGTCGTGGTGGAACGTGGCCTGGAACTTGTGGGCCGAGTCGAACGGGATCTCGGCGATGCGCGGGTGCCGCGCGGCCAGCGCCTCGGCCGCCACGCCGCCCTTGAGGGCCAGCGCCAGCAGCGCACCCTCGGTGGGGTCGCCGATCAGCTGTCCGTCGCGGACGCGGCTGTCGTTGGCGAGCGCGGCGGGGTGCAGCAAAGGCGCCAGGCCGGGCAGCGGTGCGCCGTCTTCGGTGTCGATCGAGCCGGCGGCGCCGTAGCCCTCGCCCGACACGCGCAGGCGGCGGCCGCGGAACCAGAGCGCGCGCGCGGTCATCTGGTTCATCGTCAGGGTTCCGGTCTTGTCGGAGCAGATGACGGTGGTGCAGCCCAGTGTCTCGACGGCGGCGAGCTTCTTGACGATGGCGCGGTGTTGCGCCATCCGGTGCATGCCCAGTGCCAGCGTGACCGTCACGACGGCCGGAAGACCCTCCGGTATGGCCGCCACCGCCAGCGCGATCGAGGTCATCACGATCTGCAACAGCGGTTCGTCGCGCATCAGGCCCAGGACGAAGATGAGGCCGATCACGGCGGCGGCGATCAGGGCCAGCCGCTTGCCCAGGGCGTCGAGTTGCACCTGGAGGGGCGTCGGGCCCGTGCTGGCTTCGGCCAGCATGCCGGACAGGCGGCCCATCTCGGTGGCCATGCCCGTGCCGGTGACGAGCAGTTCGGCTCGCCCGCGCGTGACCACCGTGTTCATGAAGGCCATGTTGATGCGCTCGGCGAGCGCTGCCTCGGCCGATACCGTGGCCGCCGCGTCCTTGCCGACCGGGTGCGATTCGCCCGTCAGCGCGGCCTCGTCGACTTCCACGTTGTGGGTGACCACGAGCCGCCCGTCGGCCGGCACGCGGTCGCCGGCCTCCAGCAGGACCAGATCGCCCGGCACGACCGCCGATGCGGCGATCTCCTGAACCTGGGCGCCGCGGCGCACGCGCGCCATCGGCGACAGCATCTTCTTCAGCGCGGCCAGCGTGGCTTCGGCGCGATGTTCCTGCCAGAAGCCGAGGGCGGCGTTGAACACGACGACGATCAGGATGACCGCCGCATCCTTCAGATCCCCGATCGCGCCGGCCAGCAGCGCCGCACCGATCAGGACCAGGATCAGGATGCTCTTGAACTGGTCGAGGAAGAGCCACCAGGCGGAGCGCGGCGGCTTCTCGGCGAGCCGGTTCTCCCCGTGGTGCCGCAAGCGAGCGCCAGCCTCGGACTCCTCCAGCCCGAGGTCGGTTGCGGTGCCCAGCCGCCGCGCGGCGTCGAATGCGTCGAGAGCGTGCCAGGGCGGCGTGCCCGGTCGGTGCTGAGTCGCGTCGGACATGTGTCGTTCGAGGGCCGGCAACTCTCGTGTACCTCGTCAGAAGCGCTCCTGCCGCAGCACCGCCACATCGGCGACGAACAGGATCATCCCGTAGTTGTCGTAGTAGTGATCCCTGAGGTGCTTGGCGATGGCCTCGGCCACGGCCCCTGTGCACACCACTTCGATCCGGATGTTGCTGCCGGCTTCCCATTCCGAGCTGCGTACCCCGCGTCGGCCCTTGCCGCGCGCGTCGGTCACCGTGTAGCCCTGTGCGCCCAGGCGTTCGAGGTCCCGCAGCAGGACCGTCTCGATCGCCGTTTCGCAGACGATGGTCAGCAGCTTTCGTTCGTGCGTGTCCATCGACCTATCCCCCAAGGACGGCATGCATGCGAAGGGCGAGCGCGTAATAGAGCGGGATGCCCACCAATACGTTGAACGGGAAGGTGACACCCAAGGATGCGGCGAGCGACAGCGCCGGATTCGCCTCGGGCACCGAGATCCGCATCGCCGCCGGCACGGCAATGTACGAGGCGCTGGCGGCCAGCGTCGCGAGCATCGCGGTGCCGCCCACCGACAGCCCGAGCAGCCAGCCGAGCGTCGCGCCGACGAGGGCAGACACCAGCGGCATGGCGATGCCGAACGCCACCAGGAACACGCCGTAGCGGCGCACGCCGGCCAGCTGTGCCGCGGTGATCAGTCCCATCTCCAGCAGGAACAGGGCCAGGATCCCCTTGAACAGATCGAAGAACAGCGGCTTGACCGAGGCCAACCCCTGCGGGCCGGCGATCCAGCCGATCGCAATGCCACCGAGGATCAACACGATGCCCTTGCCAAGCAACACATCGTGGGCCACGGCGCCCACACGCATCTCGCGCGAGAAGCCGCGCGCGAGCAGGATGCCGACGACGATGGCCGGCACCTCCATCACCGCCAGCAGCAGCGGCATGTGCGCCTCGAAGTCGATGCCCCGGGTGCCGAACCAGGCCACGGCCACCGCGTAGGTCGCCACGCTGACCGAGCCGTAATGGGCGGCGATCGACGCGGCGTCGGCCCGCTTGAAGCGGCCGACGAAGCGCAGCACCGGGAAAGCCAGCAACGGCATGGCCGAACCCATCGCGACGACGGCGAGGATCTGCGGGGCCAGCGAGGCGAACGGCTGCTGCGCGAGTTCGACGCCACCCTTCAGGCCGATGGCCAGCAGCAGCAGCATGCTGACCAGTTCGTACACCGCGGGCGGCAGCCGCAGTTCGGAGCGCAGCAAGCCGGCGCTCAGTCCAAGCAGGAAGAACAGGATGACAGGATCGAGCGCGCTCACGCGCAAATTGTAGACAGGCTCCGGGCCAGCGGGCTCAGCAAGCGACCGCAGTCCAGATCGTGGAGCAGGGGCGGGCGAAGCAGTCTGCCATGAACGCTTCTGAGCGCCCCCAGGGCCTGGCCAGGCCCGGCCCGCCCCCCGTGGGGGTCAAGGAAACCTGGGACGGCCCGGCGTTTCCTTGAGAGTTCTTGCATCTCGGTCGAGGTCTCGCTCGGCGGCGTGTCATCGTCGTAAGCGGGGATGAAGCACGACACTTTGCCCGACCGCGTGGGGCTCGATGGGCGCCACAACCAGGTCACCAGATCGCGGCGGGACACGGGAGTGCCTCCTGCAGGATCCCCGAGCCGGCAAGGCGTCCAGAGGCCATCGACGCCTGCCGACTCGCGGACCGCAAAGTCGGGCACGCGGTCCTCCGATCCGGTGCACTGCAGCAGGTACGGCAAGGTGTCCGAAGTCCAGGTCGGATCGACCCAGATCCCGAGCACGGGCTCGTGGGGCCACCCAGGCCGATTCCGGCGTTGCAGCGACAGCAACTCGAGTACCTCCGTGCAGGCGCGCGGCAGGTCGGCGGCGCCGCGCACCAGCAGCAGGCACGCTGCGCAACTCAAGTCGCCTCCCGCGCGATGAGTCCGAGCGCCGCGATGCGCTCTTCGATCGGCGGGTGGCTCATGAACAGCCATCTCCAGCCGACCGGTACGCCACCTGCGATGCCGAAGGCGGCCATCCTGTCGGGCAGCGGCGACGGCCGCCAGCTCGCCAGGCTCGCGCTGCCGCAGTCGGCGCCAAGCTCGCGCCGGCGCGAAAACCACATGACGACGATCGAGGCGAGGACTCCCGGCACGAGTCCGGAGGCGATCAGTGTGACGAAGTCGGCCGGGCCGTGCCCCTTGCGGATGATCACGCGGTCGATCGTGTGGCCGATGACGCGCGACAAGACCATGACGAAGGTGTTGACGACGCCCTGGATCGACGACAGCGGGACCATGTCCCCGTTGGCTACATGCGCGCCGTCATCGCCGAGCACGGCTTGGACTTCGTCCCGACGCAACTGCCGCAGCAGGCCGGCCGACCGGCGATCAAGGCCTTGTTGTGGCTCATGCCGGTGGCGAACGCGTTGGGCCGGCGGCGTCGTGGACGCCGACTTCGGGCATGGCGATGCCGGACGACTGCGCGAACCTGCGGACGGTCTCGAACAGCCCTGTCTCCGTGGCTTTCAAAGGGGCCTCGATCACGCGCACGCCCAGGGAATTCTTGGCCGTCCTCTTGGACAGTGCCGGCGAGAGAGCGAGCCGCCGAGGGCCATCGCCGCGGCGAAGAGCAGCAGCGTGCCGAGATCGAGGCCCTGCGCATCAAGATCGGGTTCGACGTCGAGCGGACGCGTCGTGACCGAAAGAACGATCAGGATGGCGAGGTTGGTGGCGAGGAAGAGGGCGATTCGCGTCATCGAAGAGTCTTCCCGTTCAACTTCGGACCGGCCTGCGGCGCACCGCGGGCCTGCGTGCCGGGCTCAGGCGTCGGTTTCGCTTCCATGCCATCGGACGCCGGCGCGGTCGCCATGGCGGCGGGCGCCGCGTCCGAGCGCCTTGCTGGCGCGCTCGACGGCCCTGCTGACCGCCACGCGAAAGTCCGGGGCGGCGTCCTCGATCACGATGTCAGGCAAGACATGCAGACGCAGCCTGAGCCGGACCGACTTGTCCACGCCCCACGCGGGCCGTTCACGTCCGCCAGTCGGACGCCCATGCGCGACAGACGATGCTCCAAATGCCAGAGAACGAGGTGCAAGCGCGTCTGCACATGCGTGCGCACGTCGTCGGTCGACTCCAGCGGATGTCATCGCGGGTTGCGTCGGTTCGATGGCCTGCATTGCAGGAGATTCTGGGCTGCTGCGGCCCGGAGGGCAATGTCGAGGAACCTTCTTGATTGAACCGTGAAGTTGATGATCGCGTGGTCGACACACGCCCGGTCCCGCGCTCCTACGATCCTGCAGGTCGGATCGAATCCGCCGGGATCGGGTCTGTCGCCGCGGCCTTCGCGGCCTGCTGCACGGCGCGTCGCAACGCGCTCAGCCGGCGCAGGGTCTCCTCCATGTCGGACATCGCCATGCGGCCGTCGGCGCCGGCTGCCAGCAGCGTCTGCTTGGCGCCCTGATAGTCGTCTTCCATGTGTCCCAGCGCCACCGCGTCGACGGCGTGCTCGTCAATCCGATCCAGCACATGGACGGCTGCGCGTTCGAAGCGGGCACAGGCGGCACCGCTGTCAGGGAGCGGCGGCGCGACGCGTCGCAAGGCGGCGGCGGAGACCGTCTGTTCGAGCACACTCTCGTGGTAGCGGTGAATCCGCAGAATTCTCGCGAGATGGGTGCTGGTGGCGGCGGACATCGACGTACGGTTGATTCGCTCGACGAATGCCTCCACCGTCGCGTCGAGCCGCTCGGCGATCGCCTGGTCGGCCGACACGGCGTCGGACGCCGCTGCACCGAGCACGCCGCGCAGCATGCGCCGGGCCACGGCTCCCAGCCGATCGATCTCGCGAGCCAGCGCCTCCACGGCCAGCGTCGGCACGCTGAGGACGTTGTCGTCGAGGTGGCGGGGCGCCCCCTCGTCCTCCTCGCGGGTTCTGAAGCGCGCTTGCAGCCAGCGGGTCAGGACCGGCGCCGCCGGCCACATCAGCAGCACGCCGAGCACATTGAAGGTGGTGTGGAACAACGCCAGCTTGGCGGCCGGATCGTCGGGCAGCCCGAGACCCTCGCGCAAGGCGTCGATGCCCCCGATCATCCAAGGCAGCAGCAGCAGCGCGACCACACCGGTCAATACATTGAACAGCACGTGGGCCGCCGCTGCCCGCCGGGCGTTCGGCGTGGCGCCGATGGCGGCCAGCAGGGCCGTCGCGGTGGTACCGACGTTGGCGCCGATCACGACGGCTGCCGCGCCGTGGGGCGAGAGCAGCCCACCCTGCGCGGCGGTCAACGCCACGGCCACCGATGCGCTCGAAGACTGCATCAAGACGGTCAGCAGCGTGCCGGCAGCCAGTTGAGCGATCACAGCGGTGGCACCCTCGCCCTCGGGCAGCTTGACCTGGGCAGCCACTCCCGTGAACGATTGCTGCAGCATCGCGATGCCCAGGAACAGCAGCCCGAAGCCGGCCAAGGCGCTGCCGATCGCGCCGCGTCGATGCGCCGCACCGGTGAGTCGCAGCACCACCCCGAGCCCGATGAGAGGAAGCGCGAGGGCTTCCACCTTCACTTTCAGACCGACGAGTGCCACGATCCAACCGGTCATCGTGGTGCCGACGTTGGCCCCGAACAGCACCCAAAGCGCGCCGCCCAGGCCCAGCAGGCCCGCATTGACGAAGCCGATCGCCGCTACCGTCACGGCGCTCGATGATTGGACGATCGCGGTCACCAAGACGCCCGAGCCCAGGGCATGCCAGCGTGTCCGCGTGGACGCGACGAGGATGCGCTCGAGGCCGGGCCCCGCAGCCAGCTTGAGGCCGTCGGTCATCATCGACATGCCGAGCAGGAACAGCCCGAGGCCGCCGGCCAGCGTGCCGAGCGTCAGCATCCAGGTCACGTCGAGTTCACCTCAGTCCAGACCATGCAGGGCGTGCAGTCACGCACGCGAAGTTGCTGCGTACCTGCCTGACAGCACAGCACCAGCGCCGCGTGACGCCTCGCGCGATGCGGCGTGGGTCCGGCAGCTTACCGGGGGAACCGCAAAGCTTGTCGGCAGAGCGCCTCAGCGGGGACGAACAACGAGGGTGTCGCAGTCCAGTGCGTGAAGCAGGTGTTCGGCGGTGCTGCCCAGCAGCATACGCGCGACGCCGCTGCGCCCCTGCGAGCCGAGGACGACCGAGTCCACAGGGGTGGGGCCCACCCGCTCGGCCAGCAGGCTGGCCGAATGCCCGTGCTCGAGCAGGCGCTGGATGGACACGACCACCGCGGGGTCCACGCCGCTTCCGGCGACGAAGCGCTCCAACTGGTCGGCGGCGGCTGCTCGCCGGGAGTCGCCTGCTGCCACGACGCTTGTCAGGCCCTCACCAGGCGGGAGTTCGGCGTGAAGCACGCCCAGCCGCACCGGCGGTCACCACGCGGCGGCAAGCCGCGGCGCCTGCGCCGCGGTTTCCGAGAAGTCGGTGGCGACGACGACCTGCCGGTAGTCGGTTCGGGCGCGCGACGTAGGCGAGCATCTTCCTGGTGAACTTGCTGCCATCGACAGCGAGCGGGTTGTTCATGGGCAATCGCCGAGGCGCCGTCAGCGCACCAGCAGCACAGGCACCTTGCTGCAAGCCAGCACCTTGGTCGCCACCGAACCCATGACCAGGTTGGTGAGGTTGCTGCGTCCGTGCGATCCCATCACGATCAGATCGCATCGGCGCTTGCGCGCGTGGGCCGTGATTTGCTCGGCGGCGTCGCCGGTCTCGCCGACGAACTCGGCGTTCAAGCCCTGCTTGGCACAGAACGCCCGCACGGGCTTGAGCACGGCCTCCTGCGCATCTGCGTAGTAGCGTGCGACCTTCTCCCGTGGCGTCACGGCGGCGGCGCGCGGGTGCATGGCGGGCACCACGGTCAGCACGGTGTAGCGGTGCAGGGTACCCAGCCACTCGTCATGGGCCGCCACGTAGGCAAGCATGCGCTTGGTGTACTTGCTCCCGTCTGCTGCGAGCAAGATGTTCAAGAGACCTCCGGCACTGGTTCGTCAAATCGGCGGCGCAAGGCCAACTCCCCACTTTCGGAGCAGTTTGGCGTCATGTGCAACTGGCGCCCTTGACGATCATCAAATGGTCGCGCGGCCCCCGCGGTGCGTATGGTCGTGCGGCGCACGTGCGGGTCGGCGTCAGCCGCTCTCGGGCGGCGCCAGCAGCAGGTCGCGGTCGCGTTGTTCGAGCAGTCGCAAGGTGACGCTTCCCAGCAGCACCTCGTCCAACTCGAACGCCCCGCGTTTGCCCGCCACGACGAGATCGCAGTGCCGCACGAGTGCGTGCCGGGCAGTCGCGCGTGCGGCCGGGCCGCTCCGAACGACCGGTGTCACTGCCGGGACACCTGGCGTGCCGGCGACGAAATCCGCGAGCCGAATCGCCGTTTCGCGCTCGACCGTACGCCGGTTCCTCACGATGACGTCCTGGTCGACCCCGGTGAACGCGAGGCGCGTCGCGGACGGCATCTCGCACACGCGCAGCGCCCGGAGCGAAGCCTGCGGCGCGATCCATGCCGCGCGATCGAGCGCCCAGTGCCGCGCGCGAGCCGGATGGCCCGTCCGACCGCCGAAGCCGCATGCCCGGAGAAGTCGGTCGCGACCAGGACGTTGCGCCACGGCGTCTTGTCGATCCCCTTCGTCGGCACCGTCCATGCAAGCCTACCGCGGCACGCACACCGCGCTGGCCTCGGCCCCGCGCTGGGCCCGTGACGTCACGGCTCGCACAAGCGCTGTCCGATCGCCTGCCGGGCAGCCTCGCGCAGGCGCACCGCCGCAGCGAAGGGTTCGAGCCCTGGCGCCGCGGTGAGCGGCGCCAGGACTTCGACCCTCAGCGCGGCGGGCCGCGGCCACCAGACCTTCGCGGGCAACAGCGTGCGCGAACCGTGAATGAGCACCGGTACCACCGGCACGCCGGCCGCGCCGGCGGCCAGGAACGCACCCAGGTGGAACGGCAGCAGGCCGCTGGCCGCGACGAAGGTACCTTCGGGAAACACCGCCAGCGACTGCCCCTCGCGCACCGCGAGCGCCATGCGCTCGGCGTCTGCGACGCTGCGGCGGGCCTCGAAGCGCTCGACGAAGAGTGCACCCAGACGCTCCAGGTAGCGGCCGGCGACGAACTGGGTCTCGAGCTCGCGCTTGGCGACGAACGCGAACGCCCGGGGCAGCGCGGCCACGAGAATCAGCCCGTCCAGGTAGCTGGCGTGGTTGCTCACCAGCACGCAGGGGCCGGGCGGCAGCCGCTCCAGGCCCTGCACCGCCAAGCGCAGCCCGGCACTGCGAAGCCAGGCGCGCGCCGCGCGATGGCCGAGCGCCCACGCCGCTGCCGGCGAACGCGCGGCCAGCGTCAAGGCCCAGGTGGCCGGTGCGAACAGCGCGAACGCCAGCGCGATGCGCAGCCCCGCGATCAGCCGGTGCGCGATGGTCCAGGCGTTGGCCGTCCGCACCCGCGCGGCGCGCGCCACCAGGCGCAGCACCTGTCCGCGCGCGCTGGCCGGTGCCGTGGCAGCGAGTCCCGCCTCCCAGCGCTCGCGGCACGCCGAGCGGCGCACCTTGCCGCTGGAGGTCTTGAGCACGCAGTGCGGTGGCGCGAGCGTGATCACGTCCGGCGGTTCGCCGATGGCGGCCATCACCGCGCGCGTCACCGCCTCGTGGAGCGCGGCGCGCTCGGCGCTCGAGGTCGCCCGCGTCTCGGCGAGCACGACCAGCCGCTCGGTGCCGGTGGCGGCGTCGGGGCTGCCGAACACGGCCACGCAGCCCTTGCGGATGCCCTCGACGGCGCCCACCGCCTCTTCGATCTCCTGCGGGTATAGGTTGCGCCCGCCGCGGATCACGATGTCCTTGACGCGGCCGGTGATGTAGACCTCGCCGTCGGCGGTGTAGGCGCGGTCGCCGGTGTCGAGCCAGCCGTCGTGGAACAGCCGGGCCGTCTGCTCGGGGTTGCGGTAGTAGCCGCGCGTGGCCGACGGGCCGCGGAACTCGAGGCGGCCTTCGAGCCGCTCGCCGAGCACGTTGCCAGACTCGTCGACGACACGCACCTCGTGGCCCGGCAGCGGCCGGCCGCAACCGACGAAGCGCAGCGCGTCGGCGGTGTCGGGCAGCACCGGCACGGCGCGCTGCTCACGGGCGAAGACATCGCGGGCAATGGTGTCGATCGGCGCGACGCGCCCGAGCGGCGGGAACAGCAGCCCGACGGCCGCCTCGGCCAGCCCGTACACCGGCGCCACCGCCTCGGGCCGCAGCCCGCAGGCAGCGAATCGCTCGGCGAAGCGCCGCACCGTGTCCGGGCTCACCGCTTCGGCGCCGTTGAACGCCAGACGCCAGCAGCTCAGGTCGAGGCCCTTCAGTTCTTCCGCGTCGATGCGCTTCAGGCACAGCTCGTAGGCGAAGTTGGGCCCGGCAGAGAGCGTGCCGCGCCAGCGGTGGATCGTCTCGAGCCAGCGCCGCGGCCGCGACAGGAACGCCAGCGGCGACATCACCACCAGCGGGAAGCCGACGTACAGGCTGCCCAGCCAGGCGCCGATGAGCCCCATGTCGTGGTACAGCGGCAGCCAGCTCACGAACACGTCGCGCGGAGTGGCCTGCACCGCACCGGCCATCGCGCGGATGTTGGCCAGCAGATTGGCGTGCGTGAGCGCCACGCCCTTGGGCTGCCCGGTGCTGCCCGAGGTGTACTGGATGAAGGCGATGTCGTCGCCGCGCGATGCCACCGGCTCGGGCACACGTCCCGCATCGGCAAGCTGCGCCGCAGTGGCAACCCAACGCAGGCCGCTCACCTGCGCGCGCAGCAGGCGGGCCACGCCCATGCCCTCGTCCATGGTGATCATGCCCACGGCGCCGGCATTGGACAGGATGGCGGCGTGGCGCAGGACATGATCCTCGATCTGCGATGCGCGCGCTGGCGGGTAGATCGGCACCGGAATCGCGCCCGCCATGAGGATGCCGAAGTAGACGCCGAAGTACTCGCGCGAGGTCGGCAGCATGATGGCGATGCACTGCCTCGGCACGACGCCGCGCTGCTGCAGGCCGGCCGCGATCGCGGCCGCCGAGTCGGCCAGCTGCCGGTAGGTGACCGGTTGCTCGATGTCGTCGTGCAGCACGACGTGCTGCACCTGCTGGGGATGTTCGCGGCAGTGCCACGCGAGCACGTCGAGCAGGGTGTCGGCATCGGACGGCGAGCCGCGGTCTGCCGCCTTCTCACGTCCAGCCGCGCCCGGCGCCGGCGGCGCTTCGACTGCAGGCGCAGGGTCGGCGACATGGGCGGCGCACCCCGCGCTGGCGCCGGCGCGTTGCAGCGCCTGCAGCACGTCCTCGACTGTCTCGGCGCGCTGCAACGTGTCCTCCGGCAGGTCGACGCCGAAGGCGCGTTCGACGCGAAGCAGCATCTCCATGCGTGCGAGGCTGTCGAGGCCGAGGTCGCGATCCAGCACGCTGTGCAGCGTGATGGGCGGCAGATCCGGCTGCCCGGCGCGCAGCTCGCGCAGGGTCTCCTCGACGAGCGCGCGCAGCCGCGCCTCGGCCGCGCTGCGGCTCGACGCTGCCGGAGAGGTCTCAACCGTCGCTTCTTCGTCGTTCATGCGTGCATTTCGGCGAGTTGTCGGTGTCCGCCGCAAGGCGCAGCAGAGTCGTTCCGGAGTCGAAGGCGCAGCGGCGCTCGCAACGCGTCGGGCCAGCCGGCTTGGGCGCAGCACAAACGGCGCGTTGACCCGCCGCCAGCAACGGTGGCGGCTCCGGCGGACCGCCGGGTGAACGTCCTCAACCTCTCGTTCGCGGCCACCGCCGAGAATACACACCTTGCCGTCGTGAAGGACAGGCTGGCGCGGCGCACGGCCGGGGTACCGGCGATGCCGGCGGCAACGGAGGATTCGTAATCGAGCATTGGCGGATCCGGACCGGCTTCAACCTGGCTGCGATGGGCGGCGCGATCGCGGCTGGGCAACATCTGGCGTGTCGCGTTCGTGGCCTGCGAGAACGGCGGCGGAGCGTTCATCGTCGTCTGCCCGCTCGCGTTCCTCCTGATGGCCGCGCCCTTGATGCTGGCCGAGTTCGTCGTCGGCTCATCCTCACGAGGCGACATCGCGACAGCCTTTGTCGCCGAACGGCCCGCGGGCGACCGGCGCTTCATCGGTGCCCTGATGCTCCTGGTCTCGTTTGCCGTGCTGTCGCGCCACGCAGTGGTGGCTGGGGCAGTGCGTGCATAGACGCCGTCTCTTGGCGTCGACCCCATATCGACTCGCGATCGGGTAGCGCGACGGGCTGCAGGTTTAATCCCGCCGACACATCCCTGTCATGGAGCCTGCCGAGACTTCACCCCCAGATGTCTAGACATCTGGAGAGAGCGTGATCCAACGCGGCATCGGCGAGACCGTCTATCGACAAGTGCAGCGGCAGTTGGAAGCCGAAATCCGCTCGCTGCATCGCCCGGGCGATGCGCTGCCGCCCGAGGCGGCGCTGGCCGAGCGTTTCGGCGTCAACCGGCACACGCTGCGACGGGCCCTCGAAGGGCTGATCGCCGAAGGCTGGGTCGAGCGTCGCCATGGCTTGGGCAGCTTCGTGCTGCACAAGCCGCTGGACTACGACATCGGCCAGCGCACCCGCTTCACGGAGACGCTCGAGGCCCAGGGTCGTGTCACCGAGAGCACGGTGCTGCGCAAGCTGCGCATCCCGGCCCAGGGCGGCGTGGCCCAGCGCCTGCAGCTCGACGAGGGCGAGCCGGTGGCCTGGATCGAGACGCTGCGCAGTGTGGACGACGCGCCGTTCTGCCTCATCTCGCACTACCTGCCGCTGGCCCTGCTGCCGGGCGTGCTCGACGACTACAGCGGCGGGTCACTGCACGAGTTCATCGAAGCACAGCATGGCTGGCGCCTGAAGCGCACCGAGAGCCTGGTCTCGGGGGCGCTCCCGCAAGGCGATGACGCCAGCCTGTTGGCGATGCCGGGCCACATGCCCGTGCTTCGCGTCAAGAGCGTCAACGTGCGTGACCGGGATGGAGCCCCGGTCGAGTACGCCCTGACCCGGTTCCGCGCGGACCGCATGCAACTGCGCATCACCCCTTGAACCTTGCCAGTTCCCGACCGATTCCATCGACCTTACAGGAGCGTCATCAATGTATCGCAAAGCTTTCCTCCGCACCGCGCTGGCCCTGGCCGTCGGCCTGGCCGGCGTCGCCGCCACCACCAGCGCGCTTGCCCAGGCGCAGCACGACGGCAGTGCCGCCAAGCCGCTGCGCGTGATCCTGGTGCCCGCCGACGGCGGCACCGAAGACGGCACGAAGAAGGACTTCCAGCCCATCTTCGGCGCCATCGGCCAGGCCACCGGCCTGGCCTTCGACATCAAGGTCGGCCAGAGCTACTCGGCCGTGGTCGAGGCCATGTGCAACGGCGCCGCCGACATCGCCTGGTTCGGGCCCGCCACCTACCTGCAGGCCCGTGGCCGCGGCTGCGCGGAGCTGCTGGCGCTGGCCGTGCGCAACGGCGAGTCGGTGTACCACTCGGGCATCTTCGCGCGCGCCGACGCCGGCATCAACGGCATCGCCGACCTCCGGGGCAAGCGCATCGCGCTGGGCGACGTGAACTCGACCTCGAGCTTCAACGTGCCGGTGGCGATGATGATCGCCGCCGGCGTGGACCCGGCCCGCCAGGCCGGCGCGATCAACCTGGCCGGCAGCCATGCCAACGTGCTCAAGGCCCTGGCCGAGGGCCTGGTCGATGCCGGTGGCGCGTCGTTCGACTCGTTCGAAAGGGCCGTCAACACCAAGGCCCTGGATCCGAGCAAGGTCAGGATCGTCGTCAAGAGCGCGCCGATTCCCTACCCGCCGCTGGCCATCCACCCGCGCGTGAGCGACGGCGTCAAGGCCCGGCTGCGCGACGCCTTCAGCCGGGTCGACAAGCTGCCCGGCATCAGCAAGGACCAGATCCGCGGCTACGGCGGCGGCCGGGTCGACGGCTACACCGCCCAGGTCAGCGAGGCCGACATGGCGGCGGCCGGCAGGATGTTCGATCTCGTCACCGACACGGTGAAGACCGACATCATGAAGAAGGCCAGCGCGCGCTGACCGACGCCGCGCGTCACCGTGCGACCGCCGGCGGTGGCGGTCGTTCCTTCCACGAGCCACCGGCGCGAAGGCTCGCGCCGGCTGCTCCCGCCACGCGGAGCGCCCCATGATCGAATTCCAGCAACTCGGCAAGACCTGGCCCGACGGCACGCGGGCCTTGGCCGACGTCAACCTGCGGGTCCCGCGCGGCCAGTTCTGCGTCGTGCTCGGCCCCTCGGGCGCCGGCAAGTCCACGCTGCTGCGCGCCGTCAACGGCTTGATGCGGCCCACCGAGGGCCGGCTGACGATCGACGGCATCGAGTTCAACGCCGGCACCGAGCGCGCCCTGCGCCGCCGCGTGGCGATGATCCACCAGCACTTCAACCTGACGCTGCGCATGAGCGTGGCCGGCAACGTGCTGGCCGGTCTGCTGCCGGTGGTATCGACCGGCCGCGCGCTGCTGGGATGGTTCACGCCCGAGCACCGGCGCAAGGCCTGTGCGCTGCTCGAGCGCGTGGGGCTCGACCCCCGGCACCTGCGGCGCCGCGCCGGCGAACTCTCCGGCGGCCAGCAGCAGCGCGTGGGCATTGCGCGCGCGTTCATGCTCGACCCCGAGGTCGTGCTCGCCGACGAACCGGTGGCCAGCCTCGACCCGAAGATCTCGCGTGACATCCTGGCGCTGGTTCGCGAAGCGGCCCGCGAACGCAACACCACCGTGCTGTGCAGCTTGCACCAGGTGGACCTGGCGCGCGAGTTCGGGGACCGCATCGTCGGCATGCGCGACGGCCGCGTCGTCTTCGACGGCACGCCGGCCGAGTTCACCGACGAGCGCGTGCGGCAGCTCTATGCCGGGGCGCGCTGGGACGATCTGCCGGCCGACGAACACGGCGGCTCGACGGTCGCACCGCCGCTCGATGCCCAAAGCCGCCAGCCGCTGGCGGCATGAGTGGGCGTGATGCGCAACCCCGCGGAGTGAACCCCATGCTCGCCAAACCGATCCCCGTGCCGCCCAAGGGCACGCAGCTCGAGTGGCGCCTGGACCCGCCGTACAGCGCGAAGCACCTGCTGGTCCTGATCGGGCTGCTGGCGCTGCTGCTATGGACCGGGCACCGCACCGAGATGGACCGCATGGTGGCGATGAGCGTGCAGGCCGTCGGCAAGCTCGTGGGCCTGACCGAGGAATCGCAGGTCTTGCGCGGCCTGTCGCGGGTGGGCACCTCGATGTGGCCGCCGGTCATCGCCGAGCAGGAGGACGTGGCGCGCCTGCCCGGGCTCGACCGGGAGCGCCTGCCGCCCTTGGCCTACATCGAGATGCAGGAGCGCACCGAGCAGCGGCTGAACCCGCAGACGCTGCAGCTCGAAGCCACCGTCGAGCGCACCGAAACCCTGATCAAGCCCCTGGGCTACGTCTGGACGGTGGCGGTGAAGATGGTGCAGACGCTGGAGATCGCGCTCTGGGGCACGATCCTGTCGGTGCTGCTGTCGGTGCCGCTGGCGTACTTCGCGGCGCGCAACTACACCGCCAACCGCGCCACCTACACGCTGGCCCGCGGCACCATCAGCCTGCTGCGCTCGGTGCCCGAGCTGATCGTGGCGCTGTTCCTGGTGCTGGCCTACGGCTTCGGGCCGATCGCCGGCGTGCTGGCGCTCGGGCTGCACGCGGCCGGTTTCCTGGGCAAGTTCTACGCCGAGGACATCGAGAACGCCGACAAGAAGCCGCAGGAGGCGCTGGAGGCCATCGGCGCCGGCAAGCTCAAGACGCTGTGGTACGGCGTGCTGCCGCAGGTGCTGCCGCAGTACATCGCCTACACGCTGTACATCCTGGACCGCAACGTGCGCATGGCCACCGTCATCGGCCTGGTGGGCGCAGGCGGCATCGGCCAGGAGCTCAAGGGCCGCTTCGAGATGTTCCAGTACGGCCACGTGGCGACCATCCTGATCGCGATCTTCGTCGTCGTCTTCCTGCTCGACCAGTTCTCGGCCCGCCTGCGCGCGCGGCTGATGTGAGGACGCCATGACCCATCACTCCTCGACCGCACCCACGATCGAGCGGCGCCACCTGGTCGCCTGCCTGTCGGCGGCCGGCCGCGAAGCCGTGCTGAGCACGGCCGCCCAGCTCAGCGAAGGCCTGACGGTCGTACCGCTGCAGCCGGCCGAAGCCGGCCTGGCGCTGATGCAGTGGCGCGACGCCGTGCAGCACCAAGCCTTCTTCCTGGGCGAGGCGCCGATGGCGCGCGCGGCCGTCGCGCTGGTCGACCACCGGGGCGAACGCGCCGAGGGCGGTGCCGTGGTGATGGCCGACGACGCCGAGCTGGCCCAGGCGCTGGCGGTGCTGGACGCCGTCTTCGCCCACCGCTGGCCCGGCGCCGAGGCGGTGGACGCCCTCGCGGCGCGCGGCGCGCAGGCCCGCGAGGCTCTCCGCACCGTCCGGCAGGCAGGGCTGCAGCGCACGCGCGTGGACTTTGCGCTGCTGGCCGATGCCGACGAAGACGAGGAGGCCGCCGCATGAAGCCCGCCGATTGGTGGACGCCCGAGGCGCAGCAGCAGGCCTTTCGGGCCGTGCTCGACGGCTTCGCCCGGCCCGGCACGCGTGTGCCGGCCACACCGCCAGGGGCGGTGCTGATGTTCCTGTCGGTGGTGCTCGACGAGTCGGTGAGCCTGGCCGATCCCGGGGGCGTGCTGGGTGCGGACCTGCGGCGTCTGCTGCTCGCACCGACGGCGCCTGCGACGCAGGCACGCTTCGTTCTGCTCGATGGCCGCCGGCCGCCCGAGCCCGGCTTCGAGCCGTCGCTGGGCACGCTGGAGTCACCCGAAGGCGGCGCCACGCTGCTGCTGACCGTGGACGCCGTGGGCAGCAGCCCATCGGAGGCGACTCAGGACGACGACGTGGTGCTGCACCTGCAGGGCCCGGGCGTGGCGGGCACGCGCACCGTGGCCGTGAGCGGGCTGCATCCCGACTGGCTGGCGCGGCGCGCGGCCTGGGTCGCGGCCTACCCGCTGGGCGTGGACCTCGTGCTGGCGGCGCCGGACGCGCTGGTGGCGCTGCCGCGCACCACGCGCATCGAGATCACGACCGTGGCCGGGGAGCACTGAGCATGGGCTACGTGGCCATCAAGGGCGGTGAGACCGCCATCCGCGAAGCCGCCCGCGTGCTCGAGTTCCTGCGCGCGCAGGGGGGCGGCGCGCCGCTGGCGGTGGATGCCGTGCGCGACCAGCTTCACTTCCTGACCGGGCGCGTCATCGGCGAAGGCGGGCTGTACGACCCCGACCTGGCGGCGCTGGCGCTGAAGCAGGCCGCGGGCGACACGCTGGAGGCGGCATTCTTCCTGCGGGCCTTCCGCTCGACACGGGCGCGCCTGGCGGTGACCGACGCCCACGACGGCGGCGGCATGCGCCTGGTGCGCCGCATCTCCTCGGCCTTCAAGGAGATCCCGGGCGGCCAGATGCTGGGCCCGACGCCGGACTACCTGCAGCGGCTGTTCCGCTTCGAGCAGCTGGCCGAGGGCCGCGAGGCCTTCCAGGCCCTGGCGCGCGAGTGGCTGCACGACCTGCCGAGCCCGGACCTGCCCGACAGCTTCCCGAAGGTGGTGGACGCCCTGCGCGCGGAGGGCCTGCTGCCGGCGCCGCCCGACGCGGCGGCACCGGCCTTCGACATCACCCGCGACCCGCTGGTGTTCCCGGTGTCGCGCAGTGCGGCCCTGGCCACCATGAGCCGCGCCGAGACGGGCTCGATGCTGGCCATCGCCTACTCCAACATGCGTGGCTACGGCGACGTGCACCCGACGGTGGCCGAGTTGCGCGTGGGCTACGTGCCGCTGATGCTGCCGCACCCGCTGACCGGCGAGCCGGTCGAGGCCGGCGAAGTGCTGGTCACCGAGTGCGAGGTGGTGGCCATGTACACGCCGACCGAGGAGCCCGGGGCGAAGCCGGTGTTCTCGCTCGGCTACGGCGCCTGCTTCGGCCACAACGAGGTCAAGGCGATCTCGATGGCCATCCTGGACCGCTCGCTGCAGAAGGGCATGGCGGGCACCCCCGACAACCCCAGCGAAGACCCCGAGTTCGTGCTGCTGCACATCGACGGGGTCGACTCGATGGGCTTCTGCACCCACTACAAGATGCCGCACTACGTGACCTTCCAGTCCGACATGGACCGCCTGCGCGCGACCCGGGCCAGGCAGACAGGGCAGCCCCATCGGGCCGTGCCCGCCGAGCAGCCGATGCCGGGAGGCCAGGCATGAGCAGCACCCACCGCAGCGCCGGGTATGCCTTCGGCTTCCTGGACGACCGCGCCAAGAAGGAACTGCGCCGCTCGATGCTCAAGGCGGTGTGCCTGCCCGGCTACCAGGTGCCCTATGCCTCGCGCGAGATGCCGATCGCACGCGGCTTCGGCACCGGCGGGCTGCAGCTGACGCTGGCCCTGATCGGTCCCGCCGACACCGTGAAGGTGATCGACCAGGGTGCCGACGAGTCGGTCAACGCGGTCAACCTGCGCCAGTTCGTCGAGCTGACCTGTCCCGGCACGCGCAGCACCACGCACGCGGGCGAAGCCACGCTGATCCAGACGCGTCACCGCATCCCCGAACGGCCGCTGCGGGCCGACCAGATCCTCGTGCTGCAGGTGCCGTACCCCGACCCGCTGGTGGTGGTCGAGCCATCGGAGGAGCGGCGCAAGACCATGCACGGCGAGGCCGACTACGCCCGGCTGTGGGTCAAGCTGTACGAGGACATGGTGCACTTCGACGAGATCACGATCTCGCACCGCTACCCCACGCGCATTGCCGGCCACTACGTCATCGACCCCAGCCCGATCCCGCGCTGGGACGTGCCCAAGCTGCACCAGGCCGAGTGCCTGTACCTGTTCGGCGCCGGGCGCGAGAAGAAGATCTACGCCGTGCCGCCGCACACCGACGCGGTGCCGCTGAGCTTCGACGACGTGGCCTTCCGCGTCGAGGACTTCACCGACCCGGCCACCGGCCGGCGCTTCGCCTGCGCGCGCTGCGGCGCCACCGACAGCTTCCTGGACGAGCTGATCGGCGAGGACGGGCGCAGGACGCACCAGTGCTCGGATGCCCACTACTGCCTGGAGCGCCTGAACGCGGCGTCGGCGGCGCAAGACACCCGGGAGGCGGCATGAACGCGAGCCGCGATGCGATCCTGGAGGTGAGCGGCCTGACCAAGCTGCACGGCAGCGGCTGCCCGCGCTGCATCGATTCCACCGGCCCCGAGGCCGGCACCAACGTCTGCCCGCACTGCGGCACCGTGGTCGCCTGCGCCGATGTGAGCTTCAGCCTGATGCGCGGCGAGGTGCTGGGCGTGATGGGGGAATCGGGCAGCGGCAAGTCCTCGCTGGTGCGGCTGCTGTACGGCGACGACGCGCCGACGCGCGGCAGCGTGCGGTTTCGCGACCCCGAGGCGCCCGACGCAGCGATCGACCTGCTGGCGCTCAACGCGCAGCAGGCCCGCCGCCTGCGCAACCGGCGCTTCGGCATCGTCTACCAGAACCCGCACCTGGGCCTGAACTTCCAGGTCAGCGCCGGCGGCAACATCGCCGAGCGGCTGCTGATGAGCGGCGAGATGCGCTACGCGCGCATCCGCGAACGCGCCATGCAGCTGCTGTCGCGCTGCGAGGTGCCGGCCACGCGCATGGACGAGCTGCCCGGGCGCTTCTCGGGCGGCATGCAGCAGCGGGTGCAGATCGCCCGCGCACTGGCCACCGACCCGCCGCTGCTGTTCCTCGACGAGGTGACGACCGGCCTGGACGTGTCGGTGCAGGCGCGCATCCTCGACCTGATCCTGGAGCTGCAGCACCAGCTGGGCGTGTCGATGATCGCCGTCACCCACGACCTGGGCGTGATCCGCATGCTGGCCTCGCGCACGCTGGTGATGAAGATGGGCCGTGTCGTCGAGTCCGGCCTGACCGACCAGATCCTCGAGGATCCCCAGCATGCGTACACGCAGCAGCTGGTGGCCTCGGCCCTGTGAGGGACCGCGCCATGCCCCCCTGGATCCTCAAGGCCGACAAGCTCGACAAGCATTTCTTCCTGCACGAGCAGGCGCGGCGGATTCCATCGACCTTCCAGGTCGACCTCGAGCTGCATCCCGGGCAGCTGCTGGCCATCACCGGACCGTCGGGCGCCGGCAAGTCCTCGCTGCTGAAGTGCGTCTGGCGCACCTACCTGCCCACCGGCGGCCACCTGTGGCTGCGCGAGGCCGACGGCGCGCTCACCGACCTGGCCACGGCCAGCGAGCAGCACATGCTGGCCCTGCGGCGCACCGAGCTGGGCAGCGTCACGCAGTTCCTGCACTGCCTGCCGCGCAAGAGCGCGCTGGACGTGGTGGCGCAGCCGCTGGTCGATGCCGGCGTGCCGCCGGCGCAGGCCCGCGAGCGTGCGGCCGAGCTGCTGCGGCGGCTGAACGTGCCCTCGCACCTGTGGGCGGTGGCGCCGGCCACGTTCTCCGGCGGCGAGCAGCAGCGCATCAACCTGGCCCGCGGGCTGATCCGTCCGGTGCGCCTGCTGCTGCTGGACGAGCCCACGGCCAGCCTGGACCCGGTCTCCCGCGACTGCGCGATCGCGCTGCTGCGCGAACTCAAGGCCGCCGGCACCGCGATGCTGGCGATCTTCCACGACCCGGCGCTCGTGAGCGCGCTGGCCGATGGCGAGGTGCGGGTGCTGCCGCATCCGTCGCTCCCGGGCGGCAGCGCCGGTTCGGATCAACCGCATAGGCAGGCGGCATGACGACATCCACCACCACCTCCTCCATCACCCGCCACGCGGCCCCGATGCTGTACCTGACCCACGCGCGCGTCGTGCTGGCGGACACCACGCTCGACGATGCCGCCGTGCTGGTGGCCGACGGGCGCATCGAGGCCATCTGCCCGAGCGCGGCACCCGCGCTCGCGCGCGAGATCGACCTGACGGGCCGCATCCTGATGCCGGGCATGATCGACCTGCATTGCGATGCGCTGGAGAAGGAGGTCGAGCCGCGGCCGGGCGTGCACTTTCCGCTCGACTTCGCGTGTGCGCAGGCCGACAAGCGCAATGCCGCGGCCGGCATCACGACGGTGTTCCACGCGCTGTCCTTCGCCAACCACGAACTCGGCGTGCGCAACAACGCCTTCGCCGCCGACATCGCCCGTGCCGTGATGGCGTGGCAGCCGCACGCGCTGGTGGACAACCGCGTGCACGCCCGCTACGAAGTGACCGACGAGACGGCGCCGCCCTACCTGGTGGAGCTGTTGCGCCAGGGCCAGGCGCATCTGGTCAGCTTCATGGACCACACGCCGGGCCAGGGGCAGTTCAAGGACGTGACGGCCTTCCGCAGCTACCTGGCCCGCAGCTACAAGACCAGCGAGGCGGAACTCGACGCCATCGTGGCGCGCAAGCAGGCCGCGGCGTTGGGCGCAGCCGGCCGCATCGCGCAGGTGGCCCAGGTGGCGCGCGAGCGCGGCGTGGCGGTGGCCAGCCACGACGACGATTCGCCGCAGAAGCTCGAGGCCGTCGTGGCTTTCGGTGCGGCGATCTCGGAGTTCCCGGTCAACCTGGCCACGGCGCGGGCCGCGCGGGCGCAGGGGCTGGCCACGCTGTTCGGCGCACCCAACGTGCTGCGCGGCAAGTCGCAGTCGGGCTCGATGCGCGCGCTCGACGCGGTGCTCGAAGGCGTGGCCGACTGCCTGTGCGGCGATTACTCGCCCGCCGCGCTGCTGCCCTCGGTGCTGCGCCTGCCCGAACTGGCCGGCATCGGCCTGCACGAGGCCGTGGCGCTGGTGACCGCCAACCCGGCACGGGCGGCCGGGCTGCACGACCGCGGTCGAATCGCCCCTGGCCTGCGCGCCGACCTCATCGCGGTGAAGGCGCTGGGCGGCCTGCCGCAGGCCGAGTACGTATGGGTGCACGGTGCCCCGGCGCTGAGCGCGCACTTCGACCACGCCTGAGCTGGCACGCCTGGAGACCGCCATGTCCGCACGATTGATCTATGTGGTCGGCCCGTCAGGCAGCGGCAAGGACAGCCTGCTGCGCTATGCGCGCGAGAAGCTGGCCGACGACCCCGGCGTGGTGTTCGCGCACCGCTACATCACCCGGCCCGCCGACGCCGGTGGCGAGAACCATGTCGCGCTGACCCCCGCCGAGTTCGCCAGTCGCCAGCGCAATCGGCTGTTTGCGCTGGCCTGGCACAGCCACGGGCATGCCTATGGCATCGGCATCGAGATCAACCAGTGGCTGGCCAAGGGCGCCTCGGTGGTGGTCAACGGCTCGCGCGAGTACCTGGGCGAGGCCGGCCGGCGCTTCCCGGAACTGCTGGCGGTGCGCATCGAGGTGCCTACCAAGGTGCTGCGCGAGCGCCTGCTGGCGCGGGGCCGCGAGGACGCGGCGTCGGTCGAGCAGCGGCTGGAACGGCACCGTCGCATGCAGGCTGCTGCTCAACAGATCCCGCCGTTGTCCTGCACAGGCCCCGTGATCACCAACGACGGACCGCTGGAACGCGCCGGCGAGGCGCTGGTGGCGCTGCTGCGCCAGCACGCCGGGCAGCCGTTGTGCGCGTGACCTTCCTGGGCACCGGCGCGGCCGGCGGCGTGCCTTTGTACGGCTGCCCCTGCGTGGCCTGCGAACGGGCCGCGCGCGACCCGAGCCGGATGCGGCGACCGTGCAGTGCCCTGATCGAGCACGCGGGCACCCGGGTGCTGGTCGACGCCGGGCTGACGGACCTGCACGAGCGCTTTGCGCCGGGCGCGCTCGACGCCATCGTGCTGACGCACTTCCACCCCGACCACGTGCAGGGCCTGTTTCACCTGCGCTGGGGCCGTGGTGCGCCGATTCCGGTGCACGCGCCGCCCGACACCGACGGCTGCGCCGACCTGTACAAGCACCCGGGCCTGCTGGACTTCCGGCGCCTGGCCAAGTTCGAGCCGCAGCGCATCGGGACCCTGCGCTTCACGCCCTTGCCCCTGGTGCACTCCAAGCCGACCTTCGGCTATGCCGTGCAGGCCGACGACGGGGCGCGGTTCGCCTACCTCACCGACACGCTGGGTCTGCCATCCCAGACCGAGACCTTCCTGCAGGCCTGGCAAGCCGACGGCCTGGCGCTCGACTGCAGCCACCCGCCCCAGGATGCGCCGCCGCGCGGCCACAACGACTGGCCGATGGCGCTGGACACGATCGACCGCGTGGCCCCGCGCCGGGCCTGGCTGACGCACATCGGCCATGCCCTCGATGCGTGGATGATGCAGACGAATCCGGCCCTGGCCGGGAATGTGTCGGTGGCGCGGGATGGGGAACAGATCGAGCTGGGCCTCGGGCCGGCGCCCGGCCACCCATGACCGACCGCTTCGCGGTCGTCGCCATCGGCCTGTCCATGCTGATGCACGTGACTTGGAGCCTGATCGCGCGGCACCGGCCGCGTGATGCCGAGCCGCTGTGGTGACCTCGTGCTCGCCAAGCAACGATGGGACATCGAGCATGACCGCGACCACGGCATCGAACCGCGTCCAAAACGGCAGTTCTTCCCCAAGGGAGCCTTGCGCAGCGTTCGCGATGCACCGACTTGATCGTGATCGCGCAAGGCGGAGTCGGGTCGGCCAGCGGTCACGCGCCCGACTTTCCCGAGAAGCTGCTGTCCTCGGCCAGCCCGATGCTGTTCGTGCCGCACCGGGGCTTCGCCCGCGAAGGGGCGCCGCCGAACGCCGGCCGGCGCGTGTCGGTCGCGTGGTCCGACACGCGCGAGTGTGCCCGCGCCCTGCGAGGTGCGCTGCCACTTCTTCAACGGGCCGCCGCCGTCGAACGGATGCGCCTGGGCCCGAGCACGCCGCGAGACGCGAGCGCGTTGGCCGCTGCCCAGGCGCATAGTCGGCGTCGAGGCGTGAGCAGCACGCATTCGATGCTGCGTTCGCGAGCATCGACGCTGACGGAGCGCGTTCAGGGCGATCCGAGTCCGGACGACTACGTGACGCAGGCGATGCCGGCGCATGCCGGCGAGACCGATGCCGACCTGGTCGTCATGGGCAGATCCAGGACGTTGCCGCGCTTGACATCCTCGACCACCATGTCTCCGATCTTCGGGAAGACGCGACGCTCGAATCGCGCGCGAGCCAGAGCGCCGCCGTTCTTGCGGCCGAGCCGGCGACCATCGGTGCTGATCCGCGGGGCCAGGTCGATGGCCGCCCAGCGATCAAACAGCTTGCGCATAGTGATGCCAGCGCTCGGCGGCGAGGCGAACCTCGTCGCGCGCCTGCTGCTCGGCCTCGATGCGACGGCGGCACTCGGCGCGTGGGTCGATGTCGTCCGATCGGGTGGTCCATAGCCGCTTCACCTCGGCCCGGGCGTCGGCCAGCGACTAGAGCGGGTAGACGCCAAGCGGGTCGTCGGGGAGCAGGCGGTGCCACTGCTGCGCGCCCGTGGCCGGGGTCGGTCAGGCGCAAGACCGGGTGCAGCGAGGCGTCGCGCTTGCGCAGGCACAGGCCGCCGCCGTCATGCAGCGGTGCGGTCGAGGTTCCGGCTTCGGCATACTTCTTCAGCGCCAAGGCGGCGAGCCGGTGCGTCTTTGCGGTGCCGGACCAAGAGTTGCTGCAAGTGGTGGATTTCAAAGCGATTCTTGGACGCCCTGGGACACACCGAAACGGTGCGGGACGGTCACAGTCCAAAAATGAAATGCGAGGGGTCGCGAGTTCGAATCCTGCCCCCCGACCGTTCGACCTCGAGGCCTGGCATCGCGAGATGCCGGGCCTTCGTCTTCGTGGCTCGCGGCGTCAGCCCTTGCGGGCGTCGGCAGGCGTGTCCTTCGGCGGCTTGGGCAGGCGGCCCATCAGGTAGAACTCGTCGTTCGGACGCATCGCGGTGACGTTGGCCATGCGGTTGGACAGGCCGAAGAACGCGGTGATCGCCGCGATGTCCCACACGTCCTCGTCGTCGAAGCCGTGCGCGTGCAGCGCGGCGAAGTCGGCGTCGTCGACCTCGTGCGAGCGCAGGCACACCTTGAGCGCGAAGTCGAGCATCGCGCGCTGGCGCGGCGTGATGTCGGCCTTGCGGGGGTTGACCGCGACCTGGTCGGCCACCAGCGGCTTCTTCTCGTAGATGCGCAAGATCGCTCCGTGCGCGACGACGCAGTACAGGCAGTGGTTGGCCGCGCTGGTGGCGGTGACGATCATCTCGCGGTCGCCCTTGGTCAGCGAGCCGCTGTCCTTGAGCATCAGCGCGTCGTGGTACGCGAAGAACGCGCGCCACTCGGCGGGGCGGTGCGCCAGCGCGAGGAACACGTTGGGCACGAAGCCGGCCTTGTCCTGCACCTCGAGGATGCGCGCGCGGATGTCGTCGGGCAGGTCCTGCAGCGCGGGCACCGGGTAGCGGCTGATCGGCGGTGTCATGCGGGTCTCCTCGGTGCGGTTCGACGGCGGGTGCGCGGCGGATTATCGCGGCGGTGCCTTCCTACAATGGTTGGCTTCGCGCGCGGTGTCACGGTCCGATTGGCCCGTGCGGTTCGCGATACGTTTCGAATCCAATACCGGATCCGATTGAGTGAACCTATTTCGTGCGGACGGATCAGTGGACACCATGTGGCAGCGACGACAACTGCTGGGGGCCTTGGGCGCCGCGACGGCGATGCCGGCCCTGGCCCAGTTTCGCGTCGAGATCAGCGGCGTCGGTGCGACGCAGATCCCGATCGCGGTCACGCGCTTTCGCGACGAGGCCGCCGGCGGTCAGCCCATCGCGGCCATCGTGCGTGCCAACCTCGAGCGCAGCGGCCTGTTCCGCGGCGTCGACGGCCCGGGCGTGCTCGACGAGACCTCGCGCCCCGTGATGGCCGAGTGGCGCGGTCGTGCCGTCGACGCGCTGGTGCTCGGTTCGGTGACGCGCCTGGCCGACGGCCGCTTCGACGTGCGGCACAAGCTGTGGGACGTCGTCAAGGGCGAGGACCTCGGCGGCCAGAGCCAGGCCGTGGTTGCCGGTGACCTGCGGCTGGCCGCGCACCGCATCTCCGACGCCGTCTACCGCCAGCTCACCGGCGAGCCCGGCGTGTTTGCGACGCGCATCGCCTACGTGACCAAAGGCAACGGGCGTTTCACGTTGAACGTGGCAGACGCCGATGGCGAGGCCGCTCAGACGGCGCTGGCCAGCCCCGAGCCGATCATCTCGCCGGCCTGGTCGCCCGACGGCAAGCAGGTGGCCTACGTGTCGTTCGAGACTCAGAAGGCCGTCGTGTGGGTGCAGGAGGTGGCCAGCGGTCGCCGGCGCGTGCTGGCGAACTTCCGCGGCAGCAACAGCGCGCCGGCGTGGTCGCCCGACGGCAGCCAGCTTGCGCTGACGTTGTCGCGCGAGGGCGGCTCGCAGCTGTACCTGCAGTCGGTCGCCGGCGGCGAGCCGCGGCGGCTGGCCACCGGCAGCGGCGGCGCGATCGACACCGAGCCCGCGTTCACTGCCGACGGGCGCACGCTGTATTTCGTCAGCGACCGCGGCGGTGGCCCGCAGATCTACCGCATGCCGGTGGCCGGCGGCAACGTCGAACGCGTGACGTTCAACGGCAGCTACAACATCAGCCCCGCGATCAGCCCCGACGGGCGGGCCATGGCCTACGTCACGCGCAACGGCGGCGCGTTCAAGCTGATGCTCATGGACTTGGCCAGCGGGCGCACGCAGACGCTGACTGACACCAGCGACGACGAGAGCCCGAGCTTCGCGCCCAACAGCCGCCTGATCATCTATGCGACGCGCGCCGCCGGGCGTGACGTGCTGATGACGACGACGCTCGACGGGCGCATCAAGACGCGGCTGCTGTCGTCGGGCCTCGACGTGCGCGAGCCCGTCTGGGGGCCGTACGGGCGTTGAACCGCCGGGCCACATTCAGGATCTCTGCCAACTTTCAACTCGTTCGGGAGAACACTCGATGAAGCGTGTGCATGGTTTTGTGGGACTGTCGCTGGCGGCGCTGGTGCTGGCGGGTTGCTCGTCGCCGGTCAAGCTCGACGAAGGCAGGGGCGCGCCCGTCGAGTCGCGCACCCCGGCACCCGTCGGTGCCGCCGGCGCGGGCGGTGCTACCGGCGCGGCTGGGCAGTCGCAGGTCGCCAGCGTCGACCTCGGCAAGAACGACGCATCCGCGGCGGCGATGGACCGCATCGTCTACTTCGACTTCGACAGCTACGTCGTCAAGCCCGAGTTCCGGTCGCTGATCGACACGCACGCCAAGCGCCTGGTGGCCAACCGCAACCTGCGCGTCGTCGTCGAGGGCCACACCGACGAGCGCGGCGGGCGCGAGTACAACCTCGCGCTGGGCCAGCGCCGCGCCGAGGCCGTGGTTCGCTCGCTGACGCTGCTCGGCGTCAACGACGGCCAGCTCGAGGCCGTGAGCTTCGGCAAGGAGCGCCCGGCGGTGGCCGCCAGCAACGAAGAGGCGTGGGCCAAGAACCGCCGCGCCGAGCTGAAGGACCGCTGACGTGCGGCCGACGCTGCGCCATGCGGGGGCGGCCTGCGCCGCGCTCGTCGCGCTGGGCCTTGCGCTGCCTGCGCAGGCGCAGCTGTTTCCCGACAACGAGGCGCGCAAGGCCATCGTCGACCTGCGCACCAAGGTCACCGAGGACCACGAGAGGCTGCGCGCCCAGGTGGCGGAGCTGAGCAAGGCCAACGCCGACCTGCTCGAGCAGGTGCGCCAGTTGCGTCTGGGCCTGGTCGACCTCAACGCGCAGATCGAGCAGATGCGCAGCGAGGGGGCGCGTCTGCGCGGCCAGGACGAGCAGCTGGCGCGCGACGTGGCCGAGTTGCAGCGCCGCCAGCAGGACCTCGTGCAGGCCACGGATGAACGGCTGCGCCGCTTCGAGCCGCAGAAGGTCTCGCTCGACGGCCGCGAGTTCCTCGCGTCGCCTGGCGAGCAGCGCGAGTACGAGCAGGCGATGACGATGCTTCGCGGCGGTGACTTCGCCGCCGCCGCGGGGGCGTTCGCGGGTTTCCTGCAGCGCCACCCCGGCAGCGGCTACGCCGACGGCGCGCGCTTCTGGCTCGGCAACGCGCTGTACGGCAAGCCTGACCACGCCGGTGCCATCACGGTCCTGCGCGAGTTCGTCGCCAAGGCGCCCGACCACCCGCGTGCGCCCGAGGCGATGCTGGCGATCGCCAACGCGCAGATCGAGACGAAGGACGCCAAGGCCGCGCGCACGACGTTGACCGACCTGCAGAAGGCGTACCCGAAGTCCGAGGCGGCCGTCGCCGCGAAGGACCGCCTGGCCGCGCTGCGCTGACGCGCGCGGCCACCGGCCCGATCGTCTCGGGCACGGGCAGATGGCCCGGCGGCCCGGCCGGCCCCAGCGCCAAGGGGGCGTGAGGGCGCGAACCTAGAATTCGCGTCATGGATTCCGTCGACATCGGCGCCCTGACGCAGTACGTCTTGTGGGCCACGTTCGCGCTGTCGGCGGCCTTCGGTGCGATCGCGCAGCGCACCCACTTCTGCACGATGGGTGCGGTGTCCGACATCGTCAACATGGGCGACTGGTCGCGCATGCGCATGTGGGCGCTGGCGATCGGCACCGCGATGATCGGCTTCAACGCGATGGTCGCGCTCGGCTGGGTCGAGGCGGGCCGCAGCGTGTACGCCAGCGAGCGGCTGATCTGGCTGTCGAACCTGGGCGGCGGCGCCGTGTTCGGCATCGGCATGGTGCTGGCCTCGGGCTGCGGCAGCAAGACGCTGGTGCGTGTGGGCGGCGGCAACCTGAAGGCGCTCGTCGTGCTGCTGGTGCTCGCGGTGACGTCGTACATGACGCTGCGCGGCGTGACGGCGGTGTGGCGCGTCGAGACCGTCGACCGCGTCGCGCTGACGCTGCCGGTGGGGCAGGACCTGCCGTCGCTCGTCGCGCACGCCACCGGCGCGCCGGTGCCCACGCTGGCCGGCGTGCTCGGGCTGCTGATCGGCGGCGCGCTCGTCGCGTGGGCCCTGGTGCGCGCCGAGGGGCGCTCGGCCGAGACGCTGCTCGGCGGCGTGGGCATCGGTGCCGTGATCGTCGCGGTGTGGTGGGTCTCGGGGCGGCTGGGCTTCGTGCCCGAGCACCCGGCCTCGCTCGAGCCGACCTACCTCGCGACGAACACGCGCAGCATGGAGTCGCTGACCTTCGTCGCGCCGGTGGGCTACACGCTCGACTGGCTGATCCTCTACAGCGACGCTAACAAGCGCCTGACGCTGGGCATCGTCTCGGTGTTCGGCGTCGTCGCGGGATCGGCGGCATGGGCCCTGGCCAGCGGCAGCTTCCGCTGGGAAGGCTTCGGCGACGTCGAGGATCTGGCGAACCACCTCGCCGGTGCCGCGCTGATGGGCATCGGCGGCGTCACGGCGTTCGGCTGCACGGTCGGGCAGGGCCTGACGGGCGTGTCGACGCTCGCGGTGGGCAGCTTCCTCGCGCTGGGCGGCATCATCGGCGGTGCGGTGCTGGGGCTGCGCTACCAGACGTGGCGCCTCGAGCGCATGGCGTGACGGCGCGCACGATGGCCGCCGTCGTGACCCCTGGCGGCGATGCCGTCGACGCGGCCGACCTCGAGCGCCGCTTCGGCGGCCTGCGCCGGCTGTACGGCGACGACGGCTACGCCGTGCTGCGCGCGGCGCGCGTGGCGGTCGTCGGCGTCGGCGGCGTCGGCTCGTGGGCGGCCGAGGCGCTGGCGCGCTGCGGCGTCGCCGAGCTGACGCTGGTCGACCTGGACCACGTGTCGGAGTCCAACATCCACCGCCAGGTGCAGGCCGTGGGTGCCACCGTGGGGCAGGCCAAGGTGCTCGCGCTGCAGGCGCGGCTGGCCGACATCCACCCGGGCTGCGCGGTGCACACCGTCGAGGAGTTCGTCGACGCCACGAACTGGCCGCAGCTGCTGCCGCGGCCGGTGGACGTCGTCGTCGACGCGTGCGACCAGATCGGCGCCAAGCTCGCGCTCGCGTCGTGGGCGCTGCAGACGAAGACACCCTTCGTCACCGTCGGCGCCGCCGGCGGCAAGGCGATGGCGCAGGCCGTGGCCGTCGACGACCTCGCGCACGCGACGCACGACCCGCTGCTCGCGTCGCTGCGCCAGCGCCTGCGTCGCCATGGCGCGCCGCGCGGCGGCGTGCCGCTCGGCGTGCGCTGCGTGTACTCGAAGGAGACGGTGCACCGACCCGCGGGCGAGTGCGACGTCGACGGCAGCCTCAACTGCGCCGGCTACGGCTCGACGGTGACGGTGACCGCGACGTTTGGCCTCGTCGCGGCCGGCGAGGCGATGCGCCAGCTGCTGGCCGCCGTGCCGGCCCTGCGGCAAAGGTGGCTATAATGCGCGGCTCTGCCGTCGGGGGTCGTTAGCTCAGCCGGTAGAGCAGCGGACTTTTAATCCGTTGGTCGCAGGTTCGAATCCTGCACGACCCACCACCGGATCGACGGTCCGGCACATCAAGCCGCAAGGCACGGGCTCTTAGCTCAGCTGGTAGAGCAGCGGACTCTTAATCCGTTGGTCGTAGGTTCGAATCCTACAGGGCCCACCAACATTCCCAGACGGCTCACGCAGCGATGCGTGGGCCGTTTGTCTTTGCGGCACCTCGCTTGCCGCAGGGCTCCGGCGCGACGTCGCTCAAGTGACGCGCCCGAACCACCACACCGACACCCCCGCCCCCGCGACGAGCAGCATCGCCGCGGCCAGGGCCAGCAGGGCCGTCAGCTCGGTGTCGCGCTTGCTCAGCTGCAGGCGCGAGCCGAGGTTCTCGTACACGCTGCGCAGCGCCTCGGCGGTGCCGGCGTGGTGGTACTCGCCGCCGGTCATCCGCGCGACCTCGCGCAGCGTGGGTTCGTCCAGCTGCAGGTAGACCGCCATGCCGTCGCCCATCGAGGCGTGGCCGTCGGGCGTTCCCAGGCCCACGACGTGGATGCGCACGCCCCGGTCGGCGGCCATCTTCGCCGCGTCCAGCGTGTCGACGCCCGTCGTGCGGCGGCCGTCGCTCAGCAGGATGATCGCGGCCGACTCGTAGGAGCCCGCTGCCACCGGCGTGACCGGTTTCGGCGGCGGCTTGGCCTGCCCGGCCTTTTCGTCCAGTGGGCGCGCCTGGCGGCGTGGGCCGAAGGTCAGCTCCTCGAGGTCGATGCCATGGTCCGGGAACAACTCGGCCAGGCACACCACGATGGCGTTGCCGATGGCCGTGCCGAGCTGCATCTGGATGGCGTCGATCGCACCGACGAGCGCCGCGCGATCGACCGTCGGTGGCTGGGCCACCTGCGCGGTGCCCGCGAACGTGACCAAGCCCACTTCGATGGGCTCGGGCACCTCGCGCAGGAACGCCTTGGCGGCTTCCTGCGCGGCCACCATGCGCGTGGGCTCGACGTCCGTCACGCGCATGCTGCGCGAGATGTCGATCGCGAGCAGGATGGTGGACTTCGCCCAGGGCAGCGTCACCGACGCCGTCGGCCGCGCGACGGCCAGCAGCAGCAGCGCCAGCGCCAGCAGGATCAGCGCCGGCCCCACGTGCCGCCGCCACTGGCGGTTCGTGCGCGCGCGAACGGCGCCCCACGTCGACGGCATCGGCGCCGGGTGGCTGCCGCGGCCCAGCAGCCACAGGTAGAGCGCCGGCAGCAAGGGCAGCAGCAGCATCCACCACAAGTTGTGAGGCCACAGGAACGACATCGGCGCCACCGGGTGCGACATGCCAGCGGACTCCTCGGGCGCAACGGACGCGCCCGAGGCACGGGCTTCGGATGACGATTCTGCGGGATCGACCGAAACCGCGCGCGCCGACGGGCGCCGCGTCCAGGGCCGCCAGGCGGCGCGTGCCGGCCGCGCGTTGCGGCCCCCCGGGGGCATCGCGGGC
>JBBION010000001.1:0-49757 GCA_037443345.1 Rubrivivax sp. | reverse complement strand
GCCTGCGCGAGGCTGGCCTGCGCCTGCGACAGCGCCGCGCGCAGTTCGTCGTCCTCCAGGCGCAACAGCACGCCACCGGCGGCCACCGCGTCGCCCTCGTCGACGACGACCTGCGCGACGCGGCCGGTGATCGTCGCGCCGACCTCGACGCGCGACGGCGTGCGCACCCGCGCCGAGAACAGCAGCGTGCGCTGCAGCGGCTGCGTGTGCACGGCCACCGCGGCGGCCGGCACCGGCCGGCGCTGAAGCCAGGCCCAGCCGCCGGCCAGCAGCGCGACGACGACGGCCAGCGTCACCCAGCGCCGCATGCGGGCGCGGCGCCGTGGCACGGCGGTGGCGTCGGCGGCCATCGCCTGTCAGCCGGCGAACAGGTCGCCCGCGGGCTTGGCCGGCGCGAGACCGAGGTGCCGGTACGCCGCCGCGGTGGCCACGCGCCCGCGCGGCGTGCGCTGCAGGTAGCCCTGCTGGATCAGGTAGGGCTCGATGACGTCCTCGATCGTGCCGGGTTCCTCGCCGATCGCGGCGGCGACGTTGTCGAGCCCGACCGGCCCGCCGTCGAAGCGGTGCACGACGGCTTCGAGCAGCTTGCGGTCCATCACGTCGAAGCCCAGCGGGTCGACGTCGAGCAGCGCGAGCGCCGCGTCGGCGACGGCCGCGTCGATGCGGCCGCTGCCACGCACCTCGGCGTAGTCGCGCACGCGGCGCAGCAGCCGGTTGGCGATGCGCGGCGTGCCGCGGCTGCGGCGCGCGATCTCGGCCGCGCCGCCGGCGTCGATCGGCACGTCGAGCAGCCCGGCCGAGCGCGTGACGATGCGCGCGAGCTCGTCGGGCGTGTAGAACTCGAGCCGCGCGACGATGCCGAAACGGTCGCGCAGCGGGTTGGTCAGCATGCCCGCACGCGTCGTCGCGCCCACCAGCGTGAACGGCTGCAGGTCGAGCTTGATCGAGCGCGCCGCCGGGCCGTCGCCGATCATGATGTCGATCTGGTAGTCCTCGAGCGCGGGGTAGAGGATCTCCTCGACGACGGGGCTCAGGCGGTGGATCTCGTCGATGAACAGCACGTCGTGGCGCTCGAGGCCGGTGAGGATCGCCGCCAGGTCCTTCGGCTTCTCGAGCACCGGGCCGCTGGTCTGCCGCAGGTTCACGCCGAGCTCGTGCGCGATGATGTGCGCCAGCGTCGTCTTGCCCAGCCCCGGCGGGCCGAACAGCAGCACGTGGTCGAGCGCCTCGCCGCGCTGCCGGGCCGCGCGCACGAAGATCTCGAGCTGCTCGCGCGCCTTGGCCTGGCCGACGTAGTCGTCCAAGCCCTTCGGGCGCAACGCGCGCTCGAAGGCCTCCTCGTTCGGCGACGCCGGCGCGCCGCTGACGAGGCGGCGCGCGGCGGGCGCGGCGAAGTCGTCGGTCTGCAGGGCCATGGACCATTATCGCCAGCGGCCACGACGAGGCGCCGGTCCGATAATCGCGGCATGTCGGCCACCGCCACCACCCGCCTGCGCCGCCGCGCGCTCGTCGCGCTGGCGACGGCGTGGTCGCTGGCGCTGCTGCCGGCGCTGTCGCAGGCGCTGGCCGCCGCCACCGGCGAGCGCGGCTGGGCCGAGGTCTGCACCGCGCAGGGTGCGCGCTGGGTGCCGGTCGGCGACGTGGCACCGGACGATGCCGACGGTGCCGCGCCGGCCTGTGCCTGGTGCATCGCGTCGGCCCACGGGCCGGCGTTGCTGCCGCGCCCGTCGGTGTGGGTGGCGCCAGCGTTGGGGCGTGTGCCGCCGCGTGCACCCGCATCGGCCGCGGCGGTGTCGGCACCATGGGTGCATCCGCACCCGCGCGGACCGCCGTCGGGGACCGTCTGAGCCCGGATGCACCGCCATCGCGGTGCGCGACGATGGGCCCGCGCCGCGTGGCGGTGCGCTCGCCCTGACTTTCATCGACGACGAGTCCCCGACCATGACGACCCCTCTTTCCCCGCGTTCGAACCCCCTGCTGCGCCCGTTCGTGGCCGCCGTGCTGGCACTGGCCGCCAGCGCCCCGTTTGCCCAGACCCAACTCAAGGACCCGTGGGTGCGCGCCACCGTCGCGCAGCAGAAGGCCACGGGCATGTTCGTGCAGATCACGTCGTCTGCCGGCGGCCGGCTGGTGGAGGCCCGTTCGCCGGTGGCCGGCGTCGTCGAGATCCACGAGATGGTGATCGACGGCAACGTGATGAGGATGCGCGCGGTCCCCGGCCTCGACCTGCCGGCGGGCAAGGCCGTCGAGCTCAGGCCCGGCGGCTACCACGTGATGCTGATGGACCTGAAGCAGCCGCTGAAGGACGGCGACACCGTGCCGGTGACGCTGGTCGTCGAGGGCCGCGACGGCAAGCGCGAGGCGATCGACGTGCAGGCCCCGGTGCGTCCCCTCGGCACCGCGATGCCCCCCGCCCACGGCAAGCACTGACCGCCGCGGCTCCAGGCCCGCCTGCGCGGGCCTGGACGGCGGTCAGGACCGGGCCGTCCTCGGCCCGGGCTGGGAGCCGCGGCTCCGGGCCCTCGCCCGGTCCACGCCCGCGCAGGCGGGCGTGGAGCCGCCGGGCTCGGCCTGCGCGGGCCTGGACGGCGGTCAGGCCCGGACCATCCCCGGCCCGGGCTGGGAGCCGCGGCTCCCAGCCGCCGGTCTCGTCCTATCGGTTCAGCGCCTTCAGCGCCAGCTTGATGCCGTCGGCCACGCCGATGTCGGTCGGCAGCGCCTTCAGCGCGGCGGTGGCCTCGCGCTCGTTGTAGCCCAGCGCGACGAGCGCCTGCACGATGTCGGCCTGCGCGTCGCTCGCCGCGCAGGCCGGCGCGGCGAGCGACGGCGCGAGCTTGCCCTTGAGCTCGAGCAGCAGCCGCTCGGCCGTCTTCTTGCCGATGCCGGGCACCTTGACCAGCCGCGCGCTGCTCTGCGCGGCCACGGCCTGCGCCAGCTCGGCGACGCTCAACCCGGACAGGATCGCCAGCGCCGTGCGCGGCCCGACGCCGCTGATCTTGACGAGTTCGCGGAACGTCGCGCGCTCGTCGGCGCCGAGGAAGCCGAACAGCACCTGCGCGTCCTCGCGCACGACGAAGTGCGTCAGCAGGGTGACGCGCTCGCCGATCGCGGGCAGGTTGAAGAAGGTGCTCATCGGCACGTCGACCTCGTAGCCGACGCCGCCGACGTCGACGAGCACCGTCGGCGGCGACTTCTCGACGAGCGTGCCCGACAGGCGGCCGATCATCGGCGGCCGAACAGGCCCAGCCGCTGCGCCTCGAGCGCGGCCTCGGCGCGCGAGCTCACGTTGAGCTTGCGGTAGATCTGCTTGACGTAGTCGGCGATCGTGTGGCGCGACAGGTTCAGCTGCTGGCCGATCTCGGGCAGCGTGAAGCCCTTGGCCACGCGCAGCAGCACCTCGTTCTCGCGCTCGGTGAGCTGCACGTGAGGCATCAGCGGCGCCGGGCGCGCCTGCGCGGCGAAGTGGGCGATGACCTTGCGCGCGATCGACGGCGACAGCGGCGGCTCGCCCTGGCTGATGCGCTCGAGCTGCACCTTGATCAGCTCGCGCGCCTGCTCCTTGAGGATGTAGCCGTAGGCGCCGGCCTGCAGCGCCGGAAACAGGTGGTCGTCGTCGTCGTGGATCGACACCACCACCGACTGCGCGTCGGGCTGCTGCTCGCGCAGCGCGGCGATCACGTCGACGCCCGAGCCGTCGGGCAGGCCGAGGTCGATCAGCGCGAGGTCGAAGCGCACCGCCGACACCAGCGACAGCGCGTCGTGCACCCGCGCGGCCTCCGAGACGTCGGCCTGCGGGAACACCTCGCGCAGCAGGTCCTTGAGCCAGCCGCGGATCTGCGGCAGGTCTTCGAGCAGCAGGATGGTCTTCATCGACGCGCCCTCGGGCAACGAATCGCAACGATCGTAGCAGTGGCTCACGCCGGGGCGGCGGCGGGTTCGAGGGGAAGCGTGAGGCGAATCACGGTTCCGTAGCCGGGCCCCGACTCGACGAGGCACTGGCCCTGCATCTGCTTGGCGCGGTGCTTCATGCTCGCCATGCCGTGGCCGCGGTCGAGGCGCCCGTCGAGTTCGAGCGGGATGCCGTTGCCGTTGTCCTGGATCGACAGCTCGAACTGCCCGCCGTCGAGCGCGACGCGCACCGCGCAGTGCGACGCGCCGCTGTGCTTGATGATGTTGTTGACGGCCTCGCGCAGGATGCGCGTCGTCTGCACGTACACGCGCGCCGACAGCGTGTGGTCGCCTTCCTCGACGGCGGTCGACCAGTCGGCCTCGATGCCGGTCTGCGCCAGCCGCGAGACGACCTCGGCGCGCCAGTCGCCCAGCGCGTCGAGCAGGCGCACCGGCTTGCCGGTCAGGCCGCGCACCGACAGCCGCATCTCCTCGAGCGCCTCGCGCGCCAGCGCCGAGATGCGGTCGTTGTCGCTGGTGTGGACGATCGTCAGGAGCTTGGCGCCGAGGTCGTCGTGCAGGTCGGCGGCGATGCGCTTGCGCTCCTGCTGCGTGACCTGCTCGACGCGCAGCTCGGCGAGCTGCGCGTAGTTGCGCTCGATCTGCGCGGCCGCTGCGCGCACGCGCGATTCCAGCGTCTGGCGGTCGGCCTCGGCGGCCTGCAGCGCACGGCCGTGCTCGCGCATCAGGTACAGCCCCATCGCGACGATGGCCGCCGGCAGCAGCGCGTGCGACAGCGCCTGCCACCGCGCGGCCAGCGGCTGCTGCTGCGCGACGAACTCGAGGGCCACCAGCACGAGCGCGCCGAGCAGCAGCGCCGCCATCGGCGCGAAGCGCTCGCGCCGGCGGTGCCACAGCGTCCACAGGTGCCACCCGACCGCGGCCGCGACCTCGACGACGAACAGCGCGTACCAGCCGCTGGCCACCGGGTACAGCCGCTCGGGGCCGGCCAGCAGCAGCGTCGGCGGCACGACGACGCATTGCGCATACAGCGCGGTGTCGATCCAGCGCCGCTTCTCGTCACCGGCGTAGCGCAGCACGAACAACACGCCGGCGAGCACGACGAACGGGATGAACGACACGAGCAGCACGTCGGCGGCGTGCGCCGACAGCGGCAGGTCGGTCCACCACAGCCGCGCACCGACCACGGCCCAGCCGATCGCGAACGCACCGAAGTACACGAGGTGGCTGTGCGCGCGCTTGAGCCCGCCGATCAGCAGCATGAAGGCACCCACCAGCAGCAGCATCGCGCTGGCCGTCAGCGGCAGCGTCTCGTTCAGCAGCTGGCGTCGCGCGTGCGCGGGCGCGAGCTCGGCGTGACGCCCCAGCTGCATCGCCGACAGGCCGCCGGCGCGCTGGCGCGACGCCACCGAGGCGAGCGGCTCGCCGACGACCTTGACGTCGACGGTGTTGACGCCGGCGCGCATCAGCGCCGCCGGCAGCGCGATCAGCTGCGGGTGGTTGCAGCGGCGCGTGGCCGGCTCGGCCAGCCGGCCGCCGACGTGCACCCGCTGCCCGTTGAGCTGGACCTCGAGCGTCGAACACGCGCGCGCGACGTAAAGCGCGAACAGCTCGCCGCCGGCCTCGACACCGCGTGCGTCGAAGGCGACGCGGTACCACACCGGGCCGCGGGTGTCGGGGCGCGAGCGCGACCACTCGTCGGGCAGCGGCACCAGCTGCGCCGGGGCGTCGTCGGGGAAGCGCGCGGTATCGCCGACCGCGCTCAGCGCCTCGTGCACGTCGAGGCGCTGCTGCGCATCGGCCGGCGTGGCCAGGCCGGCCAGCAGCAGCGCCGACGCCAGCACGGCGGCCATCGCCGCGCGCCGGGCGCCATCGGCACGCCGCAGGGCAGGGGCGGACGGGAAGGCCATCGGCGCGCGATTGTGCGCCACGCGACACCGCGCGAGAGGCTGGCGCCGCGTCGCGCCGGCGCGCCGGCGCGACAATGCACGCATCCACCGACCGGGCGCGATGCCCACGTGCCGACCCGCATGCCCACCGCCACGCTGCGCCACGCCTTCACCCCCGCCGACAACACGCGGCTGGGCCACCTGTGCGGTCCGCTCGACGAGCACCTGCGCGTGATCGAGCAGGCCAGCGGCGTGCGCATCGGCCACCGCCACGAGGCGTTCACGGTGCGCGGCGAGCGCGCCGCGGCCGAGCGCGTGCTCGCGCTGCTGCAGTCGCTGTACGAGCGAGCGCGCCGGCCGATCGCGCCCGAGGCGCTGCAGCTGGCGCTGGTCGACGTGACGGGCGCGCCGGCCGCCGCCGCCGGCACCGCGGCCGACGACGAGATCGTGCTGCACACGCGCCGCACCGACCTCGCCGGGCGCACGCCGAACCAGACGCTGTACCTGCGCAACATCCTCGCGCACGACATCACGTTCGGCATCGGGCCGGCGGGCACCGGCAAGACCTTTCTCGCCGTGGCCTGTGCCGTCGACGCGCTGGAGCGCGCCCAGGTGCAGCGCATCGTGCTCACGCGCCCGGCCGTCGAGGCCGGCGAGCGGCTGGGCTTCCTGCCCGGCGACCTGACGCAGAAGGTCGACCCCTACCTGCGCCCGCTGTACGACGCGCTGTACGACCTGATGGGCTTCGACCGCGTGCACAAGGCGTTCGAGCGCGCGACGCTGGAGATCGCGCCGCTGGCGTTCATGCGCGGGCGCACGCTGAACCACGCGTTCGTGATCCTCGACGAGGCGCAGAACACGACGCCCGAGCAGATGAAGATGTTCCTCACGCGCATCGGCTTCGGCTCGAAGGCTGTCGTCACCGGCGACGTGAGCCAGATCGACCTGCCGCACGGTGCCGACAGCGGTCTCGTGCAGGCCGAGCGCATCCTGCGCCGCGTCAAGGGGCTGGCGTTCACGCACTTCACCGCCGCCGACATCGTGCGCCACCCGCTGGTGGCGCGCATCGTCGAGGCCTACGATGCCGCCCGGGCGGCTGCCGACGGGGTCGAGCCCGCGCCCGGCGCGCGGCCGGCGCGCGGCGCGAAGGGTCCGGCGTGAAGCCCGGCCTGTCGCTCGCGCTGCAGCAGCCCGACGGCCGTCACCGCGCGCTGCTGTCGCGCCACCGCGTCGCGCGGTGGATCCGCGCCGCGCTCGAGGCGCCGGGCGAACTCGCGGTGCGCATCGTCGGCGAGGACGAGGGCCGGCGGCTGAACCGCGAGTTCCGCGGCAAGGACCACGCGACCAACGTGCTGACCTTCGACTACGCGCGCGCGCCCGTCGTGCACGCCGACCTCGTGCTGTGCGCGCCGGTCGTCGAGCGCGAGGCCGCGGCGCTCGGACTGCCGCTGGCCGACCACTACGCGCACCTGCTCGTGCACGGCACGCTGCATGCGCAAGGCTACGACCACGAGCGCGGCGAGACCGACGCCGCCGTCATGGAAGGGCGCGAGCGCGCGATCCTGCGCGCGCTCGGGCTGCACGACCCGTACCCCGACCGCGGTCCGCTCAGCGCCGCGCCGGCCACAGCACCGAGGCGATCGCCGCGACCATCAGCGCCGCCGCCGCGCCGTCCTGCCAGTGCAGCACCTCGCCCAGCGCGAGCGCGCCGCTGACGGTGCCCAGCACCGGGATCATCATCACCGACAGCGTCGAGGCCACCGGCGGCAGCGAGCGCGCGAGCGTGAACCACGCGGCGTGCGCGAAGCCGAAGATCAGCACCGCGTTGTAGACGATCGCGCCGGTGGCCGCGGCGTTCGGCACGTGCCACTGCGCACGCTCGACGAGCGCGGCGGCGGCGAGCATCACGACGGTCGTGACCGCCGTCATCCAGAACGAAAGCGTCAGCGTCGGCAGCGGGATCGTCGTGCGGCGCAGCTGCCGCGTGCCCAGCGCCCAGCACGCCGCGGCCACCAGCATCACCGACGCGGCCACCGGCGCGCCTGCGACGCGGTCGAACTCGTGCCACAGCAGCAGCACGACGCCGATCGCCGCTGCGGCCACGCCGGCGGCCTGGCGCGGCCGCAGCCGCTCGCCGAACAGTGCCGCGCCGAGCAGCGCCGAGAACACCGGCATCGTGTAGCCGAGGATCGCGGCACGGCCGGAACTGAGGTGCGGCACCGACAGGATCACCAGCAGGTGCCACACGACCATGTTCGTGACGGTCAGCCGCGCCAGCTCCGGCCAGTGCGCGCGCGGTACGCGAAACGGCACCTTCAGCCACAGCAGCGCGGCGGCGAGCACCGGCAGCCCGAGCACCATCGACAGCGCGCGGAACGTCAGCGGCGGGTAGACCGTGACGCCGAGCTTCATCACGGGCCAGTTCAGACCCCAGGCCAGCGTGAGCCCGACCAGCAGCGCCAGCTGCGACGGCGCCAGCGTCATCGCGACGTCGTGCCCAGGTAGCGCTTGCGCCAGAAGAACGCGACGAGCCCGACGCCGACCACGACCATCGTCCAGAACGCGAACCAGAAGCCCTCGGCGCTGTGGATCAGCGGCAGGAACTCGAAGTTCATGCCGAAGAAGCCGGTGATCAGGTTCAGCGGCAGGAAGATCGCGGTGAGCACCGTCAGCGTGCGCATGATGTTGTTCGTGCGGTGGCCCAGCGCCGAGAAGTGCATCTGCACCGCGGTCTCGATCGACTGCTCGAGCCGGCGCACGTGGCCGAGCACGCGCTCGACATGTTCGACGACGTCGCGCGAGCGCAGCCGCAGCAGCTCGCGCTCGCGCTTGGCCTGCTTGTCGGTCTCGGCGGGCCACTCGTCGAGCGCGTCGAGCCACTCCTGCACCGCGCTCCTCTGGTCTTCGCAGGTGTCCTCGAGCAGGTGCAGCCGGTTGCGCGCGTCGAGCAGCAGCGCCCAGTCGTCGAAGCGACTGCGCGGGTTGAGCAGCTCGAGCTGCAACTCGCCGAGGTGGCGCGAGAGGAGCCGGCGCAGCTCGAGGTAGCTGTCGACCATGTGGTTGACCATGCGCAGCATCAGCTCGGCCGGGCTGGTGGGCAGGCGCGCGGCGCCCGCCTGGCCGCGCTGCGCGAGCCGCGCGGCGAAGAAGTCGCGCACCGCGCAGTCGGCGGGGTGCACGCTGACGAGCACGCGGTCGAACACGGCGAAGCCCACCGGACTGGTGTCGATCGCGTCGAGCGCCTCGCGCGTCGCGCGTCGCGCGGCCTGCTTGCCGTCGGCCCGTGCGGCGGTGCCCGGCGCCGCCGCGAGCCGGCGGAAGACGAGCAGGTCGTACTCGAACGTGGTGTCGAAGTGGCTCGGCAGCTGGTTGTTCAGCAGGTCCGCCACGTGCAGGTCGACCAGCGTCGCGCCGGTCCAGTGCTGCAGCCGCGCCTGGATCTCGCCGGCATGGACCTCGAACTCGCGCCGCGCGCTGCCGACCCACACGAAGCCGGTCGCCGGCAGGTCGGCGGGCAGCGCGTCGAGCTCGGTGAACTGGTCGGGCGTGACGTGGAAGACGCGCATCAGCCCTGCCGCAGCCTGCGCGCGGCGTCGAGCGCGAAGTAGGTCAGCACGCCGTCGGCGCCGGCGCGCTTGAAGGCGAGCAGCGACTCCATCATCACGGCGTCGTGGTCGAGCCAGCCGTTGGCCGCGGCAGCCTTGAGCATGCTGTACTCGCCGCTGACCTGGTACGCGAAGGTCGGCATGCGGAACGTCTCCTTCACGCGGCGCACGATGTCGAGGTACGGCATGCCGGGCTTGACCATCACCATGTCGGCGCCCTCGGCGATGTCGAGCGCGACCTCGCGCAGCGCCTCGTCGGTGTTGCCCGGGTCCATCTGGTAGACCTTCTTGTCGCTCTTGCCGAGGTTTCCCTTGCTGCCCACCGCGTCGCGGAACGGCCCGTAGAAGGCGCTCGCGTACTTCGCGCTGTAGGCCATGATGCGCGTGTGGATCAGGCCGGCGCCCTCGAGCGCGGCGCGGATCGCGCCGATGCGCCCGTCCATCATGTCGCTCGGGGCGACGATGTCGACGCCGGCCTGCGCCTGGACCCGGGCCTGCTGCGTCAGCACGGCGACCGTCTCGTCGTTGAGGATGTAGCCGGCTTCGTCGATCAGGCCGTCCTGGCCGTGGGTCGTGAACGGGTCGAGCGCGACGTCGGTCAGCAGGTTCAGCTCCGGGAAGCGCGCCTTCAGCGCCGCCACCGCGCGCGGCACGAGGCCGTCGGGGTTCAGCGCCTCGCGCCCGTCGGGCGTCTTCAGCGACAGGTCGATCACCGGGAACAGTGCCATCACCGGCACGCCCAGCTGCAGGCACTGCTCGGCCACCGCGAACAAGCGGTCGACGCTGCGGCGCTGCACGCCGGGCATGCTCGGCACGTCCTCGCTGCGGTTCGTGCCGTCGAGCACGAACACCGGCAGGATCAGGTCCTCGGGGGCGAGGCGGTGCTCGCGCACGAGGGCGCGGATCGCGGCGTCGCGGCGCAGGCGGCGCGGGCGGCTGGCGGGGTAGGGCGGCAGGGGGGCGTTCACGGCGGCGGCCTCTTCGGTTGGCAAACGGGTCGGCGAGCCCGCGACCCGCATCGATGATAGTGGCCCCGGGCCGCCCCGATAATGACGCGATGAGTTCCGGCTACCTGTGGGTCAAGGCGTTCCACATCGTCTTCGTCGCGAGCTGGTTCGCGGGCCTGTTCTACCTGCCGCGCATCTTCGTGAACCTGGCGATGGTCGCGCCCGACAGCCACGCCGAGCGCGAGCGGCTGCTGCTGATGGGGCGCAAGCTGTACCGCTTCACGGTGCTGCTGATGTGGCCGGCGCTGGTGCTCGGCTTCGTGCTGTGGCTGTACTACGGGATCGGCTTGGGGCCCGGCAGCGGCTGGATGCACGCCAAGCTCGCCGGCGTCGTCGCGGTGATCGGCTACCAGCACGTGTGCCGGCGGCTGCTGCGCGACTTCGAGCAGTCGGCCAACCGGCGCAGCCACAAGTGGTACCGCGTGTTCAACGAGGTGACGGTGCTGCTGTTCACCGCCATCGTCGTGCTCGTGGTCGTCAAGCCGTTCTGAGGCCGACTCGCCGCCACGGTCGACGGGCATGACGCGCGCGCGCAGCTCGGCCACCTGGCTCGCGTTCGCGTTCGCCCTCGTCGTCGTCTACGCCAGCCTGTTCCCGTTCGCGGGCTGGCGCGTGCCGCCGGGCGGCACCGACTCCTGGCTGTGGCTGCCCTGGCCGGCGTGGTTCCCGCGCTTCGACATCGTCTCGAACCTGCTCGGCTACCTGCCGCTGGGCCTTCTGCTGTACGTGGCCGCGGTGCGCAGCGGCCGGCGCGTGGGGGCCGCGTTCGCCGCGTCGGTCGCCGCGTCGGCACTGCTGTCGTACACGCTCGAGGTGCTGCAGCAGTTCCTGCCGGCGCGCGTGCCGTCGCTGCTCGACCTCGCGCTCAACGCGGCCGGCGCGACGCTGGGCGCGCTGGTCGGCGCGGCGCTGCACGGCGTCGGCCTGCTCGAGCGCTGGCAGTCGTGGCGCGACCGCTGGTTCGTGCGCGACAGTGCCGGGGCGATCGCGCTGCTGCTGCTGTGGCCGCTGGGGCTGCTGTTCCCGACGCCGGTGCCGCTGGGCCTGGGGCAGGTGTGGGACGAGGCGCGTGGCTGGGTGCTGGCGGCGCTCGCGGGCACGCCGTGGTTCGAGCCGGCGCAGGCCTTCCTCGCGCTGCCGCCGGGGGCGGTACCGCGGCCGAGCCTGCTCGTCGAGGCAATGGCGGTGGCGCTCGGCCTGCTCGTGCCCTGCCTGATCGCGTACACGGTCACGCACCCGGGCGGGCGCCGGCTGGTGCTGGCTGCAGGCGCCGGCGGCGTCGCGGTGGGCACGATGACGCTGGCCAGCGCGATGAACTACGGGCCCGACAACGCGTTCGCGTGGTGGACACCGTCGGTCGGCCCCGGGCTGGTCGGCGCTCTCGCGGCGGCGCTGCTGTGCCTGCCGCTGGGCCGACGGCTGGTGGCCGGCGTCGCGCTCGTCGCGCTGACGGCGCTGGTGGCCGTCGTCGCGATGGCCCCGACCGACGCGTACTACGCGCACAACCTCCAGGGCTGGCAGCAGGGGCGCTTCATCCGCTTCCACGGGCTGGCGCAGTGGGTCGGCTGGTTCTGGCCCTACGTCGCACTCGGCTGGCTGCTGTCGCGCCTGGGGCGCCCCGGCGCCGCGTGAGCCCCGGCGGCGCCGCTGCCTACAATGCCGCCGATGAGCTACTACGAGCGCCACATCTTCTTCTGCCTGAACCAGCGCGAAGGCGGCGAGGCGTGCTGTGCGCAGCACGACGCGCAGGCCGCGTTCGACCGCTGCAAGGCGAGCGCGAAGGCCGAGGGGCTGCTCGGGCCGGGCAAGGTTCGGGTCAACAAGGCGGGCTGCCTCGACCGCTGCGCCGGCGGGCCGGTGGCCGTCGTCTACCCCGAGGCGGTGTGGTACAGCTATGTCGACCAGCACGACATCGACGAGATTGTCGAGTCGCACCTGAAGCACGGCCGCGTCGTCGAACGGCTGCTGCTGCCGCCCGACGTCGGTCGCTGACGCGTTGCCGATCCAGCCCGTGAACGCGAGCGGCGAGCGGCGCGTCGTCGCCGGCCCGGCCGGCGCCGTCGAGTGCGCGGTCGAGGAGCCCGCCGGTGGCGTGCGCGGCGTGGCGGTGCTGTGCCACCCGCACCCGCTGCACGGCGGCACGATGGACAACAAGGTCGTGCAGACGCTGGCGCGCGCGCTGCGCCAGGTCGGTCACCGCACCGTGCGCTTCAACTTCCGCGGCGTCGGCGGCTCGCAGGGCCACTGGGACGCCGGCCGCGGCGAGGTCGACGACGCGCTGGCGGTGATCGCGGCGTCGCGCGACGCGGCGCTGCCGCTGGTGCTCGGCGGCTTCTCGTTCGGCGGTTACGTCGCGTCGCAGGCGGCACGGCGGCTCGACCTGCCGGCCGCGCGGCTGGTGCTCGTCGGGCCGGCGACGGGGAACTTCGACGTCGCGGCGGTACCCGAGGACACGCTGGTCGTCCACGGCGAGGCCGACGACGTCGTGCCGCTGGCCGCCACGCTCGACTGGGCGCGGCCGCAGGCGCTGCCCGTCGTCGTCGTGCCGGGGGTCGGTCACTTCTTCCACGGGCAGCTGCCGCTGCTCAAGTCCATCGTCGTGCGCGCCTTCGCCGCGTGAGCGCGGCGCCCGCACCTTGCCTGCCACGGATCCATGTCCCTGTTCACGAACCTCCGACGCCTCCTCGCCACGACGACGCTGACCCTGGCCGCGGCGGCCGCCGCCGCGCAGCCGCTGTCGCCGCCCGAGATCGCCGCGCGCCAGTACGTCCTCGTCGACCTGACGACCGGCCAGACGCTGGCCGAGCGCGACGCCGACGCCCCGGCCGACCCGGCATCGCTGACCAAGCTGATGACGGCCTACCTCGTGTTTGCCGCGCTGCGCGACGGCAAGCTCACGCTGGAGCAGGCGCTGCCGGTGAGCCAGCGCGCGTGGGACGAGCGCAAGGGCGACCCGTCGCTGATGTTCATCAACACGACGATGACGCCCAAGGTCGACGAGCTGCTGCACGGCATGATCGTGCAGTCGGGCAACGACGCGACGGTGGCGCTCGCCGAGGGCGTGGCCGGCAGCGTCGAGACCTTCGTCGCGATGATGAATCGCCAGGTGCAGGCCTGGGGGCTGAAGAACACCGGGTTCCGCAACGTGACCGGCATGACCGAGCCCGGCCACCGCAGCAGTGCGCGCGACATCGCGACGATCGCCACGCGCATCATCCAGGACTTCCCGCAGTACTACCGCTACTACGCGGTGCGCGAGTACACCTACAACAACATCCGCCAGGACAACCGCAACCTGCTGCTGCGCCGCGACCCGACCGTCGACGGCATGAAGACCGGCTACACCGCGGCTGCCGGCTACTGCCTCGTGGCCAGCGCGGTGCGGCAGTTCCCCAACCTGGGCCCCGGCGGCGCCGGCCCCGGGCCGCGCCGGCTGCTCAGTGTCGTGCTCGGCACCGCGTCGCGCGAGGCGCGCGCCAACGAGAGCCAGAAGCTGCTGAACTGGGGCTTCAGCGCCTTCGACGCGATCAAGCTGTTCGACGGCGGCAAGCCCGTCGCGACGCCGGAGGTGTGGAAGGGTGCCAGGCGCCAGGCGGCGCTCGGCGTGGCCAGCGACGTCGTGCTCGCGGTGCCCCGCGGCGAGGCCGACCGGCTGCAGACGAGGATCGAGCGCACCGACCCGCTGGTCGCGCCGCTGGCGCAGGGGCAGAGGGTGGGCACGCTGAAGATTGCCACGCGCGCCGGCGCGCCGGTGGGCGAGGTGCCGCTGGTCGTGCTTGAGGCGGTGCCCGAGGCGGGGCTCGTCGGCCGCGCCTGGGATGCGCTGCGGCTGTGGATCCGCTAAGCTGACCGCCCGAACGCAACGTCCGAACGGCAACGCCCGCCACGGAAGGCCCACCGAAAGGCCCGTCATGACCGCCCTGCCCGACACGCTGTGCTTCCTCAACGGCGACTACCTGCGCCTGTGCGACGCCAAGGTCAGCGTGCTCGACCGCGGCTTCATCTTCGGCGACGGCGTCTACGAGGTGATCCCGGTCTACGGCCGGCGCATGTTCCGCTTCGACGGCCACATGGCGCGGCTCGAGCGCAGCCTGGCCAAGGTGCGCATCGCCGCGCCGGCCACGCGCGAGCAGTGGCTCGAGCGCGCCCGCGCGCTCGTGGCCGCGTTGCACGAGAAGAAGGGCGCCGAGGACCAGCTCGTCTATCTGCAGGTCACGCGCGGCGTCGCCCTGCGCGACCACGTGATGCCGGTGGACATCGATCCGACGGTGTTCATGATGGCCAGCCCGATGAAGCCGCCCACGGCCGAGCAGCGCCACCACGGCGTCGCGTGCGTGACGGCGGCTGACTTCCGCTGGGAGCGCGGCGACATCAAGAGCACCAGCCTGCTCGGCGCGGTGCTGGCGCGCCAGATCTCGGCCGACCACGGCGCGGTCGAGACGATCCTGTTCCGCGACGGCTGGCTGACCGAGGCGGCCGCGAGCAACGTGTGGATCGTGCACGAGGGCGCCCTGCTCGGGCCGCCGAAGAGCGAGCACGTGCTCGAGGGCATCCGCTACGAGCTGCTGCGCGAGCTGTGCGAGGACGAAGGTATCGGCTACAACCTGCGCCCGATCAGCGAGGCCGACGTCCTCGCGGCCGACGAGGTGCTGCTGAGCTCGGCCACCAAGGAGGTGCTCGCGGCCACGAAGATCGACGGCGAGCCGGTCGGCCATGGCGCGCTGCGCGGCAAGCCGGGGCCGGTCTACGCGCGGCTGTACGAGGCGTACCAGCGCGCCAAGCGCGAGCAGTCGATTTGATGGACCAGCCCCGTAGCGCCTTCGGCGCCTCCCGCTCGAGGGGGGCGAGCCCGGACACGAAAGGCCCGGGGGACCTGTCGTGCCTGGCGAGCGGCCGGGCCGCAAGGCTCGGCGCGGCCTGCAAGGCCCGCCAGCGAACCGGGCAAGCCGGATCCGCGGCGGCCGCCGAATGGGCTTGCGCTCCTGCGGCGAAGGTGCCTCCGGGCAACTCTTAGAGCGGTACGGAGTGTGCGGCCGATGCGCGATATTCCACCCGACCAGAGCCTGATCGAGTACCCGAGCGCGTTCCCGATCAAGGTGATGGGCGCGCACGTCGAGGGTTTCCGGGCCGCGATCGTGCAGGTCGTGCAGCGTTTCGACCCCGCCTTCGATCCGGCGACGGTCGAGGAGCGGCCCAGCCGCGGCGGCAACTACCTCGGGCTCACCGTCGTCGTGACGGCGACCAGCCGCGAGCAGCTCGACGAGCTGTACCGCACGCTCAGCACGCACCCGATGGTCAAGGTCGTGCTCTGACCACGGCGGGGGCTTGAAGCCCTCGCAGCCGCCCTCATCTGCCGCGCCGACGGCGCGAGGGCGCCTTTTCGACGACACCGCGAACGACGATGAGCGAGAAGCAAACCCTGTCCTTCCAGGCCGAGGTCAAGCAGATCCTGCACCTGGTCACGCATTCGCTGTACTCCAACAAGGAGATCTTCCTGCGCGAGCTGGTGTCCAACGCCAGCGACGCCTGCGACAAGCTGCGCTTCGAGGCGCTCGACGCGCCCGGGCTGTACGAGGACGCGCCGAACCTCGAGATCCGCGTCTTCTTCGACCCCGACGCGAAGACGGTGACGATCCGCGACAACGGCATCGGCATGAGCGCCGAGGAGGCGGTGCAGCACCTGGGTACGATCGCCAAGAGCGGCACGCGCGAGTTCATGGCGCGGCTCGAGGGCGAGCAGAAGAAGGACGCCAACCTGATCGGCCAGTTCGGCGTCGGCTTCTACTCGGGCTTCATCGTCGCCGACCGCATCACCGTCGAGTCGCGCCGCGCGGGGCTCAAGCCCGCGGAAGGCGTGCGCTGGACCAGCGACGGCAGCGGCGAGTTCGACGTCGAGCCGATCACGCGCGAGCAGCGCGGCACCGACGTGATCCTGCACCTGCGCGACGGCGAGGAGGAGTTCGCGAAGACCTGGCGGCTCAAGTCGATCATCGCCAAGTACTCCGACCACATCTCGCTGCCGATCCTGATGCGCAAGGAGGCGTGGGACGACGAGAAGAAGGAGTACCGCCTGTCCGACGAGTGGGAGACGGTCAACAAGGCCGCGGCGCTGTGGACGCGGCCCAAGAGCGAGATCACCGGCGCCCAGTACGTCGACTTCTACAAGCAGATCAGCTACGACAGCGACCCGCCGCTGGCGTACACGCACAACCGCGTCGAGGGCCGCACCGAGTACACGCAGCTGCTGTACGTGCCGGCCAAGGCGCCGTTCGACCTGTGGAACCGCGACAAGCACGCCGGCGTGAAGCTGTACGTCAAGCGCGTGTTCATCATGGACGACGCACAGGCGCTGATGCCGGTGTACCTGCGCTTCGTCAAGGGTGTCGTCGACTCGGCGGACCTGCCGCTCAACGTCAGCCGTGAGCTGCTGCAGGAAAGCCGCGACGTGAAGGCGATCCGCGAGGGCTGCACGAAGCGCGTGCTGTCGATGCTCGAGAGCCTGGCCGACAGCGACGACGCCGCCGAGCGCGAGAAGTACCTGAAGTTCTGGCGCGAGTTCGGTGCCGTGCTGAAGGAGGGCGTCGGCGAGGACCACGCGAACCAGGAGCGCCTGGCCAAGCTGCTGCGCTTCGCGTCGACCCACGCCGACGAAGGCGTCAGCTTCGCCGACTACGTGAGCCGGATGAAGGACGGCCAGGAGGCGATCTACTACGTCACCGCCGACAGCCTCGCCGCCGCGAAGGCGAGCCCGCAGCTCGAGATCTTCCGCAAGAAGGGCATCGAGGTGCTGCTGCTCGTCGACCGCGTCGACGAGTGGATGCTCGCGCACCTGTACGAGTTCGAAGGCAAGCCGCTGCAAAGCGTCGCCAAGGGCGCGTTCGACCTCGGCAAGCTGCAGGACGAGGCGGAGAAGAAGCACGCCGAGGAGGTCGCCGAGGCGTTCAAGCCGGTGCTCGAGCGGCTGAAGACGGCGCTGAAGGACCGCGCGAAGGACGTGCGCGTGACGACGCGGCTGGTCGAGTCGTCGGCGTGCATCGTCGTCGACGAGGGCGACATGAGCGCGCACCTGGCGCGGCTGCTCAAGCAGGCCGGGCAGGGCGCGCCGAAGTCGCAGCCGATCCTCGAGGTCAACCCCGAGCACGCGCTCGTGAAGCGGCTCGAGAGCGACGAGCGCTTCGACGACCTGGCGCAGATCCTGTTCGACCAGGCCTGGCTCGCGGAGGGGGGCCAGCTCGAGGATCCGGCGGCCTACGTGCAGCGCGTGACCCGGCTGCTGAGCGCCTGATCGTGCGCGCCGGCACTCAGGTCGACATCAGCTCGACCTGCTCGCGCAGCTGCGTCGTCTGCTGGCTCCAGTAGGCCGGCGTGCCGAACCACGGGAAGGCCACCGGGAACGCCGGGTCGTGCCAGCGCCGCGCCAGCCACGCGCTGTGGTGCAGCATGCGCAGCGTGCGCAGCGGCTCGACGAGCGCGAGCTCGCGCTCGTCGAGCGGCATGAAGACGCGGTAGCCGTCGAGCAGCGCGGCCCAGGCCACGGCGGCGTGCGGGCCTTCGGGTTGCAGCATCCACAGGTCCTGCATCGCCGGGCCGTTGCAGGCGTCGTCGAGGTCGACGACGTGCGGGCCGCCGCCGTCGTCGCCGACCTCGCGCCACAGGATGTTGCCGAGGTGGCAGTCGCCGTGCAGCCGCAGCATCCGCAGCCCGTGCACGCGGGCGAAGGCGGCGTGGACGAGCTCGAGCGCGGCGTTGCAGGCTGCCTGCCAGCCGGCGCGCTCGGCCGGCGTGACGGCGTCGTGGGCGAGCAGCCAGTCGCGCGACGCGTCACCCCAGGTCGCGGGCTCGAGCGTGCGACGCTGCGCGAACGGCCGCCGCGCCCCGACCGCGTGCAGGCGGCCGATGAAGCGCCCGAGCCAGGCCGCTACCGCCGGGTCTTCCAGATCGGGCGAGCGGCCGGCGTGACGGCGGCTGACGCTGAAGCGGTAGCCGCTGTCGAGCTCGGTCCCGAGGGTGGGCGGCGTGCCTGCCAGGCGCATGCGCTGCATGTCCACCCGCCCGGCGGGCATCGGCTCGGGCGCGACGACGGGCACGTCGGCCGCCGCCAGCTCCAGCGCGAAGGCGTGCTCCTCGAGGATCTGCGCGTCGCTCCAGCGTTGCGGACGGTAGAACTTGGCCACCACCGCGCTGCCGTCGTCGAGGTAGAGCTGGAAGACGCGGTTCTCGTACGAGTTCAGCTGCAGCATCCGCCCGTCGGGGCACCAGCCGGCCGCCGCGAGGGCGTCGAGCACGCGTTCGGGCGTGAGCGCGGCGAAGGCGCCCGGCGCGTCGCCGCCCGGCGCAGCGGCTTCAGTCACCGTCAGCGCCCGCCGGCGGAGCCGTAGCGCGGGGTGTCGCGGCCGAATTCGCGCCGCGTGTCGTGGTCGTCGTCGCGATCGTCGTCGACGTCGCGCTGCTCCTCGGGCCAGATGCCGTTGTCGAGCGGCATCGGGCGCGAGGTCCGCGTCGCCGGCGGCGCGAAGCGATCGTCGGCGCGGCCGTTGGCGCGGCGCAGTCCGGGCTGCGGCGCCAGTGTCTTCGACGAGAACGGGCTGTACTCGCTCGGGTAGCTGGCGTCCATGCGGCTGTCGACGCCGAAGAACGAGTCGTGGAAGAAGCCCGAGTCCTGCCACAGCAGCGGCCGCCGTGGGCGGCGGGGCGCCACCGTCGGCCGCAGCGGCTCGCGCTCCTCGCGCAGCGGCGGTGCGCCGAACCCGCTCACCGTCGCGGCTGCCTGCGGGCTGCGCGACGCCAGGCTGGCTTGCGGCACCAACAGCTGCAACTCGGGCACCGACGGCAGGTGATCGGGCGAGCAGCGCAGATAGCGGATGCGGCAGGCACCGAGAACGGCCTGCTTGATCTGCAGCGTCCGGCGCGAGCCGCTGCGCTCGTGGTCGAAGTCGATCGCCGCGAGCACGCGCCCGTTGGGGCTGCAGATCGCGAAGGTCACGTGGGTCGAGCCGAGCAGGTCGTACCAGTAGCGCACCTCGTGCGGATCCGTCGGCTGGCAGAAGCGCACCAGCGGCAGCTTGGCGAGCACGACGTGGTGCGGCAGCGCCTCGCGCAGTTGGCGATGCAGGCGTCGCTCCTCGGTGTTGAACACCGGTCGAGCGGTGAGCGCCCACTCGCTGGGGAGGGCTTTCTGCCTGTCGCCGCGGCGGCTGCGCCAGGCTAATGCCCCGGCCACCAGCAACGCCAGCGCCGCGAGGGCGAGCGCCAGCAACGAAGGTAGCGTCGTGTCGATCATCGGGGGCGGGGTTGGCGCACCGTGAGCGCCACGACCGCCGGCGCGCACCGCACATGAGGCAACAACTTGCATGGAGATGTTACTGCCGTCGCCATGTGTCGGCAGCCCCCGGTTCGTGCGGTTTGCCGCTGTCGGGCCGTCGTCAGTCGACGCCGGCGCGTCCGCTCTTGCCGCCGATCATCGCCTTGACGTCGGCGATCGCGTCGATCAGGCCGTCAAGGCGGCGCGCCTGCGCCTTCAGCCGGTAGTCGATCTCGGCGGCACCGTCTTCGACGATCTCGCTGACGTGGGAGGCGACGTCGTCGGGCGGCAGCCGCAGGCGGGCTTCGGAATCGGTGCCGGCGCGGTCGATCGTCGCGCCCGCGTTGCGGGCGATGCGCAGCATCGCCGTGTTCTCGCTCAGCGCGTGGATCACCATCGTGTCGACGCCGCGGTTGCGCGCGTGCAGCACGGCGTGGTCGAACAGGCGCGCACCGTAGCCGCGCCCGCGCGCCTTCGGCGACACCGAGACGCCGAACTCGGCCTCGTGCGACGCGCCGAGGTGCGCGAGGTGCGCGAGCGCGATCAGTTGGAGTCGGCGGTTGAAGATGCCGAAAACCTCGTCGCGCTCGAAGTCGATCCCGTCGACGTAGCGGGCGATCTGGGCATCGGCGGCCGGATGGCCGAAGCGCAGGTAGCGGTCGGGCGCTTCGAGCGCCATCAGGTGCGCGAGGATGCGCGGGCGGTGCCGCTCGGCGAGCGAGCGGATCGGAATCCAGCGAAACGCGGGCGGCGGACTCTCGTCGCCGCGCCCATGGCGGTGTTCGCGCAGCCCGGGGCGGCTCAGCATGTCACCGGGGAAGCCCATGTGGTTCTCCTTGCCCAGACGTGAGCGAACTAGGGTTAACCCCAATCGTAGCGGACCCTTGTGGAGTGCGCTCCCCAGCCGGCCCCGCGACGCGTGGACGATTGCTCGCGGCGCTCCCGATTCGAGGCTATACTGCGCGGCTTTCCCGAAGACGGCTGGGGAATGCGCTGGCGCTGCCGCGAGGCGGTCGCATCCAGCACCGAAGCACCAAGGCAGCGTAGCACCGAGAGGCGGCCCGTCGACAAGCCGCGCCGAGGTGCATGCCGCGGAGCGATGTTTGCAGCCGTGACGAGGCCGGCCGTGAAAGGCGCGATCAGCGCGTGTTTCGCAGTCGGCCGCAACGAAAGACCCTCATGAAGACCTTCAGCGCCAAGCCGGCCGAGGTGACGCACGAGTGGTTTGTGATTGACGCCACCGACAAGGTGCTCGGACGTGTCGCCAGCGAAGTGGCACGCCGTTTGCGCGGCAAGCACAAAGCCATCTACACGCCTCATGTCGACACCGGTGACTTCATCATCGTCGTCAACGCCGCGAAGCTGCGCGTGACCGGCAACAAGGCCACCGACAAGATCTACTACCGCCACAGCGGCTTCCCGGGCGGCATCTACGCGACGCCGTTCAAGGACATGCAGGCCAAGCACCCGGGCCGCGCGCTCGAGAAGGCGGTGAAGGGCATGCTGCCCAAGGGCCCCCTGGGCTACGCGATGGCGAAGAAGCTGAAGGTCTACGCGGGCGGCGAGCACCCGCACACCGCGCAGCAGCCCAAGGCGCTCGAGATCTGAGGAGCGGTGTGATGATCGGAAACTGGAACTACGGCACCGGCCGTCGCAAGTCGTCGGTGGCCCGCGTGTTCATCAAGAAGGGCAGCGGCCAGATCGTCGTCAACGGCAAGCCGGTCGACCAGTACTTCGGCCGCCAGACGTCGATCATGATCGTCAAGCAGCCGCTGCTGCTGACGAACAACGGCGAGGCCTTCGACATCAAGGTCAACGTGCACGGCGGTGGCGAGTCGGGCCAGGCCGGGGCGGTGCGCCATGGCATCACGCGCGCGCTGATCGACTACGACGCGGCGCTCAAGCCCGGGTTGAGCCAGGCTGGCTTCGTGACGCGCGACGCGCGCGAGGTCGAGCGCAAGAAGGTCGGCTTGCACGGCGCGCGCCGTCGCAAGCAGTTCAGCAAGCGCTGATCCCGGCACGGGTCGGGTATCGGAGGGGGGCCGCGTCGTCGCGGCCCCTTGCGTTTGCGCTGCGAGATGCCCACAACCGCGGCAAGGGCAAGCGCGTGCCCGGTGGTGCCGACTTGCGCTAACGTCACAAGGGCGTGCACGAGCGGGGGTCCGCGTCGTGCGCGCGGCGCAGGCGGATTGCCGCGGTTGAATCCGGGCTGGCCTGCCGCCATATTCAGGTCATGTCACCGAGGGATGCACGATGAGCGCCGTAGCCGAAACGATCTCCGACGTCACGGGTGAGATGCCCGCCCCGCTGCTGTTCACCGACAGCGCGGCCGACAAGGTCAAGCAACTCGTCGACGAGGAGGGCAACCCCGACCTCAAGCTGCGCGTGTTCGTGCAGGGCGGCGGGTGCTCGGGCTTCCAGTACGGCTTCACGTTCGACGAGGTCGTCAACGACGACGACACGCAGATGTCGAAGAACGGCGTCACGCTGCTGATCGACGCGATGAGCCTGCAGTACCTGGTCGGCGCGGAGATCGACTACAAGGAAGACCTGCAGGGTGCCCAGTTCGTGATCAAGAACCCGAACGCCACCACGACCTGCGGTTGCGGCTCGTCGTTCTCGGTCTGAGCGTCGCACACAGGCACCGGCGGCCGCCTGCGGGCGGCCGCTGTGCGTTCAGCGCGCCGGATAGAGCGCGCCGAGCACGCGGGGGCCGCGCGCGCCGGTGACCTCGGCGCGGTTGCCGGGCTGCCGCTCGAGGTGCGCGTGGGCGAGCCAGGCGAACGCCGCCGCCTCGACGTGCAGCGGGTCGAGCCCGGCGTCGGCACTCGTCACGACCTCGATGCCGGGCAGCCGCGCGCCCAGGGCCTTCATCAAGGCGCCATTGCGCGCGCCGCCCCCGCACACGATGAGGCGCTCGGTGGCGGGCGCGTGGCGCCGCAGCGCGTGACCGACGGCGGTGGCCGTCAGCGCGAGCAGCGTGGCCTGCACGTCGACCGGCGAAACGGCGCCGAAGGCCTGCAAGCGCGTGTCGAGCCACGCGGCGTGGAACAGGTCGCGGCCCGTCGACTTCGGTGGCGGCAACGCGAAGTAGGGCTCGGCGAGCAGGGCTGCCAGCAGCGCCTCGTTCACGCGACCGCCGTCGGCCCATCGGCCGACGTCGTCGTAGCGCTGGCCCGTGTGCCGCTCACACCACAGGTCGAGCAGCACGTTGCCGGGGCCGCAGTCGAACCCCGCGACGTCGCCGCCGGCGCCGCCGGCGCGCAGCAGCGTCAGGTTGGCGATGCCGCCCACGTTGAGCACGGCCACCCCATGACCGGCCGACGCGAAGCGGGCGGCGTGGAACGCGGGCACCAGTGGCGCGCCCTGTCCCCCGGCGGCCAGGTCGCGTCGGCGGAAGTCGCAGACGACGTCGATGCCCGTGTGCTCGGCGAGCCACGCGCCGTCGTCGAGCTGGATCGTGTACGGCACGTCGATGCCGGCGGCCGGTGGGCGGTGGCGCACCGTCTGCCCGTGCGAGCCGATTGCCCGCACTTGGCCCGGCGACACGCCGGCGTCGTCGAGCAACTTGCTCACGGTGACGGCGGCCAGGTCGGCCAGCCGCCGCGTCGCCACGGCGGCGCGGTGCAGTTCGTCGTCGCCACGGCTGTTGAGCGACAGCAGCTCGGCCCGCAGGCCGTCGTCGAACGCGGCGTGGCGGTGCGCGCGCACCGCCAGCGCCAAACCGGCCGGCGTGTCGTCGATGTGCGCCAGCACGGCGTCGAGCCCGTCGAGCGACGTGCCCGACATGAGCCCGATGTACAGCGGCATTGGCGCGCCGGTGGGCCGATCAGTCGCGCGTCAGCGCCGCAGTCACCGTCGCGCGCGCGGCGTCGAGCTTCGTCGCCGCGACGCGGGCCTGCTGCTCGAAGGCCGCGCGCTCGGCGGCTGGCAGCACGACGGGTTCCGAAGCGCGCGCGATGCGCAGCGGATCCTCGTGCCGGCCGTTGACGTGGAACTCGAAGTGCAGGTGCGGGCCGGTGGCCCAGCCGGTGGCGCCCACCGCGCCGATGTGGCGACCCTGCGCGACCCGCTCGCCGCGCTTCACGTCGATGCGGCTCAGGTGCGCGTACAGCGTCGTGCGGTTGTTGCTGTGGCGCACGATGACGACGTTGCCGTAGCCGTTCTGCCAGCCGGCGAAGTCGACGACGCCGTCGCCGACGACGCGCACCGGGGTGCCGGTCGGCGCGCCGTAGTCGACGCCCTTGTGCGCGCGCATGCGCTGCAGGATCGGGTGCATGCGCATGGCGAAGCCCGAGGTCACGCGCGAGAACTCCAGCGGGCTGGCGAGGAACGTGCGCCGCTTGCTCTGGCCGTCGAAGCCGTAGTAGCCACCGCGGCCGTCGCGCCCGCGGTACCACAGCGCCTGGTGCGTGCGCCCGGCGTTGACGAACTCGGCCGCCAGCACGCGGCCGGTGCCCTGGTTCCAGACGATGGGCTCGCCGTCGGCCGTCAGCGTCTCGTAGACGACGCTGAACGTGTCACCGCGGCGCAGCTCGCGGTGGAAGTCGATGTCGGCCGAGAACACCTCGGCGATCTGGATCGCCACGGGGTCGGGGATGCCGGCCTCGTCGGTGGCCGCGAACAGCGACGAGCGGATCGTGCCGCTGCCCACGCGCACCTGTGCCTCGAGCGGCACCGTCTCGAGCGAGGCCTGCCAGGCGTCGCCCTGCTGCTGCACCGTCAGCCGCGAGAAATGCGTCGCCGCGCGCTCGCCTTCGGCCGGGTAGCGCGCCACCAGCCCGACCAGCGAGCCGTCGTCGCGCGCGACGGCGCTGACCAGCTTGCCCGGCCGCCCCTCGACGATGCGGCGTGCCACCGCGTCGCGACGCAGGAACGCGGCGGCCTGGGCATCGCTGACCCCCAGCCGCTGCAGCAGGCCGTCGACGGTGTCGCCCATGCGCGTGACCTGGCTGCGCGACAGCTCGAGCGAGTGCGCCGCCAGCGCCTCGAGCTGGCCGTCGAGCGGCAACGGCTCGATGGCCTCGGAGATCACGCGGCGGGGCAGGTCGTTGGCGTCGGGCGCCAGCGGGGCGATGCCGAACGCCGTCGCGGCGAAGCCGACGAGCGCCACGGTCACGCCGGTCACGACGCCGCGGTGGTGGCGGGTGACGAATCGCTGGCCACTCTCGGCGGCCTGGTTCAACCAGCCCAACGGTTCCACGTGCCAAGTCGGGGCCGGGTCGGCCCGATGCTTGTTGATCTTGTCGAGCCCGGCGCGGCCGTGGCGTCGATCGTGCCGTCCGGTGGGCCGATAGAATCACGGGCCCTCCGGACGTCGCTCCGGTTGTCTTTTTTGATGACGGCCAGACGACCGCCACGAAGTATAGCCACGGTCATCGTCCGCGCAACGCGGCAGTTGAGGCCGGTTCTGTGATTTGATCTTTCGCGATGTCATCAGCCGCAACTGCCTTTTCGCATCATGGAAAACCGGTCCACCCGGTCACCGACCGCACGCGCGAGGCGCTGGCGACGACGCGCCGCGGCTGCGAGGAACTGCTGCCCGAGGACGACTGGCTGGCCAAGCTGGCGCGCGCCGAGGCCGCCGGGCAGCCGCTGCGCATCAAGCTGGGCCTCGACCCGACGGCGCCCGACATCCACCTCGGCCACACCGTGGTGCTCAACAAGATGCGCCAGCTGCAGGACCTGGGGCACGAGGTGATCTTCCTGATCGGCGACTTCACGTCGACGATCGGCGACCCGTCGGGGCGCAACACGACGCGCCCGCCGCTCACGCGCGAGCAGATCGAGGCCAATGCGCAGACCTACTACGCGCAGGCCAGCCTCGTGCTCGACCCGGCGAAGACGGAGATCCGTTACAACTCCGAGTGGAGCGACGCGCTCGGCGCGCGCGGCATGATCCAGCTCGCCGCGCGCTACACGGTGGCGCGCATGCTCGAGCGCGACGACTTCACCAAGCGGCTCAAGGCCGGCGTGCCGATCAGCGTGCACGAGTTGCTGTACCCGCTGATGCAGGGCTACGACTCGGTGGCGCTGAAGAGCGACCTCGAGCTCGGCGGCACCGACCAGAAGTTCAACCTGCTGGTCGGCCGCGCGCTGCAGCAGGAATACGGCCAGGAGCCGCAGTGCATACTGACGATGCCGCTGCTCGAGGGGCTCGACGGCGTCGAGAAGATGTCCAAGAGCAAGGGCAACTACATCGGCATCACCGAGCCGCCGGCGACGATGTTCGCCAAGCTGCTGTCGATCAACGACACGCTGATGTGGCGCTACTTCACGCTGCTGAGCTTCCGCAGCGAGGCCGAGATCGCGAGGCTCAAGGCCGAGGTCGACGCCGGGCGCAACCCGAAGGATGCCAAGGTGCTGCTCGCGCGCGAGATCACGGCGCGTTTCCACGGCGCCGCGGCGGCCGACGCCGCGCAGGCCGACTTCGAGCTGCGCGCGCGCGGCGGCATTCCCGACGAGATCCCCGAGGTGTCGCTGGCCGGTGCGCCGCTGGCGATTGGTGCGCTGCTCAAGCAGGCCGGGCTGGCACCGTCGACGAGCGAGGCGATGCGCCTGATCGACGGCGGCGGCGTGCGCGTCGACGGCGGCGTCGTCAGCGACAAGGCGCTCAAGCTCGCCGCCGGCACCTTCGTCGTGCAGGTCGGCAAGCGCAAGTTCGCGCGGGTCACGCTCGCCTGAGGGGCCCGTCGTGTCCATCCCGGCCACCCGTCTGCCCCCGTCGGTGAGCGCCCAGTCGTCGCCCGCCTTGGCCGTCGAGGCCGGCGCCACCGCGCCGCCCGACGTCTCGATCGTGATCCCGGTCTACAACGAGATCGAGAACCTGCCCGACCTCGTCGCGCGCATCGGCGACGCGATGGCCGGCAGCGGCTTCACGTTCGAGCTGATCGCCGTCGACGACGGCTCGACCGACGGCAGCGCCGACCTGCTCGAGCGGCTGGCGCCGCAGCATCCGTGGCTGCGCCCGGTGATCCTGACGCGCAACTACGGCCAGTCGAGCGCGCTGCAGGCCGGCTTCGACCGCGTGCGCGGGCGCTACGTCGTCACGCTCGACGCCGACCTGCAGAACGAGCCGCTCGACATCCCGCTGCTGCTGCAGCGGCTCGAGACCGACCCGACGGTCGACATGGTGTCGGGCTGGCGGCGCGAGCGCCAGGACGCCGCGATCTCGCGCCGGCTGCCGAGCCTGCTCGCCAACCGGCTGATCTCGCGCGCGACACGCGTGCGCCTGCACGACTACGGCTGCGCGCTGAAGGCGTACCGCCGCCCCATCATCGACCGCATCCGCCTGTATGGCGAGCTGCACCGCTTCATTCCGTCGCTCGCGCGCGACGCCGGCGCGCGCATCGCCGAGATGCCGGTGCGCCACCACCCGCGCACGCGTGGCCAGAGCAAGTACGGCATCGACCGCACGTTCCGCGTCATCCTCGACCTGGTGCTGATCGTGTTCTTCATGCGCTACCGCCAGCGGCCGCTGCACGCCTTCGGCGGCCTGGGGCTGTGGCTGGCCACGCCGGGCGTGCTGATCCTGGCCTACCTGCTGGCGCTGAAGATCGGTGGCGAGGACATCGGCGGGCGCCCGCTGCTGATCGCCGCCGTGATGCTGATCCTGATTGGCGCGCAGCTCGTCGTCGCCGGGCTGACCGGCGAGATGCTGATGCGCGTCTACCACGAAGGGCAGGGGCGTCCGCAGTACCACGTGCGCGTGCCGGCCGACGACGCGCCGCAGGCCGCCCCGGCCGCGACGGGACGGCGCTCCGGCGCAGAGGCCGGGGAGGGCGGTTGACGCCGCGCACGCGCGCCGCGGCGCGCATCGCGGTGGCCGCGCTGTTGCTCGCGGCGCTGCTGTGGTGGACCGACCCGCGCGCGCTGTGGCAGTTGCTGAGCGGCGCCGACCCGGCGTGGCTCGTGCTCGGCCTGCTGTCGGCCGTGGCGGCCAACGTCGCGTCGGCACTGCGCTGGTGGGCACTGGCGCGCTGGCTCGGCGCGCGCGTCGGCGCGGGCTGGGCCCTGGCGATGTACTTCCGCGGCGTCGCGATCAACGCCGTGCTGCCGGGCGCCGTCGTCGGCGGCGACGTCTACCGCGCGCACGCGCTGGCGCGCCAGGGGCTGCCGATGCTCGAGTCCGGGCTGTCGGTGCTGTTCGACCGCGTCGGCGGGCTGTGGGTGTTGCTCGTCGTCGGCGCGCTCGCCGCCGCGTTCGGGCTGGCCGGCGAGGGTGCCGCCGCGGCACTGGGGCGGCTGGGCGCCGGGGCCGTCGTCGCGATCGGCCCGTGGGCCTTCGTCGCGCTCGCGGCGTTCGGGCTGCTGGGGCCGCTGGCGGTGCTCGTCGCGTGGCGGCGCGGCGCGGCCCCGGCCGGCGGCGACATGGCCCCCGTGCGCTGCCCCGAGCGTCTGGTGCGCCTGGCGCATCGTCCGGGCGCGCTGGCGCAGTACGGCTGGCAGGTGCTCGGGTCGGCGGCGGTGCAGGGGTTGTCGGTGACCACGCTGGCGTGCGCCGGCGCCGCCATCGGGCTGGCGCTGCCGTACTGGGCCTGGGCCATGGCCGCAGTGCCGGTGTTCCTGTTCGCCGCGCTGCCGGTGAGCTTCGGTGGCTGGGGCACGCGCGAGGCGGCGGCGGTGGTCTCGCTGGCGGCGTTCGGCGTCGGAGCGCCGCAGGCCGTCGCGGTGGCGATGCTGTACGGCGTCGCGGCGCTGGTGCAGGCGATCGGCGGGATCGGCGCGCTGCTCGGCCCCGACGAGACGCGGGCTTGATCGCGCGCAGCGGGCACGGCGCCGCGGCGATGAAAATTGACGAATGCAAGTCAGCGCCTACCTGAAGGTCTCGGTCGCCATCGCGGTGGCGACAATCCTGCTCAAGGCCGGGGCCTGGTGGATCACGGGCTCGGTCGGACTGCTGTCGGACGCGCTCGAGTCGCTCGTCAACCTGGCCGGCGCCAGCTTCGCGCTGCTGATGGTCACGCTCGCGGCGGCACCGCCCGACGAGGACCACCCGTACGGCCACCACAAGGCCGAGTACTTCTCCAGCGGCTTCGAGGGCGTGCTGATCCTGGCGGCGGCACTGGCCATCATCGTCACCGCCGCCGAGCGGCTGTGGGCGCCGCAGCCGCTCGAGCAACTCGGCTGGGGGCTGGGACTGTCGCTGATCGCGTCGGTGCTCAACGGCGTGCTGGCGTGGGCGATGCTGCGCAAGGCCCTCGAGCACCGCTCGACGGCGCTCGAGGGCGACGCGCGCCACCTGATGACCGACGTGTGGACGTCGGTCGGCGTCGTCGTGGGCCTGGTCGCCGTCACGGCCACGGGCTGGCTGTGGCTCGATCCGGTCATCGCGATCGCAGTGGCGGCCAACATCGCGCGCCAAGGTGTGTCGCTGATCCGCGGCTCGGCCGACGGGCTGATGGACCGTGCGCTCGAGCCCGAGGTGCGCACGCAGATCGACGACGTGCTCGCCGGCTTCATGCACCCGACGATCCGCTTCGACCACGTCGTCACGCGCCGCGCCGGCCAGCGCCGCTTCGTCGACCTGCACATGCACATGCCGGCCGGCTGGTCGCTCGGACGTGCCGCGGCGCTGCGCACCTCGGTCGAGCAGGCGCTGATGAGCGCGGTGCCTGGACTGCGAGCGACGATCCAGTTGTTGCCCAGCGACGTCGAGGCGCACTTCGACGATCCCAGGGACCTGCTCTGACGGTAACGCGGCGATGCTGGCACTCGTGCAGCGCGTCGCCGAGGCGCGCGTCGCCGTCGCCGGCGAGACCGTCGGCGCGATCGGCGCCGGCCTGCTCGTGTTCGTCTGCGCCGAGCCGCACGACACCGACGCGCAGGTGCACCGGCTGGTCGACAAGCTGCTGAAGCTGCGCATCTTCGGCGACGACGCCGGCCGCATGAACCGCAGCGTGCGCGACGTGGGCGGCGGCCTGCTGATCGTCAGCCAGTTCACGCTCGCGGCCGACACGTCGGGCGGCAACCGGCCGAGCTTCGGCGGCGCCGCGCCGCCCGAGCTCGGGCGCGCGCTGTACGAGCGCGTGCTCGAACTCGCGCGCGCGGCGCACCCGCGCGTCGAGGCGGGTCGCTTCGGCGCGGCGATGCAGGTGCACCTCGTCAACGACGGGCCGGTGACGATCCCGCTGACGGTGCGCGGCTGACCTGCGCGGGCGGCTCAGCCCGCCGCCAGCCACACGCGCAACGCACGCCCCGGGCGGGCGCCGAGCGCCGCGGCGGCGGCGTTGGCGTGCGAGATCACGCCGTCGTCCCAGGTCGACCACGCGTCGCCGATGCGCGCGCTGTCGTGCCGCACGGCGCAGGCGGCGACGCCCTCGCGCTGCAGCGCCTCGAGCGCGGCGATGCCGGCGCCGTCGCGCCCGACGCCGGCGTCGTTGAACACCGCGAGCGCGACGCCGGCCTCGAGCGCGAAGCGCGCGGCGCTGGTGCCGCCGTGCGAGCCGCTGACGACGGCACAGCCGGCGCCGCGGCCGATCGCCTCGGTGATGCTGTCGACGACGAGCAGCGTCAGCCGCAAGCCGCCGGCGACAACGAAAAGGCCGCCCTCGCGGGCGGCCTCGGTGTCGCGCATCGCGCGGCTTCCGGCGGCGCGGGCGGAATCAGTCGGCGTACTGGCCGGCGGCCTTGATCGCCGCCCCCCACTTGTCGATCTCGGCGGCGACGAACTGCTTGTGGCCGGCCGGCGTCACGCGGTTGTCGCAGCAGACGATCACGGCGCCGAGCGCTTCCTGGCGCTTGAGGAACTCCTGATCCTTCAGGGCCTCCTGCAGCGCGGCGTTGAGCTTGTCGGTGACCGCCTTCGGTGTGCCCTTGGGCGCGTACAGGCCGTGCCAGATCGAGACGTTGAAGCCCTTGAGGCCCACCTCGTTGAGCGTCGGCAGGTTCTTCAGCGCCGGCGTCGTCAGGCGTTGCGACGTCGTCACCGCGTAGGCCTTGACCTTGCCGCCCTCGATCTGCGGCGTCGTGTTGGTGGTCTGGTCGCACATGATGTCGACCTGGCCGCCGATGAGGTCCGTCATCGCCGGCGCGGTGCCCTTGTACGGCACCGTCGTCATGTCGATCTTCAGCGCCTGCTGGAACAGCAGGCCGCACAGGTGCGACGCGGCGCCGAGGCCGGCGTTGGCAAGGTTGACCTTGCCCTTGTTGTCGCCCAGCCACTTGACGAGCTCGGCGTAGTTGTTGGCCGGCAGCGTCGGGCGGCCGATCAGCGTCATCGGCACCTCGTTGATCAGGCCGAGGTACTCGAAGTCGTCGAGCGTCTTGTACGGCAGGTTGCGGTACAGCGACGCGGAGGTCGCCATGCCGATGTGGTAAAGCAGCAGCGTGTAGCCGTCGGGGGCGGCCTTGGCGACCTTGTTGGCACCCAGCGTGCCGCCGGCGCCGCCGACGTTCTCGACCACGATGTTGGCGTTGCCGCCCAGCGGCTTGCGCAGCGCCTCGGCGAAGTCGCGCGCGACCTTGTCGGTCGGCCCGCCGGCGGCGAAGGGCACGACGATCGTGATCGTCTTGTCGGGATAGGCGAAGGCGGCTCCGGTGGCCAGCGCCAGCGCGGCGATCAGCGTCTTCTTCATGGCAGGGACTCCTGTGGCGGTCGAAACCCCCCGATGCTAGCGACGCGGGGCACCGCCGCGCGTCGCGGGAACTACGTAGTCCACGGCACGCCCGGGGAGCGCCGCGCGCCAGGGTCAGTCGTACTTGCGTGCGTCCTCGATCACCTTGCCGTCGTTGGGCAGGCTGCCGGGTGCGACGAGGGTGACCTCGCCGCGCAGCTTCGTCACGTCGCGGATCGTCGCGGCGACCGCCGTGCCCAGCCCGTCGGCGCCGGCGGCCACCTCGGCCCTCAGTGTCATGCGGTCGTTGGCCATCTCGCCCTCGATGACGAGCCGCGCGCGGCCGATCTCGGGATGGCGGCGCACGATCTCGGCGACCTGGCTCGGGTGCACGAACATGCCGCGCACCTTGGCCGTCTGGTCGGCGCGGCCCATCCAGCCCTTGATGCGGCGGTTCGTTCGCCCGGTGGGGCAGGGGCCCGGCATCACGGCCGACAGGTCGCCGGTGCCGAAGCGGATCAGCGGGTAATCGGGGTTCAGCACCGTGACGACGACTTCGCCGACCTCGCCGTCGGTCACCGGCTCGCCGGTGCCGGGGCGCACGATCTCGACGAGCACGCTTTCGTCGAGCACCAGACCCTCGCGCGCCGCGGTCTCGTAGGCGACCAGCCCGACGTCGGCGGTGCCGTAGCTCTGGTAGGCCTCGATGCCGCGCGCGCGCAGCGCATCGCGCAGCGCGGGCGGGAACGCCTCGCCGCCGACCGAGGCCTTCGTCAAGCTCGGCAGCCGAATGCCGAGCTCGTCGGCCTTCTCGAGCGCGATGCGCAGGAAGCTCGGCGTGCCGGCGTAGGCTTGCGGCTTGAGCTCCCCCATCGCCTGCAGCTGCAGCTCGGTGTTGCCGATGCCGCCCGGGAACACGGCGCAGCCGATCGCGTGCGCGCCGGTCTCCATCATCGAGCCGGCGGGGGTCAGGTGGTAGCTGAAGCTGTTGTGCACGAGGTCGCCGGCGCGAAAGCCCGCGGCGAACAGCGCCCGGCCGAATCGCCAGTAGTCGCGCGCGTCGCCCTCGGGCTCGTAGAGCGGCCCCGGCGACTGGAACACCCGCCGCGCGGTGCGGGCGTGGCCGAGCGCGGCCCAGCCGATCGCCGCGAAGCCGCCGAACGGGTCGCCGCCGGCCTCGCGCGCGGCCTTCTGGCGTGCGAGCAGCTCGCCCTTGCGCGTGACCGGCAGGGCCGCGAGCGCAGCGCGCGACGCGACGGACTGCGCGTCGACGCCGCGCAGAATCTCACCGAAGGCCGCCGTCGTCTTCGCGCGGGCGATCTGCGCCGGCAGCGCCGCCAGCAGCGCCGATTCGCGCGCGCAGGGGTCGCGCGTCTCGAGCGCGTCGTAGAACTCAGTCATCGCGGTCGCTCCAGGAGGCGATCTGCTTCTTCAAGTGGGCCAGGAAGTCGCGCACGTCCGCGCCCGAGGTCAGCGTCTTCGCCAGCCACTCGGGGCTCAGGCGCGACGGCCGCCTGACGACGGCCGCGGCGATCGCGCCGCCGTCGACGGCCACCTTGGCGATCGCGACGCCACGCCGCTCGAAGTGCCCCTCGCGCTCGGCGAGACCCAGCTCGCGCAGACTGCGCTTCAGCCCGGCGAGCGCGTCGTCGGGCTTGAACGGCGGCGGCGCGAAGCCGAAGTCATCCACGAGGGAGCTCCGAATCCGCGCGACACGTCGAGCGGCCGCCGCGGATCCGGCTCTGCCGGTCCGCTGGCGGCGCCCCCTCGAGGGGGAGGCGGCCGCAGGCCGCTTCGGGGGTGTTCATGACAACCACCGCTTGCGGCGCTTGTACGACTTGGCGTCGCGGAAGCTCTTGCGGTCGCCGCCGCCCATGCCGAGGTAGAACTCCTTGACGTCCTCGTTCTCGCGCAGCGCCTTGGCCTCGCCGTCCATCACGATGCGGCCGTTTTCGAGGATGTAGCCGTAGTCGGCGTAACGCAGCGCCATGTTGGTGTTCTGCTCGGCGAGCAGGAACGTGACGCGCTCCTTCGTGTTGAGGTCGCGCACGATCTCGAACACCTCCTCGACGATCTGCGGCGCCAGCCCCATCGACGGCTCGTCGAGCAGCACCATCTTCGGGTTGGCCATCAGCGCGCGGCCGATCGCGCACATCTGCTGCTCGCCGCCCGACGTGTAGGCCGCCTGCGAGGTGCGCCGCTGCTTCAGGCGCGGGAAATAGGTGTAGACCTTCTCCAGCGTCTGCGCCACCGCCGCCTTGCCGTCGCGGCGCGTGTAGGCGCCGGTCATCAGGTTGTCCTCGATCGTCAGGTGCGCGAAGCAGTGACGGCCTTCCATCACCTGGATCACGCCGCGCTCGACCATCTCGGCCGGCGTCATCTTCTCGATGCGCTCGCCCTTGTACTCGATCGAGCCCTTCGTGACCTCGCCGCGCTCGCCGGCGAGCAGGTTGCTGACCGCGCGCAGCGTCGTCGTCTTGCCCGCGCCGTTCCCGCCAAGCAGCGCGACGATGCCGCCCTCGGGCACCTGCAGCGACACGCCCTTGAGCACGAGGATCACGTGGTTGTAGATGACCTCGATGCCGTTGACGTTCAGGACGATCTGTCGTGGTGTGCTCATAAGCGCCTTTCGACTCGTCCGAGCGCCGCACGCGGCGTTCGGACGAGTCCCCCTGCCGTCAGTCCCCTCCCCACGGGGGCGGGGCCAGGGGAGGGGCCCGGAACCCCTCCCTCATGGAGGGAGGGGAAGGGGCGGGGAGCCGTGACGAAGGCAGTCAGCGACTGCCAGCGTGACCGGCGCAGCCGATCACGACTGGCAGTCGGCGGGCGTCCTGCGCTCGATCTTCTTCTCGGCCGCGTACTTGTCGGCCGACGCCCGGACCATCGGCCTGATGATCGAGTCGTCGCTCTGGTACCAGTCGCTCGTGAAGTTCCACTTGCTGCCGTCCCAGGTGTGGATGCGCGCCCAGTTGGCGCCGCGGTGGTCGGCGCACGAGGTGCTGATCGGGCGCAGCACGCCGGCGAAGCCGAGCGCGTCGAGCTTGGCCTGGTCGAGCGCGAGGTTCTCGAGGCCCCAGCGCACCTGCTCGCCGGTCATGCGCTTGCCCTTGCCGAAGCGCTCCTGCGCGCGCTTGACGCCTTCGACACCGAGCATCGCGGCCACCAGCCCGCGCATGTACAGCACCTGGCCGACCTCGTCGCGCGGGCCGGTGCCCTGGCCCTTGCCGTGCACCAGCGAGAGGATGTCCTTGACGACCTTGGCGTTCGGCTCGGCGCCGTGCTGCAGCGCGAGCGCGTTGTAGCCCTTGGCACCCTCGCCGACGTCCTTCACGTCGGGTTCGGCGCCGGCCCACCACACGCCATACATCTTCTCGCGCGGGTAGCCGGTGGCCTGCGCCTCCTTCAGCGCGGTCGAGTTCATCACGCCCCAGCCCCACAGGAACACGTAGTCGGGACGGCTCTGGCGGATCTGCAGCCAGGTCGCCTTCTGCTCGACGCCGGGGTGCGTGACCGGCAGCAGCTGCAGCTCGAAGCCGTGCATCTTCTGCCGCTCCTGCAGCATCGGGATCGGCTCCTTGCCGAACGGGCTGTCGTGGTAGACGAGGGCGATCTTCTTGCCACGCAGCTTGTCGAAGCCGCCTTCCTTCTTCGCGATGTGCTGCACGAGGATGTCGGCGGCGTCCCAGTAGGTGCCGGTGAGGATGAAGTTCCACTTGAACACGTTGCCGTCGGCGCTGTCGCTGCGGCCGTAGCCGGCGGTGATCAGCGGGATCTTGTCGACGGGCGCCTTCTCGGTCAGCGCGAACGTGATGCCGGTGGACAGCGGCTGGAACAGGGTGGCGCCGCCGCCCTTGCCCTTGAGCCGCTCGTAGCACTCGACGCCGCGGTCGGTCGCGTAGCCGGTCTCGCACTCCTCCCACGTGATGCGCACGCCGTTGATGCCGCCCTTGGCGTTGACGAGCTTGAGGTAGTCGACGTAGCCGTTGGCGAACGGCACGCCGTTGGGCGCGTAGGCGCCGGTGCGGTACACCAGCACCGGGAAGAACTGCTCCTGCGCCTGGGCGTAGGCGCCGGTCGCGATGCTGCCGAGCCCGGCAGCCATGAGGGTGGTCGCGACGGCTAGGGACTTCAGGTTCATGTCTGCCTCCAGAGGGTTTGGAACAACGGGTCGCACTCGTCAGTGCAGGGGTGCCGCCTCGCGGCGGCGAATCGCGAACTCAATGCGGGAACGGCCACAGTCGCAGCTTTTCCTTGCCGATCGACCACAGCCGCGCCAGCCCGTGCGGCTCGACGATCAGGAAGAACACGATCAGCGCGCCGAAGATCATGAACTCGGTGTGCGCCACGGCCGCGGTGTTGATCGTCACGCCGAACAGCGAGCCGAGCGCCGGCAGCGCCTGGTTCAGGAAGATCGGCAGGACCACGATGAACGCGGCGCCGAAGAAGCTGCCCATGATCGAGCCCAGCCCGCCGATGATGATCATGAACAGCAGTTGGAACGAGCGGTCGATCGAGAACGCCGCCGGCTCCCACGAGCCGAGGTGCACGAAGCCCCACAGCGCGCCGGCGACGCCGACCATGAACGAGCTGACCGCGAACGCCGTCAGCTTCGCGTAGACCGGGCGGATGCCGATCACCGACGCGGCGACGTCCATGTCGCGGATCGCCATCCACTCGCGGCCGATGTGGCTGCGCACGAGGTTCTTCGCGATCAGCGCGAACACGACCAGGAAGCCCAGGCACAGCAGGTACTTCTCCGTCGGCGTGTCGATCGGGATGCCGAACGCCGCCAGGTTGCGCACGCCCACCGCCCCCGACGCCGAGTAGTCCGTGAACCAGCCGATGCGCAGGAACGCCCAGTCCCAGAAGAACTGCGCTGCGAGCGTCGCCACCGCGAGGTACAGGCCCTTGATGCGCAGGCTCGGGATGCCGAACAGCACGCCGACGAAGGTGGCGCACGCGCCGCCGAGCAGGATCGCGACGATCGTCGGCATGCCCTCGACGCGGATCACGAAGTTGTACGCCGCGTAGGCGCCCACCGCCATGAACGCGCCGGTGCCCAGCGAGATCTGGCCGCAGTAGCCGACGAGGATGTTCAGCCCCAGCGCCGCGAGCGACAGGATCAGGAACGGGATCAGGATCGCGCGGAACAGGTACTCGTCGGCCAGCAGCGGCACGCCGACGACGGCGAACGCGATCAGCAGCCCGATCGCGATGCGGTCCTGCGCGATCGGAAAGATCTGCTGGTCGGCCGGGTAGCTGGTCTTGAACTGGCCGTTCTCGCGGTAAATCATGCCCCCACGCTCCCTGCAGTCGCTGCCCCCCGGGGGGGCGCATGCAGCGGGCCGGCGAAGCCGGATCCGCGCATGAACCTGGATCGAAACACCATCGCGGTCACGGCGTCACACTCGGTCGATGATCTTCTCGCCGAACAGCCCCTGCGGCCGCACGAGCAGCACGAACAGCACGAGCACGTAGCCGAACCAGATCTCGATGCCGCCGCCGATCTTCGAGCCGATGTAGATCTCGGCCAGCTTCTCGCCGACGCCGATGATCAGGCCGCCGATGATCGCGCCCGGCACGCTGGTCAACCCGCCGAGGATCACGACCGGCAGCGCCTTCAGTGCCACCAAGCTGAGCGAGAACTGCACGCCGAGCTTGGAGCCCCAGATGATCCCGGCCACCAGCGCGACAAAGCCGGCGACGCTCCAGACGATGACCCAGATGCGGTTGAGCGGGATGCCGATCGACTGCGCGGCCTGGTGGTCGTCGGCCACCGCGCGCAGCGCGCGGCCGGTCGACGTGTACTGAAAGAACATCGACAGCCCGATCACGAGTGCGGCGGCGATCGCGGCGGCGTAGAGATCCTCCTTGTTGACGAGCACGCCGCCCTCGAACACGCTCTCGAGCAGGAAGATCGGATCCTTCGGCAGGCCGACGTCGATCTTGTAGATGTCGCTGCCGAACAGGGTCTGCCCGAAGCCGTCGAGGAAGTAGGTGATGCCCAGCGTGGCCATCAGCAGCGTGATGCCTTCCTGGTTCACGAGCCTCGACAGCGCGAGGCGCTCGATCAGCCAGGCGACGACGACCATCAGCGCCATCGCGGCGACGAACGCGAGCACGTTGGCGAGCACCTTGCTGTCGAAGCCGCCCCAGTGCGGGAACCACTCCGAGAAGCGCGCCATCGCCAGCGCCGCGAACAGCACCATCGCGCCCTGCGCGAAGTTGAACACGCCCGAGGCCTTGAAGATCAGCACGAAGCCGAGCGCGATCAGCGAGTACAGCATGCCCGTCATCAGGCCGCCGATGAGCGCCTCGAGGAAAAAACCCATGGCTATCGTCTCCCCCCCGATGCGCGTGCGGCGCCTCTCCCCCAGGGGGGCGCCGCCAGCGGCCCGGCCAATCCGGTGCCGCGGCGGCCGCTCGTCGTGCGCCGTTGCGTCGGGGTCATGTCAGTGCGAGGTTCCGAGGTAGGCCGAGATGACGTCGGGGTTGGCGCGCACCTCGTCGGGCGTGCCGTCGCCGATCTTCTTGCCGTAGTCGAGCACGACGACGCGGTCGCTGATGTCCATCACGACGCCCATGTCGTGCTCGATCAGCACGATCGTCGTGCCGTACTCGTCGTTGACGTCGAGGATGAAGCGGCTCATGTCCTGCTTCTCCTCGACGTTCATGCCGGCCATCGGCTCGTCGAGCAGCAGCACCTGCGGCTCCATCGCGAGCGCGCGGCCGAGGTCGACGCGCTTCTGCAGGCCGTAGGGCAGGCGGCCGACCGGCGTCTTGCGGTAGGCCTGGATCTCGAGGAAGTCGATGATCTTCTCGACGAACTCGCGGTGCTCGACCTCCTCGCGCTCGGCCGCGCCCCAGCGGAGGGCCTGCTGGAAGATGTTGGTCTTCATGCGCAGGTTGCGGCCCGTCATGATGTTGTCGAGCACGCTCATGCCCTTGAACAGGGCCAGGTTCTGGAACGTTCGCGCGACGCCCATCTCGGCAACCTGGCGCGAGTTCATGTGGCTGAACGTCTGGCCGCGGAACGTGATCGAGCCCTCCTGCGGCGTGTAGACGCCGTTGATGCAGTTGAGCATCGAGCTCTTGCCGGCGCCGTTGGGGCCGATGATGGCCCGCACTTCGTGCTCGCGCACGTCGAAACTGATGTCGGTCAGCGCCTTGACGCCGCCGAAGCGCAGGCTGATGTTCTTCACTTCGAGGATCACGTCGCCCTGGCGGCGGCGGCGCGCGCCGGCGGGCTCGGCCTGCGCGGCAGCCGGGGCGATCGGTTCGGCGACGGTGTTCATGCGGCCCTCTTCATCGCCGGGAAGGTCCTGGCATCGACGATCTTCAGCGTCGCCGACACGCTGCCGGTGCGCCCGTCCTCGAACTTGACCTGCGTCTCGATGTACTGCTCGCTCTTGCCGCCGTACATCGCGTCGACGAGCCCCTGGTACTTGTCGCCGATGTAGCCGCGGCGCACCTTGCGCGTGCGCGTGAGCTCGCCGTCGTCGGCGTCGAGTTCCTTGTGCAGCACGAGGAAGCGGCTGATCTGGCTGCCGGCGAGCTTCTCGTCGGCGGCGAGGTCGGCGTTGACCTTCTCGACGCACTCGCGGATCAGCTCGAGCACCTCCTTCTTGCCGGCGAGGTCGGTGTAGCCGGCGTACGGCAGGTTGCGCCGCTCGGCCCAGTTGCCCACCGCCTCGAAGTCGATGTTGACGAAGGCGCAGACCTTGTCGCGCCGGTCGCCGAAGGCCACCGCCTCCTTGATGTGCGGGAAGAACTTGAGCTTGTTCTCGAGGTACTTGGGCGCGAACATCGAGCCGTCGGCCATGCGGCCGACATCCTTCGCGCGGTCGATGATCTTCAGGTGACCGCCGGCGTCGAGGAAGCCGGCGTCGCCGGTGTGGTACCAGCCGTCGGGCGTCAGCACCTCGGCGGTGGCGGCCGGGTTCTTGTAGTACTCCTTCAGCAGGCCGGGCGACTTCACGAGGATCTCGCCGTTGTCGGCCAGCCTGATCTCGACGCCCTCGATCGGCACGCCGACCGTGTCGGCCTTGGCCTCGTGGTCGGGCTGCAGGCAGACGAACACGGCGGTCTCGGTCGAGCCGTAGAGCTGCTTGAGGTTGATGCCGATCGAGCGGTAGAACGTGAACAGGTCGGGGCCGATCGCCTCGCCGGCGGTGTAGGCCACGCGCACGCGGTTCAGCCCCAGCGTGTTGCGCAGCGGCCCGTAGACGAGCAGGTTGCCCAGCGCATAGTTGAGCTTGTCGAGCGTGCCCACAGGCTTGCCGTCCGTCAGCGCCGGGCCGACGCGCTTCGCCAGGTCCATGTACCGGTGGAACAGCCAGCGCTTGATCGCGCCGGCGTCTTCCATGCGGATCATCACGCTGGTCAGCAGCCCCTCGAACACGCGCGGCGGCGCGAAGTAGTACGTCGGCCCGATCTCCTTGAGGTCGATCATCACCGTGGCCGACGACTCGGGGCAGTTGACGACGTAGCCGCACGCGAGCCACTGCGCGTAGCTGAAGATGTTCTGCCCGATCCACGCCGGCGGCAGGTAGGCCAGCACCTCTTCCTGGTCGGTCAGCTTGTCGAAGCGCGCACCCGCCGCGCCGCGGTCGAGCAGCGTGAAGTGCGTGTGCACGACGCCCTTCGGGTTGCCGGTGGTGCCCGACGTGAAGAACATCGCCGCGACGTCGTGAGGTTGTGCCTTGGCGACCTCGTCGTCGAACAGGCGCGGGTGGTCCTTGTCGTGCTCGGCGCCGGCGGCGATCAGCACGTCGAGCGACGCGAGCCCCGGCTCGCTGTAATTGCGCAGGCCGCGCGGCTCGTCATACCAGACGTTCGCGAGCCGCGGGCACTGTGCGCGGATCTCGAGCATCTTGTCGACCTGCTCCTGGTCCTCGACGACGGCGAACGCCACCTCGGCGTTCTGGATCGGGTAGACGAACTCGGCGGCCACCGCATCCTGGTACAGCGGCACCGGCACGGCGCCGAGCGACTGCACGGCGAGCATGCTCGCGTACAGGCGCGGGCGGTTCTCGCCGACGATGACGACGTGGTCGCCGCGCGCCATGCCGGCCTGCGCGAAGCCGCATGCCAGGTGGCGCACCAAGGTGGCCAGGTCGGCCCAGCTCAGCGTCTGCCAGATGCCGTAGACCTTCTCGCGCAGCGCCGGCGCCTGCGGGCGCTTGGCGGCATGGTCGAGCAGCAGTCGGGGAAAGGTGGCCGTCACGGACGTCTCCTCGTGGCGCCAGGGTCGGGGGCTCGCACGGTGCCTCTGCGGGCACTTGGTGAGCGTCGATTGTGGAAACAAGTTTGACGCCGGCTTGTCGTTGTGACGACAATCCTCGGGCTTGTCCTATGCGGCCTTTCCCGAAGTGAACGCCGTCGCACCCGGCGCCCCGGCGCTGCTCGCCCGCTCGCGCACGCTGCGCGCCGACGAGTTGCAGGGCATCCCGTGGTTGCGCACGCTGCGTGCCGACGAGCTCGCCGTGGCCGAAGCCGACCTGCGCGTCGTGCAGGTCGAGGCCGGCGAGCACGTGTGCCGCGTCGGCCGCCCCGTCACTTACTGGTTCGGCCTCATCGACGGGTTGCTGAAGATGAGCAACGACACCGCGATGGGCGTGCCGATCACGTTCACTGGCGTGCCGCCCGGCGGCTGGTTCGGCGAGGGCACCGTGCTCAAGCACGAGCCGTACCGCTACAACATCCTCGCGCTGCGGCGCAGCCTGGTGGCCGGCATCTCGGTGCGCACCTTCGACTGGCTGCTCGACCGCAGCATCGGCTTCAACCGCTTCGTGATGCAGCAGCTCAACGAGCGGCTGGGGCAGTTCATCGCCGCGCGCGAGATCGACCGCATGACCAGCCCCGACCAGCGCGTCGCGCGCAGCCTGGCCGCGCTGTTCCACCCCGTGCTGTACCCGGGCGTCGGCGAGGTGCTGCGCATCACGCAGCAGGAGTTGGGCTACCTCGTCGGCCTGTCGCGCCAGCGCGTCAACGAGGCGCTGCACGCGCTGCAGCACGCCGGCCTGATCCGCATCGAGTACGGCGGCGTGCGCGTCGTGGACCTCGACGCGCTGCGGCGGTACGACCCGGCGCCGGCGGCGGCGTAGCCGGGGTGTCTTAAGCCCGGATTAAGGCCGACGCCGGTCGTGGGCGACCGGTGCGCCCGCGAGCGCGGCGCACGCAGAATGCCTGGGGCCGCATCGCATGCCGGGCGGCGTTCGATGTCGCCCTTGCCCGTTCCCACCACGCCCCGCGACCGCCGCGCACTGCTGTGGCTGCTGCTGGCGGCCGCCGTGGTGCTCGGTGCGGGCATCGGCCTGCGCGACCCGTGGCCGGCCGACGAGCCGCGCTTCGCGCTCGTGGCGCGGCAGATGGTTGAGTCGGGCGACTGGCTGTTCCCGCACCGCGGCATGGAGCTGTATCCCGACAAGCCGCCGATGCTGATGTGGCTGCAGGGTCTGTCGTACCACGTGGTGGGCGACTGGCGCATTGCGTTCCTGCTGCCTTCGCTGTTGTCGGGCCTGCTGACGCTGGTGTTGGTGTGGGACCTCGGCCGGCGCTGGTGGTCGCCGCGCGCCGGCTGGCTGGCCGCGCTGGCGGTGCTCAGCGCGCTGATGTTCACGTTCCAGTTCAAGCGCGCGCAGATCGACCCGCTGGTCACGGCGCTGCTGACGCTGGCCCACTGGGGCGTGCTGCGCCACCTCGTCGACGGCCCGAACTGGCGGGCGCTGTGGCTGGGCGCCTTCGCCGCCGGGCTGGCCGTCATCACCAAGGTGGTGGGCGTGCTGGTGCCGCTGATGCTGCTGCCCTACCTGCTGATGCGCCGCGGCGGCTGGCCGCGGGTGACGCCGGTGATCGCGGCGCGCGGCGACGCGTTTCGCTGGGCGCTGGCCGTGCTCGCCTTCGTCGCCGGTGCCGCGATCTGGCTGGCGCCGATGCTGTGGATGGCGTTGTCGCGCGGCACGCCGGAGTACCTGGGGTACGTGCACAACGTGTTGTTCCACCAGACGGCGGATCGCTACGTCGGCGTGCTGCGGCAGCACATCCGGCCGTTCTACGAGTACGTGCCCATCGTGCTGCTGCACTTTCTGCCGCTGTCGCTGGCCTACGGCGCCGGCGCGCGCGACGCCGCCGCGGCCTGGCGCGCGCGTGACGCGCGCGTGTGGCTGCCGCTGGCGTGGGCGATCCTCGTCGTCCTGTTCTTCAGCGCGGCGGCGGGAAAGCGCGAGGTCTACATCCTGCCGATCCTGCCGATGCTCGCGGTGGCGCTCGCCCCCACGCTCGAGCGCATCGCCGACGCGCGCTGGCTGCACGGCGCCGCGCTGGCGCTCGCCGCGCTGCTCGGCTTGGGCCTGGTGTCCGCGGGCCTGTGGGCGGCATCGGGCCAGTGGCGTTGGCTCGACACGATGGCCACCGTGCGCGGGTTGACCGACGAGGCGCTGGCGCTCGCGCGATGGGTGACGGTGGCCGGTGCCGCGTGGCTGGTCGCTGCCGCGGTCGGACGGGTACGCCGCGGCATGCACGCGCTGCTCGCCGGGTTGGCGGTGTTCTGGTTGATCTGGGGGCTCGCGATCGCGCCGATCGCCAATCGCGCGGTGTCAGCGGCCGGCGTGATGGCCGCGGCCGATCGGCTCGCCGGGCCGCAGGGCGAGATCGGCCTGGTGAAGTGGAAGGAGCAGGACCTGCTGATGGCGCCTCGACCGGTGCGCGACTTCGGCTTCCGCGCGCCGGGCGCGGTGCAGTTCGACCGCGCGGTGGCCTGGATGTCGCAGGCACCCGACCGGCGCTGGGTGTTCGCGCTCGGCACCGCGGTGGCGCCATGCGTCGAGCGGTCCGCGGCGAAGGTGATCGGCCACTCCGACCGGCGCGAGTGGTGGATGTTCCAGAGCCCCGCGGTGCGTCCCGGCTGCCGGCTGCCCGAGGTGCCCGGCGACGACGACGACGAACCCTAAGCCATCCGCCCCGCGCGGCTCACGGCCGCTCGGGCGTGGCGAGCAGCCGCCACAGCACGACGAGCGACGCGGCGACGTTGGCCAGCGCGAGCAGCCCGAACAGCACGACGCCGGCATCGGTCAGGCCCGGCAACCGCAGCGCCCAGCCGAACACCGACGACAGCGCACTGAACGCGACCCACAGCCAGAACAGCGGCCGCCGCGGCTGCCACAGCCGCCGCCACGGCGTCGTCATGCGTCGCCGCCGGTGGGCACGACGGCGTCGGCGTCGACGTTGGCGATGCCGGCAGCCACGTGCCCGGCCGGCACGTGCCCGGCCGCGTGCTCGACGTGGCCGGTCTGGTCGTCGAAGAAGAAGTCGGGCTCGAACGCGCGCAGGAACTCGCCCTTGGGCAGCCCGCCGAGGAACATCGCCTCGTCGACGTCGATGCGCCAGTCCATCAGCGTGCGGATCGCGCGCTCGTGCGCCGGGGCGCTGCGCGCCGTCACGAGCGCCGTGCGGATGCGCATGCCGCCGCCGGGCTGCTGCTGCAGCCGGTGCAGCGCCTCGAGCAGCGGCTTGAACGGGCCGGGCGCCAGCGGCGTGCCGGCGCGGGCGTGCTCGTGGTGCTGGAAGGCGTCGAGGCCGCCGCTGCGGTAGACGCGCTCGGCCTCGTCGGAGAACAGCACGGCGTCGCCGTCGAAGGCGATGCGCACCTCGTGCGGGTGGTGCTCCGAGGCGCGCGCGCTGTGCGGGTACACGCGCGCGGCGGTCACGCCGGCGGCCAGCGCCTGGCGCACGTCGGCCTCGTTGGCCGACAGGAACAGGTTGGCCTTCAGCGGCTTGAGGTAGCGCCACGGGCTCTCGCCGCGCGTGAACACGCCGCGATCGATCGCCAGCCCGTAGTGCCGCGCCGAGCGGAACACGCGCAGTCCCGAGGCGGGATCGTTGCGCGACAGCATGACGACCTCGACACGCTCGCGTGCGGCAGCGTCGGCGTTGAACGCCAGCAGCTTGTGCACGAGCGAGAACGCGACGCCGGGGCGCGCCGGCTCGTCGAGCCGCGCGAGTTGCAGCTGCATGTAAGCGCGGTCGTCGCCCGCTTCGAAGACGCGGTTCTCGTCCTCGAAGTCGAACAGCGCGCGCGACGAGATGGCCACCACGAGGCGGCCGGCGAGCGACGCGGGCATGGCGGCGATGGTACGCGCGCCGCGGCGCGCCGTGCGGCTAGTGAACGAACCCGATCGGGCTGCGCTTGCCGTTCGGCTCGGGCAGGTCGCGCACCTCGACGGTGCCGCGGCCGTCGAGCTTGGCGTTGCCGAACGCCGTCATCCACGCGCGGCGCATCTCGCGCGGCGCGAGCTCGCTCATGCGCTCGAGCACGGCCTCGCCGGGCTGTGGGTCGAAGCGCTCGCCCCAGGCGTGGCCGGCGCGGATGCCCGCGTACAGGCGCAGCGCGATCGCGCGCGCGGCGTCGCGGTCGGGCATCTGCACCTGGTAGACGTTCATCCGGTTGAGGATCGGCTCGGGGATCGCGCGCTCGTCGTTGGCGGTGGCGACCCAGATCACCTGGCTGGCGTCGATCGCGACCTCGGCGAACTCGTCGGTGAAGTGGTGCGCCGTGTCGTGCTCGAGCAGGCTGTACAGCGCGCCGAGCGGGTCGTAGGCGTGCTCGCCGCGCGCCTTGTCGATCTCGTCGACGACCATCACCGGGTTGGCGTAGGCGCCGTCGACCAGCGTCTCGAACACCTTGCCCGGGCGCGCGCCCTTCCACTGGCTCGACGCGCCCGACAGCACCCAGCCGGCGGTCAGCGAGCTCATCGAGATGAAGCCCAGCCCCGTGCCCAGCAGCTGCGACACCTCGCGCGCGAAGTGCGTCTTGCCCACGCCCGGCGGGCCCAGCAGCAGCATCGGCGTGATCTCGAGGGCGTCGCGGCCGTCCTCGCACAGCGCCAGCTGGCGCTTCACGTCGTCGAGCACCGCGTGGAAGTTGGGCAGTTCGTCGTACAGGTGGTCCATCGCCGGCACGCCGGCGGGCTTGACCTGGAAGCGCTCGGGGCCCTTCTCGAGCATGCGCTCGTAGGTGCTGCGCAGCGCCTCGTGCTCCTTCGGCGGCAGCTTGGCCAGCCGCTTCTCGACGTCATCGACGCGGAACACGGTGCGCATCTTCGCGATCGGGATCGCGCGGCGATCGGCCACGGCAACGAGATCGTGCGACGTCGTCATGCACACCTCCAGACCCTGCACACCTGCGGATGATTCAAGCAAACCGGGCCGGGTTTCAAGCCCGGAGCAGCGGGGGAAATCCCGACAACTGCACGCCGCAGGCAAGCAAGACACGCGCCTGCGACCGACCGTCGGTGGCATCTCGGTCCACCGTGGTGCCACGCAGCGGTGCGTCGAACAAGTGCGACGCCGTCCAGCAGCCGCCGCGGATCCGGCTCCGCCGGTCCGCCAGCGGCGCCCCCCTGGGGGGAGGCGCCGCTGGCGCTTCGGGGGGGTCACCTGACCCAGGTGTTGAGCTGGATGATCGGCAGCAGCACCGCCAGCACGATCAGCATCACGACGGCGCCCATCGCGACGATCAGCAGCGGCTCGAGGATCGTCGCCAGCGCCATCGCGCGGCGCTGCACCTCGGCACCTTGCTGGTCGGCCGCGCGCTGCAGCATCTTCGGCAGCGTGCCGGTCTGCTCGCCCAGCCGCGCGAACATCGCCAGCAGCCCCGGAAACCGCTTCTTGGCGGCCAGCGCGGCGGCCAGCGGCGCGCCTTCGCGCACCTGCACCAGCGCGTCCATCGCGTCGGCGCGCAGCGCGCGGTTGGCCAGCGTCTCGGCCGCCGCCTGCAGCGCCTTCAGGATCGGCACGCCGGCGCCGGCGAGCATCGCCAGCGTGCCGGCGAAGCGCGCCGCGTTGTAGCCGCGCGAGAGCCGCCCGACCAGCGGCAGCGTGAGCCACGCCGCGTCGAAGCGCTCGCGAAACGCGGCGCTGCGCAGCGCCAGCGCCAGCGCGGCCGCGCCCCCGGCCAGCGCGAGCGCGACGAGCCAGCCCCAGCCGCGCACGAAGTCGCTGACCGCGAGCATCGCCACCGTCAGCATCGGCAGCGCGCGCTTCGAGCTGGAGAACACGCTGGCCACCTGCGGCACGACGTAGGTCACGAGGAAGACGACGATCACGACGGCGATCAGCGAGACGATCGCCGGGTACAGCGTCGCGCCGATCAGCTTGGCCTTGAGCGCCTGGCGCGCCTCGAGGTCGTCGGCCAGGCGCTCGAGCACCTGCCCGAGCGCGCCGCTCTGTTCGCCGGCCGCGACGACGGCGCGGTACACGTCGTCGAACTCGCGCGGGGCGCTGGCCAGCGCGCGCGCGAACGCGCTGCCGGCGTTGACCTCGCTCTTCAGGTGTGCCACCAGCTCGCGCTGGCGCGCGTCCTCGGCCTCGTCGGCGAGCGCGGTCAGCGCGCGCTCGAGCGGCAGCCCCGAGGTCACGAGGCCGGCGAGCTGGCGCGTCCACACCGCCAGCGACGTCGCCGTGAACACGCGCCGCGAAAAGCGCACCGTGCCGCGTGCCGCGTCGCCGCCGGCGACCACCGGCGACACCGCCAGCGGCACCAGCGCCTGCGCGCGCAGCTGCGCGCGCGCGGCCTTGGCGTTGTCGGCCTCGAGCAGGCCGGTGGTCGACTTGCCGGCGGCGTCGAGCGCCTCGAAGCGGTAGGCGGGCATGCGGGCGGCGTCACTCGCGGGTCACGCGCACGACCTCCTCGAGCGACGTGACCCCTTCGTCGACGAGGCGCTCGCCGTCCTCGCGCATCGGCTTCAGGCCGGCGGCCTCCGCCGCGACGAAGACCTGGCTCTCGGCGGCCCGCGAGTGAATCAGCGCACGCACCTTGTCGTCGGCGACCATCAGCTCGTAGACGCCGGTGCGGCCCTTGTAGCCGGTGTGGCCGCAGGCGTCGCAGCCCACCGGGTGCCAGCGCCCTTGCGCGTCGGCGCGCTTGCACCGCGGGCACAGCTTGCGCACGAGCCGCTGCGCGAGCACGCCGAGCAGCGAACTCGACAGCAGGAACGGCTCGACGCCCATGTCGGTGAGCCGCGTCACGGCGCTGGGCGCGTCGTTGGTGTGCAGCGTCGCGAGCACGAGGTGGCCGGTCAGCGACGCCTGGATCGCGATCTGCGCCGTCTCGAAGTCGCGGATCTCGCCGATCATGATCACGTCGGGGTCCTGGCGCAGGATCGCGCGCAGCGCGCGCGCGAAGGTCAGCTCGATCTTCGGGTTGACCTGCGTCTGGCCGATGCCGGGCAGCTCGTACTCGATCGGGTCCTCGACGGTCAGCACGTTGGTGGTGGCCGTGTCGAGCGTCTGCAGCGCCGCGTACAGCGTCGTCGTCTTGCCGCTGCCGGTGGGCCCGGTGACGAGCACGATGCCGTGCGGCTGCTGCACGAGTCGCCCGAAGCCCGTGAGCACGTCGCCGCTCATGCCCAGGCTCTCGAGCGTGAAGCGGCTGTCGCTCTTGTCGAGCAGGCGCAGCACGGCACGCTCGCCGTGCGCGCCGGGCAGTGTCGAGACGCGCACGTCGATCGCGCGCTGGCCGATGCGCAGGCTGATGCGCCCGTCCTGCGGCAGGCGCTTCTCGGCGATGTCGAGCTCGGCCATGATCTTCAGCCGCGAGATCAGCGCCGCGTGCAGCGCCTTGTTCGGCTGCACGACCTCGCGCAGCGTGCCGTCGACGCGGAAGCGCACGCTCGAGCTGCGCTCGTACGGCTCGATGTGGATGTCGCTCGCGCCGTCCTTGGCCGCCTGCGTCAGCAGCGCGTTGAGCATGCGGATGATCGGCGCGTCGTCGGCGGCCTCGAGCAGGTCCTCGACGGCGGGCAGGTCCTGCATCAGGCGCGACAGGTCGACCGCGCTCTCGACCTCGCCGACCACCGCCGCCGCGCTCGACTCGCCGCCGGCGTAGGCGGCGGCAATGCGCTGCGCGAGCGTGGCGGCCGCCTCGCGCTCGAAGGCCTCGACGTCGTAGACGCGCAGCACCTCCGACAGTGCCGCCGGCGGCGTCGTGTCACCGACCCACAGCGTCAGCGCGTGCCCGTCGTCCTCGAGCAGCAGCGTGTTCGCCTTCGCGAAAGCGTAGGGCAGGGGGTGGCGCGCGCCCATGGTCGTCGGGCGGGGTCAGTTGACGGGCGCCGTCACCGCCGGCGCGGGGACGGCGCCGGGCGCCGCCGGCACGGACGTGGATGCCGGCGGCAGCACCGGCGACCCCTCGATGGGCAGCAGGATGTTCGGCGCCGGCTGCGCCGCCTGCTGCTGCGCGCGGATCAGGTCGTAGCGGTCGAGCGACAGCTGCGCGGCGCTGGCGGCGTCGCGCATGATCACGGGGCGCAGGAACACCATCAGGTTGGTGCGGTTCTTCGTGCGGCTCTGGCTGCGGAACAGCGCGCCGATGCCGGGGATGTCGCCGAGCAGAGGCACCTGCGAGCGGCTCTCCTCGAACTTGTCCTCGATCAGGCCGCCGAGCACGAGGATCGCGCCGTCGTCGACGACCACCGTCGACTCGATCGAGCGCTTGCTCGTCGACGGCCCGGCGTTGGAGGTGCCCGGCGCGACGCGCGCGTCGACGCTGGAGGACTCCTGGTAGATCGTCATGCGCACGCTGCCGCCCTCGCCGATCTGCGGCTTGATGCGCAGCGTCAGGCCCACGTCCTTGCGCTCGATGGTCTGGAACGGGTTGGTCGTGCCGGTGCCGGTGTTCGTGAACTGGCCGGTGATGAACGGCACGTTGGCGCCGACGACGATCTTGGCCTCCTCGTTGTCGAGCGTGATCAGGTTCGGCGTCGAGACGATGTTGGTGCTGGTCTGGCTCTGCAGCATGCGCGCGATCGCCGCCAGCGCGTAGGTGCCGCCGTAGTTGCGGATCAGCCCGATGTTGATGCCTTCGCCGAGCGCGACGCCCTGCGCGTTGCCGCTCAGGCCGGCGGCCGTGAGGTCGATGATGTTGCCGGTGCTGCCGAAGTTGGTGCCGGCACCGCCGATGAAGCGGTCGCCCTGGCGGCCGAGCACGCCCTGCCACTGGAAGCCGAAGTCGGCGGCGTTGTCGCCCTTGACCTCGACGATCATGCTCTCGATGTAGACCTGCGCGCGGCGCGTGTCGAGCTGCTCGATCATCGCGCGCACCTGGCGGTACAGCGGCTCGGGTGCCGTGATGATCAGCGAGTTGGTCGACGGGTCGGCCTGGATGAAGCCGCCGGTCGACGGTCCGGCCGACGACGACAGCGGCGCGGTGGCCGTCGTCATGGCCGTCCCGGTGGCGCCCGGCGTCGTCGGCGTCGCACCCGCCGACAGCGCCGACGTCGGCGTCGTCGAGCCGCCGCCGGCCCCGCCGCCGAACGCGGCGCGCAGCACGGTCGCCAGCCGCGTCGCGTCGGCGTTCTTCAGGTGCACGACCCAGATCTGCCCGCCCGCGCCGGCGGCGCCGGGCACGTCGAGGCGCTCGATCAGCGCGCGCACCTGGCCGAGCTTGGCGTTGTTCGGCGCGCGCACCAGCAGCGAGTTGCTGCGCGACTCGG